>NZ_JBWKZF010000013.1:0-68405 GCF_059424195.1 Caulobacter sp. GW456-12-1-14-TSB4
GGCGCCGCCCGCGCCCCCTGCCCCTCCGGCGCCGCCGAAGAAGTGGTAGTCGGCCTCCAGGCCAACCGACCAAGAAAAAGCCCTCCGATCGCAAGACCGGAGGGCTTCTTTGTTTCTGGGCTCTACCGCCCGCGCCTTAGACCTTGATAGGCGGCGCGGTGCGGATGTGCAGCTCCTTGAGCTGCTTGTCGAGCACGTTGGCCGGCGCGTTCATCAGCAGGTCCTGGCCCTGCTGGTTCAGCGGGAAGGCGATGACTTCGCGGATGGCGACCTGGTCGGCCAGCAGCATGACGATGCGGTCGATGCCGGGGGCCAGACCACCGTGCGGCGGGGCGCCATAGCGGAAGGCGTTCAGCATGCCGCCGAACTGCTCCTCGACCACTTCCGGGCCATAGCCGGCGGTGGCGAAGGCCTTGAGCATGATCTCGGGCTTGTGGTTCCGGATCGCGCCCGAGCACAGCTCGTAGCCGTTGCAGACGATGTCGTACTGGTAGGCGCGGATGGTCAGCGGGTCCTGGGTCTCCAGGGCCTCCAGACCGCCTTGCGGCATCGAGAACGGGTTGTGGCTGAAGTCGACCTTCTTCTCGTCCTCGTTCCACTCGAACATCGGGAAGTCGACGATCCAGCAGAACTTGAACTGGTTCTCGTCGACCAGCTTGAGCTCCGTGCCGACGCGCGTGCGGGCCAGGCCCGCGAACTTGGCGAACACGGAGGGATCGCCGGCCACGAAGAAGGCGGCGTCGCCGGCGCCCAGGCCCAGCGACTCCATGAGCGCTTGGGTCGGTTCGCCCAGGTTCTTGGCGATCGGGCCGCCCCAGCCGCCCTGGTCTTCCGACCAGAAGACATAGCCCAGGCCTGGCTGGCCTTCGCCTTGGGCCCAGCTGTTCATGCGGTCGCAGAACGCGCGCGAACCACCGGTCGGAGCTGGGATCGCCCAGATCTGGTTCTTGGCGTCCGCGCCCAGGATCTTGGCGAAGAGGCCGAAGCCGCCATCACGGAAGTGCTCCGAGACGTTCTGCATCTTGATCGGGTTGCGCAGGTCCGGCTTGTCACTGCCGTACCAGGCCATCGACTGCATGTAGGTCAGGCGCTCGAAGCCTTGGTGCTCGAACGAGTCGCCCAGGTCGTTGGTGAAGGTGTGCGTGCCCGAGATCGGCGAAACCGGCTTGCCGCTCGAGAACTCCTCGAACACGCCGTGCATGACGGGCTCAATGGCCGCGAACACGTCTTCTTGCGTGACGAAGCTCATCTCGACGTCGAGCTGGTAGAATTCCAGCGAACGGTCGGCGCGCAGGTCTTCGTCGCGGAAGCACGGGGCGATCTGGAAGTAGCGGTCGAAGCCCGAGACCATCAGCAGCTGCTTGAACTGCTGGGGCGCCTGCGGCAGGGCGTAGAACTTCTCGGGGTGCAGACGCGACGGCACCAGGAAGTCACGCGCGCCTTCCGGCGAGCTGGCCGTCAGGATCGGCGTCTGGAACTCGTTGAAGCCCTGAGCGAACATGCGGTTGCGGATCGACTGGATCACGCGCGAGCGCAGGACGATGTTCTTGTGCAGCGTCTCGCGACGCAGGTCGAGATAGCGGTGCTTGAGGCGAATCTCTTCCGGATAGTCCGGCTCGCCGAAGACCGGCAGCGGCAGTTCGGCGGCTTCCGACAGCACCTCGACGGCCGAGACACGAATCTCGATCTCGCCGGTCGGCAGGTTGGCGTTCACCACGCTGGCGTCACGGGCGACGACTTCACCATCGATCTTGATCACGCTCTCGGCGCGCAGACGCTCGACGATCGCGAAGCCCGGGGTCTCCGGGTGCAGGACCAGCTGCGTCAGGCCGTGGTGGTCGCGCAGGTCGATGAAGACCAGACCGCCGTGGTCGCGCTTGCGATGGATCCAGCCCGACAGGCGCACCGAGGAACCGGTGTCGGAAGCGCGCAGGGCGCCGCAGTTGTGGGTGCGATAGGCGTGCATGGAGGTCATGAAAGTCTTGAATACGCGGTGATTTGCAAGGCGCGGTAAGGCGCACGTGGGCGCCCGGATGTCAAGGATTCTGGGGCCGTTTCTGGCCCCTCACGCCGCCGCGATGATCGCCAGGAAGTCCTTGGCCTTCAGCGACGCGCCGCCGACCAGGGCCCCGCCGACGTCGGGCGCGGCCAGGATCTCGTGGGCGTTGTCGGGCTTGACCGAGCCGCCATAGAGGATCGGGACCACCCGGCCCTGCTCGCCGAACAGGGCGATCAGCTCGGCGCGGATCGCCGCGTGCATCTCGACGATGTTGTCGATCGAGGCCACGTGGCCGGTGCCGATGGCCCAGATGGGCTCGTAGGCGACGTTGAAGGCCTTGCCGGCCAGGCTGGGCGGCAGCGAGTTGTGCAGCTGGCCGACGACGAAGGCCACGGCCTCGCCGGCCTCGCGCTGGGCCAGGCTCTCGCCGACGCAGATGATGGGCTCCAGGTCCGCGGCCAGCGCGGCCTCGACCTTGCCGGCCACCAGCTGGCAGGTCTCGGCATGGTCGGTGCGGCGCTCGGAGTGACCCAGGATCACCATCGTGCCGCCAGCGTCGACGATCATCTCCGCCGAAGTGTCGCCGGTGTGGGCCCCGCTGGCCTTGCCGTGGCAGTCCTGGCCGCCGGTCAGGACGACCGTGCCCTCCACGGTCTGCGCCAGGCGGTGCAGCAAGGTGGCCGGCGGGAAGATGGCGACGCGGGCGGCGGCCGGCTGGCCGTCCAGGCCGGCGGCGATGGCGCGGGCCTCGTCGAGCGCGGCGCTCAGGCCGTTCATCTTCCAATTTCCGGCGATCAGCGGCCGAGGAGTCGTGTTCGATTGGGTCATAGGCGCCTTCTTGGCGTCACGCTCGCTTGGGAAGTCAAGCCCGCGCGCTTGCTCACGCGCCCACGGCTCTACTATACCCGCTGCTCTTGGTCGGTGCGCGAGCGCGTCGCCGACCCGACTGGAAGGTTTTCGATCGCATGCTCGCCGGTTTCCGCTCTTTCGCCAAATCGCCGTTCGCGGTGCTGCTGTTTGGCCTGCTGATCGTCAGCTTCGCCATCTTCGGCATCAGCGACGTCTTCAAGGGCCCCAAGGGCTCGGGCGTGATCAGCGCGGGCTCGCGCTCGGTGTCCGCCCAGGACTTCAAGCAGCGCTTCGACAACTATCGCAAGGCGATGGAGCAGCGCAGCGGCCAGGCCCTGACGCCCGACCAGGCCGTCGAGCAAGGCATCGATCGCCAGATCGTCGCCGAGCTGACCCTGCAGGAATCGATGGCCGCCGCCATCAACAAGATGGGCGTGAAGCCGTCGGACAAGCTGGTCGGCGACATCGTCCACGAGCAGATGAGCCAGCTGCCGCCCACCCAGCGTCCGTTCAATCCGATCACCGGCAAGTTCGACCAGCAGGCCTACGCGGCGCTGCTGGCCCAGAACAACCTGACGCCGGCGAACTACGAGGCCTCGCTGCGTGACGAGATCGCCAACGCCCACTTCTTCTCGGCCGTCGCCGCCGGCCTGAAGGCCCCGCGCATCTATGGCGCCCTGCAAGGCGGTTACATCCTGGAAGCGCGCGACGTCGCCGCCTTCGCCGTGAACCCGGCGTCGGTCGAGCGCCCGGCCCCGCCGACCGACGCCCAGCTGACCGCCTTCATGAAGGAAAACGCCGAGCGCCTGACGCGTCCGGAGACCCGCGTCCTGTCGATCATGCGCGTCAGCGCCAAGGCCCTGGAGCCGACCGTCGCCATCGACCAGGCCGCCGTGCAGAAGGCCTACGACTTCCGCAAGGACAGCCTGGCCAAGCCGGAAACCCGCACCCTCGTCCAGATCGTCGCCCCGGACGCCAAGGCCGCCGCCACGATCTCGCAGCGCCTGGCCAAGGGCGAGGACCCGGCTGTCGTCGCCAAGGCGTTCGGCAAGACCCCGCTGGTCCTGGCCGACAAGCCCAAGACCGCCATCCCGGACCGCAAGGTCGCCGACGCCGCCTTCGCGCTGGCCGCCGGCCAGGTCAGCGGCCCGATCACGGGCGAGCTGGGCGTCTCGGTGGTCAAGGTCGCCAAGATCACCGCCGGCTCGGCCGCCACGCTGGACAGCGTGCGTCCGCAGATCGAAGCGGAGGTCCGCGCCCAAGCCGCCCAGACCAAGGCCTACGACCAGACCCAGACCTATCAGGACGCCCATGACGGCGGCGCCGACCTGCTCGCCGCGGCCAGCAAGGCCGGCGCCCTGGTGCTGACGACCGCGCCCATCACCGCTCAAGGCGCGGACCAGACCGGCCAGCCGGTCGCCGGCCTGACGCCGGACATCGTCAAGACCGCCTTCGGCCTGTCGCAAGGCGGCGAAAGCGAGCTGATCGAGCTGGGCAAGGGCGAATACTACGCCGTGAAGGTCGAGAAGGTCGTCCCGGCCGCCATGCCGGCGCTGGCCGAGATCAAGCCGCAACTGACCGCCGTCTGGATGGGCCAGGAATTGACCAAGCGCTTGAAGGCCAAGGCCGACGAACTGGTCGCCCGCGTCAAGAAGGGCGAGTCGATCGAGGCCGTCGCCGCCTCGGTGCAGTCCAAGGTCCAGAAGGTCCCGGGCCTGTCGCGCCAGAACGCCCAGCAGCACATGGGCCTGGGCCGCGAGTTCCTGGGCGCGGCCTTCCAGGCCAAGAACGGCGAGGCGTTCACCGCCCGCGCCGGCCCGCAGGGCGAGGCCTATGTGGTCGCCAAGCTGGAAGCGGTCCGCCCGGCCCCGACCGCCGCCATCGCCCAGATCGCGGCCATGGCCGGCGCCCAGGCCGGTGAAGGCCTGATGCGCGACCTCGGCGAGGCCGCCCGCGGCGCCGCCAAGACCCAGCTGAAGAGCAAGAGCAACCTGACCCTGGCCCGTCAGGCCATCGGCGTCGACACCGAGGCGCTGGCCAAGGCCGACGCCGCCAAGGGCGGAAAGAAAGCCGAGTAATGAGTCTGGAACCCGCGTTCGACGCCTTTTCGGAAGCCTATGATTCCGGACGGCAGCAGGTCGTCTGGACCCGCCTGATCGATGATCTCGAGACCCCGGTCTCGGCCTATCTGAAGATCGCCCAGGCGCGTCCCTACAGCTTCCTGTTCGAAAGCGTCGAAGGCGGGGCCTGGCGCGGTCGCTACTCGATCGTGACCATGAACCCGGACCTGGTGTGGCGCTGCCGCGGCGACCAGGCCGAGATCGCGGAAGGCGACGACATCGCCGCCGGCCGCTACACGCCCCAGCCCGGCGGCGCGCTGGACAGCCTGCGCGACCTCGTGGCGCGCTCGCGCATGGAGCTGCCCAAGGGCCTGCCGCCCATGGCCGCCGGCGTGTTTGGCGCCCTGGGCTACGATCTGGTCCGTCTGGTCGAACGCCTGCCCGACATCAACGAAGACACGCTGGGCCTGCCGGACGGGATCATGACCCGCCCGCAGATCGTGGCGATCTTCGACGCCATCGCCCAGGAGATCATCCTGACCACGGCCGTGCGCCCGCAGGCCGGCGTCTCGGCCAAGCAGGCTCACGACGCCGCCCGCGCGCGGATCGAGGCGGTGATGGCCGACCTGCATCGTCCGCTGGGCCACGACGCCCCGCGTCCGGCCCGCGATCCGATGGAATTCACGACCCCGGTCAGCCGCGCCGACTACGCCGACGTGGTCGCCAAGGCCAAGGACTACATCGCCGCCGGCGACATCTTCCAGGTCGTGGCCAGCCACCGCTTCCGAGCGCCCTTCGACCTGCCGCCGTTCGCGCTGTACCGCTCGCTGCGCCGGACCAACCCGTCGCCGTTCCTGTTCTTCCTGAATCTGGACGGCTTCAATCTCGTCGGCTCCAGCCCCGAGATCCTGGTCCGCCTGCGCGACAACAAGATCACCATCCGGCCGATCGCCGGCACTCGTCCGCGCGGCGCCACGCCCGAGCAGGACGCGGCGCTGGAAGCCGAGCTGCTGGCCGACCCCAAGGAACGCGCCGAGCACCTGATGCTGCTGGACCTGGGCCGTAACGACGTCGGTCGTGTGGCGATGCTCAACCACCAGGGCCGTAACGCCCCAGCTGAGCGTCCCAAGGGTCCGAACGTCCGCGTGACCGAGAGCTTCAAGATCGAGCGCTACAGCCACGTGATGCATATCGTCTCGAACGTCGAGGGCACCGCCCCCGACGGCGTCGATCCGGTCGACGTACTGATGGCCGCCCTGCCCGCCGGCACGCTGTCGGGCGCGCCCAAGGTGCGGGCCATGGAGATCATCGACGAGCTGGAAGTCGAGAAGCGCGGCATCGGCTATGCCGGCGCGGTCGGCTATTTCGGCGCCGACGGCTCGGTCGACACCTGCATCGTGCTGCGCACGGCGCTGGTCAAGGACGGCATGATGTACGTGCAGGCCGGCGGCGGCATCGTCGCTGACAGTGATCCGGACGCCGAATACGACGAGACCCTGCACAAGTCCCGCGCCCTCAAGCGCGCGGCCGAGGAAGCCTGGCGATTCAGCTGAGCCTTAGGGCTGTCTTCCCTTTGGACTAGGGACCGCCGAGCCGGTCGTCCGGAAGGTGCTGGGTGACCGCGGGCGGCGCCAGCACCATCACCGTGGCGAAGGCCAGCGCGCAAAACGCGGCGAAGGCCGCGGCGGCCAGCACCGGCGCCATCTTCTGGGCGCGACGCTTGGGCCGCAGCAGCGCGCGGACATAGGCGACGGCGACAGGGTCCAGGGCGGAATCACTCGGGTCCATGGCTTCCATCATGCCGGGCTCCGTGACCGCTGTAACCGTTACTGAAAGCCGCAGGCGAAATTGGCGCTACACATCGGCCCGCCGCGCGCTAGAACCTGACACCCGAAAGGCGGCGTCATGATCCTCGTCATCGATAACTACGACAGCTTCACCTACAACCTCGTCCACTATCTGAACGAGCTGGGGGCCGAGACGGTCGTCTACCGAAACGACGCCCTGACCGTGCAGGAGGCCCTGGGCCTGCAGCCGGCCGCCGTCCTGCTGTCGCCAGGTCCCAAGGCCCCGGACCAGGCCGGCATCTGCCTGCCGCTGCTGACCAGCGCGCCCGCCGACCTGCCGATCCTGGGCGTCTGCCTGGGTCACCAGGCCATCGGCCAGGCCTATGGCGGCGAGGTGATCCGCGCCAAGGCCGTCATGCACGGCAAGGTCAGCAAGGTCCGCCACGACGACAAGGGCATCTTCAAGGGCCTGCCCAACCCGTTCACCGCCACGCGCTACCACTCGCTGGCCGTCCGCCGCGAGGACTTGCCCGCAGAGCTGGAGGTCACCGCCTGGACCGACGACGGCGAGATCATGGGCGTGCAGCACAAGACCCGTCCGGTGTTCGGCGTGCAGTTCCACCCGGAATCGATCGCCACCGAGGGCGGCCACCAGATGCTGGCCAACTTCATGGACCTGGCGAACGTCAAGCGCGACGCGCAGATCTGGGTCTAGGCCGATCATGTCCGACGCTTTCAAGCCGCTGCTGGCCAAGCTGGCCGACGGCCAGACCCTGGGCGACGAGGACGCCGAGGTGTTCTTCGCCGCCTGCCTGCGTGGTGAGCCCTCTCCGGCCCAGGTGGCCGCCGCCGTCACCGCCATGCGCCTGCGCGGCGAGACGGTGGGCGAGATCGCCGCCTGCGCCCGCGCCATGCGCCGCGCCGCCGTCCAGCTGGAGCATCCGTACGAGGTCATCGACGTCTGCGGCACCGGCGGCGATGGCCTGCACACGCTGAACATCTCCACGGCGGTCGGCTTCGTGGCCGCCGGTGGAGGTCTCAAGGTCGCTAAACACGGCAACCGCGCCATCACCTCCAAGTCCGGCACCGCCGACGTGCTGACCGCCCTGGGCGTCAATATCGACGCCACGCGCGAGCAACAGCGCAAGGCGCTGGACGAGGTCGGCATCTGCTTCCTGTTCGCCCAGGCCCATCACGGCGCGATGAAGCACGTCTCGCCGATCCGCCAGCAGCTAGGCTTCCGCACCATCTTCAACCTGCTGGGCCCGCTGACCAATCCGGCCGGCGCCAAGCGTCAGGTGGTCGGCGTCTCAGCCCCGCGCTTCGTCGAGCCGATCGCCAAGGCCCTGGGCGCGCTGGGCGCGGAGCGCGCCTGGTCGGTGCACGGCTCGGGCATGGACGAGCTGACCACCACGGGCGAGACCGAGGTCGCCGAATGGCGCGACGGCCGCATCCATCTGTTCAAGATCACGCCGGAGGCCGTCGGCCTGCCGCGCGCCTCGCTGTCGGACATCACCGGCGGTGATCCGGACTTCAACGCCGCCGCCCTCACCCGCCTGTTCGACGGCGAAAAGGGCGCCTATCGCGACATCGTGCTGCTGAACGCCGCCGCGGCCTTCCTGGTCGCCGACAAGGTCGAGACCCTGGTCGAGGGCATCGAACTGGCCGCCGACGTCATCGACGAAGGCCGCGCCAAGGTCGCCCTCGCCGGCCTGGTGGCCGCCACCAATACGGAAGCACCCGCGTGACCGACATCCTCGCCAAGATCGCCGCCTACAAGCGTGACGAGGTCACCGACCGCAAGCGCCGCCGCACGCTGGGCGCTCTCGAAAACGCGGCCAAGAACGCCTCGTCGCCGCGCGGCTTCAAGCGCGCCCTGATCCACGGCCACGCGCCCGGCAAGCTGTCCCTGATCGCCGAGATCAAGAGGGCCTCGCCGTCCAAGGGCCTGATCCGCGCTGACTTCGATCCGCCGGCCCTGGCTCGCAACTATGAAGCCGGCGGCGCAGCTTGCCTGTCGGTGCTGACCGACGGCCCCAGCTTCCAGGGCGCCGACGCCTATCTGATCGACGCCCGCGCCGCGACCGCCCTGCCCTGCATCCGCAAGGACTTCCTGGTCGATCCCTGGCAGGTGGCCGAGAGCCGCGCCCTGGGCGCCGACGCCATCCTGGTCATCCTGGCGATGATCGACGACGTCCTGGCCGCCGAGCTGATGGCCGAGGCCAAGCGCCTGGGCATGGACGCCCTCGTGGAAGTCCATGACGAGGCCGAGATGGAACGCGCCGGCGCCCTGGGCTCGGATCTCGTCGGCATCAACAATCGCGACCTGAAGAGCTTCGTCGTCGACCTGGCCGTCACCGAACGGCTGGCGGCGCAGGCTCCGAAGAACGCCCTGCTGGTTACCGAAAGCGGCCTCTTCACCCACGACGACGTCGTGCGGATGGAAGCCGCCGGCGCCAAGGCCATGCTGGTTGGCGAAAGCCTGATGCGCCAGGCCGACGTCACGGCCGCCACCAAGGCCCTGCTCGGCTGACGGATCGGGTACGCGCCATCTGGCGTTTTCCGTCCCGCCCGATCACAGTCTCCTCAACAAGAAGCCGCCACGCGAGGAAACGCGCATGCATTGGATCGCCCGCGTGGTGAACTGGTCCCTCGTCGCCTTCTTCAAGCGCGAGGGCTGGACGATCGAGGGCGCGGCCCCGACCACGACCCGCAAGTTCGTGATCATCGCCGCGCCGCACACCAGCAACTGGGACTTCGTCTACTTCCTGGGCGCGGCCGACGCGCTGAACCTGAAGCTCAGCTTCATGGGCAAGGCCTCGCTGTTCCGCTGGCCGTTCGAGAGGCTGATGAAGGACCTGGGCGGCGTGCCGATCGACCGCTCGCAATCGCGCGACACGGTCCAGGCCATGGCCGACGAGTTCGCCCGGCGCGACGAGTTCATGCTGACGATCGCGCCCGAGGGCACGCGCGGCAAGGCCGGCGGCTGGAAGACCGGCTTCTACAACATCGCCCTGAAGGCCGGCGTGCCGATGGTGCCCGGCTTCATGGACTACAAGCGCAAGGTGGTCGGCCTGGGTCCGGCCATGACGCCCAGCGGCGACTACGAGAAGGACCTGGCCGTGCTGGCGGCGTTCTATGCGCCGGTCACGCCCAAGCATCCGGAACTGAAGAGCGCCGTTGGCTGAAGCTTGATCGCTCGCTAGGGTCCCGCCGCTCTTCCTGAAAGGAATCGGATGCGGGCGTTCCTGTCCAAGCTTCGTCGCGCGCTGTCGCTGACGCCCACGCCGCCGCCGGCCGTTGACGCCGTCGCCGCGCCGCAGGAGCTCTGGCACCTGGTCGGCGCCGCCGACGCCGACTTCATCCGCGTGGGCCAGCAGTTCAAGGAGCTGTTCGTCGCCGCCGGCCTGCAGCCGCACCACGCCTTCCTCGACGTCGGCTGCGGCATCGGCCGCGCCGCCGCCCCGCTGGTCGACTATCTGAATGATGCCGGCCGCTATGCCGGTTTCGACGTCATGGCCCAGGCCATCGACTGGTGCAAAGCCAACATCGCCGTCGGCGACCCGCGCTTCGAGTTCGTCCACGCCGACATGCACAGCGACCGGTACAATCCGGGCGGCGCGCAGCCGGCCAGCGCCTTCGTCTTCCCCTATCCGGACGCCAGCTTCGACTATGTCTGGCTGGGCTCGGTGTTCACCCACCTGCTGGCCGCCGACCAGGCCCAGTTCGCGCGCGAGATCGCCCGGGTGCTCAAGCCCCACGGCACCAGCATCGTCTCCTGGTACCTGATCGACGAGGAGGCCCGCGCCAACACCGGCAATGGCCAGATCGCCTTCGACTTCGTCCACGCCCTGGACGGCTGCTGGACCGCGACGCCGGAACTGCCCGAGGCGGTGATCGGCTACGACCTAGAGCCGATCCTGGCGCAGTACGAGGCCCTGGGCCTCGACGTGCTGAACCAGGCCCTGGGCGTCTGGCGCCGCCAGCCGATGCAGGACCAGGACATCATCATCGCCCGCAAGCGCGCCTGAAAGCTTTCGTTAAGCTTTTGATTCTGGGCGCTATTTGCCTTACCGGCCAAGCTAGCTATTGATTTTCCTCGCCTTTCTCGGGCGAACGACGCTCGACTTGACTTTAACGCGGAACGCCTAGAGAACATTCGCAAGGTTTGCGGTTTGTTCCGCGCTCCAGCCGAGGTCATCATGCTCACCCGCAAGCAGCACGAACTGCTGATGTTCATCCACGAGCGGATCAAGGAGACCGGCGTCTCCCCCTCGTTCGACGAGATGAAGGAGGCCCTGGACCTGGCGTCCAAGTCGGGCATCCACCGGCTGATCACGGCCCTGGAAGAGCGCGGCTTCATCCGCCGCTTGGCTCACCGGGCCAGGGCGCTGGAGGTGGTGAAGCTGCCGCAGCAGGCCACGACGGCCGCCCCGCCCAAGGGCCGTGGCGCGTTCCGCCCGCAGGTGTTCGAGGGCGGCGGTTCGCCCCCGCCCTCGCCGGTCTCGTCCTCCGCTCCGGCCAATGACAGCCGCGACCTGCCGATCCTGGGCAAGATCGCCGCCGGCACCCCGATCGACGCCATCCAGCACGAGCGCGAGCGCCTGCCGGTGCCCGAGGCCATGCTGGGCAATGGCGAGCACTATGTCCTCGAGGTGCAGGGCGACTCGATGATCGAAGCCGGCATCCTCGACGGCGACTACGTGATCATCAAGAAGGGCGACACCGCCACCTCGGGCGAGATCGTCGTCGCCCTGGTCGGCGAGGAAGCCACCCTCAAGCGCCTGCGCAAGAAGGGCGGCTCGATCGCCCTGGAAGCCGCCAACCCGAAATACGAGACCCGCATCTTCGGCCCCGACCAAGTCGAGGTGCAGGGTAAGCTGGTGGGCCTGATCCGCCGCTACCACTAGGCCGTTTCGGCGACTTGAGAATTGGCCCCGACCTCGCTTGAGGATCGGGGCCTTTTCGTATCGGGGCTACAGCCGCCCCTCCTCCGCCAGCCGCTTGGCGGCGGCGTCGAAGCCGGCCCAGGCGGCGACGGCCAGGCCCGCGCCGGTGCTGACCCGGCGCACGCCCAGCGCGCCCAGGCTCTCGACCGACATGTCGCCGCCCCAGAACAGGATGTTGACCGGCTTGGGCGCCACGGCCTCGACGATGGCCTTGATCTCGTCCGGATCGGTGACCGCCGGGGCGTAGAGGCAGTCCGCGCCGGCGGCGGCATAGGCCTTCAGGCGCTCCAGGGTCGGGGCGAGGTCGCGGGCGCCACGCAGATAGCCTTCGGTGCGGCCGACCAGGATCACGTCCTGACCCGAGGCGTCGATGGCGGCGCGGGCGGCCTTCAGACGCTCGACGGCGACCGGCAGGTCATAGAGCGCCGAGCCCGACCAGTCCTCGATCGACAGGCCCGAAACGCCGACCTCGATGGCCAGGGTGACGCTTTCGCCAACGCCCTCGGCGCTATCGGCGAAACCGGCCTCGAAATCGGCGTTCACAGGCAGGTCGGTGGCGGCGCACAGCATCTTGAGATGTTCGATGACCTCGTCGCGCGTGACCTGGCCGTCGTCCTTGCCCAGGGCCCAGGCCATGCCGGCGCTGGTCGAGGCTAGAGCCTGGAAGCCCTGCTTCTCCAGCCGCCTAGCGCTGCCGATATCCCACGGGTTCGGGAGGGCGAAGCAGCCCTCGGCATGCAGGGCGCGGAAGGCCGCGCGGCGGGCGGCGAACGGGTTCGACATGGCGGCAACTCCTGTGGTGCTGCTGAAGCTTTACCCGCCGCTGGTGACATCGGCTGTCAGCAGGCGGCTCTCCTCTGGACGACTCCACGGCCGATCGCCGCGCAATGGCTGAGCCCAGACGATGCGCCAACCGTTGGAACGGCGATAGAGTTCTGCGGCGCCGCCGCGGGCGAAATCCTCGGCCGCCAGCAGCACGGTCTCGGCGCAGAGCGGCGGAGTCCTGGGCGGCGCCGGCCCACGGATCACCACGACTTCGCTGCGGATGCACAGGCCCGACAACGTCTCGGCGTCGGGCGTCTTTCGGCCCCAGACCAGTGACAGCCGCACGGGCGCGCCCAGTTCCGGCGCGCAAATCCGCTTGTCGCAGGCGTAGAGGCTCCAGGTCGCCGGCGTCAGGCCGCGCCGACGCGCCCACAGCTCGGCCCCGAACCGCTTGGCGTCGGTGCGCAGCAGCACGGCCGCGTCGCCGGAGCGGACGGCGGCCGTCGCCCCGTCATTGGCGATCCAGGCGTCCGGCGGCGCAGGCCTGGGCCATAGGGCGACCGCCAGGGCCAGGGGCGCGCCGATCCAGCGCAGGCGGCCGCGCCACAGGCACAGGACCATCAGACCCAGGAAAGCGACCACCAGCACCTGCGGCGGCGCGCTGGCGACGATCCGCTGCGCGCCGTGCGCATCGGCGAAGCCGTTGGCGATGGCCAGCATGGCGTCGACGCCCCAGCCAGCCACGGCCAGGAACGGCGCGCCCAGGCCGAACGGCTCCAGCAGGGTCCCGACCGCCAGGAACGGCATGATCACGAACGACGACAGCGGCGCGACCGCCAGATTGGCCGGCAGGCCCCAGACGGCGACGCGGTTGAAGTGCTGCATGGCGAACGGCGCGGTGGCCAGGCCCGCCACCAGGCTCGCCGCGACCGAGGCCGCCAGCCAGGTGAAACCCGCCTGCGGCCAGCGGATCCACCATGGCGTCGAAATCTCCTTCACCGGCTGCGGCCAGCTCTCGGCCAGGGCCACCAGGGCGGCGGTGGCGGCGAAGGACATCTGGAAGCCGGGCTCGCCGGCGGTCTCGGGCTTCATCGCCAGGATCACCAGCGCCGCCACGGCCAGGCCGTGCAGGGTGATCGCCCGGCGGTCGAACAGGATGGCCAGGAAGGCGACGCTGGCGGTGATCGCCGAGCGCTCGGCCGGGGGCGGCGCGCCGGAGATGACCAGATAGGCCAGCACCGCTATCAGCCCCGCCACGGCGGCGATCTTCTTGCCCGGCGCCCGCAGCGCCAGCCACGGCCAGGCGGCGACGCCCAGCCGCACCGCGCCGAACATGAAGCCGCCGACGATGGCCATGTGCAGGCCTGAGATCGAAATGATGTGCGCCAGGCCCGAGGCACGCATGGCGTCGGTCTGCGCCTGGGGAATCCACGCCTCGTGGCCGGTGACCATGGCCGCCCCGAGCCCGCCGCTGGTCGGTCCCATTCTGTTGTAGATCCGTTGCGCCAAGTCCCAGCGGAAAGCGTTGATCGCCATGGTCAGGCTCAGTCGCCAGGGCGGCGGATCGAGGCCTGTCTCCCCCAGCTCGCCGATCACGAACCCCACGCCGCCGATCGAGTCGAACCAGGCGTCGCGGGCGAAGTCGTAGGATCCGGGCGCAGCCGGCGGCGGCGGCGGTCCCAGCATGGCCCGCAGTCGCACCGCTTGCCCTGGCGCCGGCGTCTCGTTCTCGCCGATCGTCACCCGAATGCGGCGAGGCGTGCGCTCCGGCGGCAGGCCGGACACGGTCACCGGCGCGATCAGCAAACGCGTCCCGCCCGCGCCGGGACTGACCACGTCCACGACAAAGCCGTCCACCCGCCGCACGACCCGCTCCCCAGCCATCCGTGGAGCCGCCACGCGGTCGCTGCGAATCTTGGCGGCCAGACCGCCGGTAGCCCCGAACGCCATCAGACTGACCAGCACGACGAAGCCACGTGGCGCGTTCCAGCGCTGGCCGGTCCACCAGATCGCCGCCAGCGCTCCAGCCGCCAAAGCCAGCATCCAGAGCTTCGGCTCGACTCCAGCTTCCAGATAGCCCGCCGCGCCGAGACCGAACGCCACCGGCGTCCATAGAAACGCCCGATCCAGATTGACTCGCCCTTCCGTCAGCAGCCCGGCCTTCAGGGCCGACCACGACAGACGCGCCGCTGGCGCGGCAGACGCGACCTCGGCAAGTTCCGCGCCTAACATACCGAAACCACTGTATTTTTGACGGTTAAGCCAAGTTCGCCGCGATGCGGAAAACCGCTAGGCCCGGCGCGAAGCGGCGTGCTAAGACGCCCCGCCCGAGCCACCTTGCGGTTCGCGCCCATCGACGCCATTTCGGCCTCCAGCCCCACAGTTTTGAAGCCCATGTCGAACCCCACCTCTTCCGGCGTCGTCACGCGCTTCGCCCCCTCGCCCACCGGTTTCCTGCATATCGGCGGCGCCCGCACGGCGCTGTTCAACTGGTTATATGCACGCCATACGGGAGGGAAGTTCCTTGTTCGCGTCGAGGACACCGATCGTGAGCGCTCGACCGAAGCCGCCGTCGCCGCGATCTTCGAAGGCCTGAACTGGCTGGGCCTGGAATCCGACGACGAGGTCGTCTTCCAGCACACCCGCGCCCCGCGCCACGTCGAGGCCGTGCAGCAGATGCTGGACGCCGGCCGCGCCTATCGCTGCTGGATGACCGTCGAAGAACTGGAAGTCGCCCGCGAGAAGGCCCGCGCCGAAGGCCGCGCCATCCGCTCGCCCTGGCGTGACGCTCCGGAAGGCGACCTGGCGGTCCCGCACGTGATCCGCTTCAAGGGCCCGCTGGACGGCGAGACCGTGGTCAACGACCTGGTCAAGGGTCCGGTGACCTTCAGGAACATCGAGCTGGACGACCTCGTCCTGCTGCGCGCCGACGGCGCGCCGACCTACAACCTCGCCGTCGTGGTCGACGACCACGACATGGGCGTCACCCACGTGATCCGTGGTGACGACCATCTGAACAACGCCGCCCGCCAGAGCCTGATCTATCAGGCCCTGGACTGGAGCGTGCCGGCCTTCGCCCACATCCCGCTGATCCACGGCCCGGACGGCGCCAAGCTCAGCAAGCGCCACGGCGCCCAGGCCGTCGGCGAGTTCGCCGACCTCGGCTACATCCCCGAAGGCATGCGCAACTACCTGGCGCGCCTCGGCTGGGGTCACGGCGACGACGAGGTGTTCAACGACGAGCAGGCGATCAGCTGGTTCGACGTGGCCGACGTGGTCAAGGCGCCGGCGCGCCTGGACTGGGCCAAGCTGAACCACATCAACGCCCAGCATCTGCGCAAGGCCGATGACGCCCGCCTGACCGAACTGGCCCTGACGGCCGCCGAAAAGCGTGGCGAGCCCCTGCCCGCCGACGCCCGCGAGCGCATCGCCCGCACGGTCCCGGAAGTGAAGGAAGGCGCCAAGACCATCCTGGAGCTGGTGGATCACTGTGCGTTCGCACTGAAGGTCCGGCCGCTGGCCCTGGAAGAAAAAACCCAAAAGCAGCTGACCGAAGAAACGGTCGAGCGCCTGAAGCGCCTGCGCGATCAGCTGGCCGCCGCCGAGGCATTCGACGCTCCGACGCTGGAAACGGTGTTGAAAACGTTCGCGGAATCCGAGGGCGTCGGCTTCGGGAAGTTCGGCCCTGCCCTGCGCGGGATCCTGACCGGCGGCGCGCCGGCTCCGGACCTGAACAAGACCATGGCCGCGCTCTCTCGCGAAGAGAGTTTGGGGCGCCTTGACGACGCCCTGGCGTCGCGCGCATGAGGCGCTATAACGCACGTGCGAAAACGAAAGTTGGACTGCTCGTTCCAATTTATGGAGAGGTCTAAGTATGACCGATAAAGCCACGCTGACGATTGGCGACAAGAGCTACGACCTGCCGATCCTCAAGGGCAGCACGGGTCCGGACGTCCTGGACATCCGAAAGGTCTATGCCGAGAGCGACCACTTTACCTTCGATCCCGGCTTCACCTCGACCGCTTCTTGCGAAAGCAAGATCACCTATATCGACGGCGACGCGGGCATCTTGCTGCACCGCGGCTATCCGATCGACCAGCTGGCCGAGAAGTCCTCGTTCCTCGAGGTCTGCCATCTGCTGCTGAACGGCGAACTGCCGACGGCGGACGAATTCGCCAAGTTCGAAAAGAACATCACCTACCACACGATGCTGCACGCGCAGTTCGACGCCTTCTTCCAAGGCTTCCGCCGCGACGCGCACCCGATGGCCGTGATGACCGGCGCGGTCGGCGCCCTGTCGGCCTTCTACGCCGACAGCATCAATGTCGACGACGCGCGTGAGCGCGAGATCAGCGCTCACCGCCTGATCGCCAAGATGCCGACGATCGCCGCCCGCGCCTACAAGTACACGGTCGGCCAGCCGTTCGTGTCGCCGCGCAACGACCTGTCGTACTCGGAAAACTTCCTGCGCATGTGCTTCGCCGTGCCGGCCGAGGACTGGAAGCCGAACCCGGTGCTGACCCGCGCCATGGACCGGATCTTCATCCTGCACGCCGACCACGAGCAGAACGCCTCGACCTCGACCGTCCGCCTGGCCGGTTCGTCGGGCGCGCACCCGTTCGCCTGCATCGCCGCCGGCATCGCCTGCCTGTGGGGCCCGTCGCACGGCGGCGCCAACCAGGAAGCCCTGGAGATGCTGGAAACCATCGGCTCGGTCGAGAACATCCCGGACTACGTCCAGGGCGTGAAGGACAAGAAGTACAAGCTGATGGGCTTCGGCCACCGCGTGTACAAGAACTTCGACCCGCGCGCGAAGGTCATGCAGAAGACCGCCCACGAAGTGCTGGCGGAACTGGGCCACAACAACGACCCGCTGCTGCAGGTCGCCCAGGAACTGGAAAAGGTCGCCCTGAGCGATCCGTACTTCATCGACCGCAAGCTGTACCCGAACATCGACTTCTATTCGGGCATCACCCTGCGCGCGATGGGCTTCCCGACCAACATGTTCACCGTGCTGTTCGCTCTGGCCCGCACCGTCGGCTGGATCAGCCAGTGGAAGGAAATGTTCGAGGACCCCACTCGCAAGATCGGTCGTCCGCGTCAGCTCTACACGGGCGCCACGCAACGCGATTACGTCGACGTCGAGAAGCGCTAAGCGCTTTTCTCCTCGGAGACATGGATCAGGCCCCGCTTCGGCGGGGCCTTTTTCGTTTAGCGCTTGAGCAGGAAGCTGAGGACCTCGGCGACGGCGCGGTAAAGCGCCTCGGGGATTTCCTCGTCGATCTCCAGGCTCGATAGAGCTTGGGCCAGGACCGGGTCCTCCTCGATCGGCACGCCGTGCTCACGCGCCGTCTCGATGATCTTCTCGCCCAGCCAACCCTGGCCCGAGGCCACGACCTTGGGGGCGTTGGGCTCTTCGTAGAGAAGGGCGACAGCGATGCGCGGCCGCGCCGAGGGTCCGGTGATCCCGCTCATGAGGCCTGGTCCACGAAGTGGCCCAACGGGCTGACGCCCCCAGGGCTGGTCGGCGCGCCGGAATGGACGGCGACCTCGGGCGACAGCTCGGCCTGGCGCAGGGCCGCGCCCAGGCTCTCCTCGCCAGCCCGCAGGCGGGCGATGGTCTCGGCCCGCTCGGCCCACAGCGATACGCGGGTGCGTGAGCCCGTCAGGGTGACCAGGGCATGGACGGGACCCAGCGGCTCCAGATCGATCGAGAACCGGGCCTTGTAGGTGCGCTCGGCTGGACCGACCGCGCCGCCGCTAGAGCCGCCGCCGTCGTGGCTGATCTCGAACTGGGCGACGGCCAGGCCCTGGGGCGTCATGAACGGCAGGTCGAGGTTCAGGCGACCGGCCTGCTGGGGACGGGCTTCAGCCGTCTCGGCCTCGTGGGGAACGGAGTCAGGCAGCGAGGCGATCTGCATCAGGTCCTGGCGAGCCAGGGCGCCGTTGGTCCCCTTCAGCAGGCCCCGCACGAGATCGGCGGGCGACTGGTTCATGGACAGCTCGGGCGCGACCGGCTTCTGGCCGGCCATCGGACCGCCGGCATAGGGCGGCGGCGGGACCTTGGAGCGCGCGACCTCGGCCGGGACGGCGCCATAGCCGCGCGGCGTCAGAGCCCTGGGCTCGGCGGGCGTCGCGGTCGTAGGCTCCTCGTGAAGCGCTTCCTCGGCGATCAGGCCCAGTTGCACCAGCGCCGAGAGCGCGGCGCGGACGGGCGTAGCGACGGACGCGGAGGGCTTGGGCATGGCCACGAAGGCGCCGAAGCGGGCGGCGAGGCCGTCGTCCTCGGGCGGCGGCTCTGGAGCCTTGGCGAGCGATTGCGGAGCCTCGGCGGTAAGCTCGGAGACCTCGGCTTGCGGAAGCGGAGACGCGACTGTCGGCGCGGTCTTGAGATCGGGCTGGGCCAACGGCGCGGAGTTGGCGCCCAGCTGCGGTCGTGGCGCCGCCGACGAAGAGGCTGACGGCGTCGCGATCGGAGGCGCCTCGCTCCCCTCCTCGGTCGGAGCGGAAACCGGCTCGGCGACCGGGGCTTCCGACGCCTGCGGCGGCGCCTTGGCCAGCCAGGCCGACAGCGCCCCACGGAACACCAGCAGCGCGGCCTTCATATCGACGGCCTCGGGAAGGCGCGGCAGGCCCTCCTGGGGCGGCGTCGCGGCCGCGCGAGCCATCTTGGCCTCTAGGAATACGCCAGAGCGCTCGACAGCTTGGCGCAGACCCTGGGGCGTGGCGATCTCGGCGGCCGTGGGCGCCTTGGCCAGCAGCGCCCTGCCCGCCTCGCGCACCTCGGGCGGCATGTCGGGACGCTCGACGACGGCGCGGACATTGGCCATCAGCGGGGCGAGGCCCGTCTGACGCGGCACGGCCTCTGCGGCGGCGGTGCGCACGGCGCGGACCAGGCGCGTCTCGGGCCGGGCGGCCTGTTGCAGCGCGGGCGGAACGGTCTTCGCGCCCTGCGCGTCGGCGGCGTGGCCGGCGTCCTGGGTCGAGACCTGTCCGGCCTGTTCGATGGGCGCGCCGGGCGTGACCTGTGGATTGGTGGGACGGCCGACGATCTCGCCCAGTTGAGCGGTCGTGTTGGCGATCGCCTGGCGCGCCAGCGCCTGGATGACGGCGACGGATTCCGGTCCAGTCCCAATCGTGGGAGTTGGAAGGATGGGGGTCACGGGCGTGGTCGGGTCGATGGCCACGACAACGGCTCCACGGCGACAGTTATGAGTATACTAGGCTGGGGACGTAAATCAGCGGTTAACCTTCGCTATATGAACTCACAAAGCCTTGTGGAGCTTGGACTTCACGGATTCTCCTGCGTCGTGTGAGGTGCGTTCTGGATACGCGGTGGCTGAGTATCGTCGAGCACCGGCGCCGCGATCTGCTGTCCATCGTGCCGATGACCCTGCTGGCCGCCGCCGGCGCCTGCGCCTGGCTCGATCCCAGGATCTGCCTCGGCTGGCTGGCCGCCGCCGTGGCGCTGATCGGCATCAACCAGCTACTCTGCGGCATCGTCGCCAGGCACGGGCAAGGCAAGCCCGCCCTAGAGACCGTTCTGGCGGCCTTCACCCTGGTCTACACCTTCATCTACGCCAGCCTGCCCTCGGCCCTGGTGTTGCTGGGTACGCGCGCCTCGGTGCTGGCTGGCGGGGCGATGATGGCCGCCATCGCGCTGAGCTGCACCGCCGAGTTCGTGATCTCGCGCCGTATCGGCCTGGCCGCCCTGTCGGCCGTGCTGTTGCAGGTTTTCGTGGGCACCGCCCTGGCGGCGCTGTCGACCGGCCTGCCCCAGCTGCTGCTGTCGCTGGTCGCGGTGCTGTGCTTCTTCGCCTATGTGCTGCGCTACGCGATCCAGCGCGAGCAGACGATGCAGAGGATGGCCGAGGCCGCCGCCCTGGCCCAGGCCCGCGAGGCCGAGGCCGACGGCGCCAACCGGGCCAAGACCGCCTTCCTGGCGACCATGAGCCACGAGATCCGCACGCCGCTGAACGGCATCCTGGGCATGACCCAGGTAATGCAGGCCGATGACCTGTCGCCGGCCCAGCGCGAGCGCCTGGACGTGGTCCGCCAGTCGGGCAAGGCCCTGACCGAGATCCTCAACGACGTGCTGGATCTGGCCCGCATCGAGGCCGGCCAGCTGGAGCTGCGCCCCGAACCGTTCGACCTGCGCGAACTGCTGGTCGGCTGCGGCCAGACCTTCGCCGCCCTGGCCCAGGGCAAGGGCCTGACCCACGACCTGTCGATCGCCCCGGCCGCCGAGGGCGCCTATCTGGGCGACGCCGGACGGTTGCGGCAGATCCTGCACAATCTGCTGTCCAACGCCGTGAAGTTTACCGAACGCGGCGGCGTCTCGATCGTCGCCGACTACGAGGCCGGCCAGTTGGAGCTGACCGTGGCCGATACCGGTCCCGGGGTCGCGCCCGAGGAGCAGGAGCAGCTGTTTGGCCGCTTCGTGCTGCTGGACGACATCGCCACGCGTCGGCACGGCGGGGCGGGTCTGGGCCTGGCCATCTGCCGCGAGCTGGCCCGCCGGATGGACGGCGACGTCACCCTGTTCAGCCGCCCGGGCGAAGGCAGCGCCTTCACGGTCGTCCTGCCGCTGGCCAAGGTCGCCGCGCCCGCCAGGACCAAGACCGAGGACGAGACCCTGCCCGACACCGCGCCGGGCCTCCGGATCCTGGCCGCCGAGGACAATCCGACCAACCAGCTCGTCCTGCGCCTGGTGCTGCGCCAGGCCGGCCTCGAGCCGGTCATCGTCGATGACGGCGCGAAAGCCTTGGCCGCCTGGCGCGAAGGCCAGTGGGACGCGGTGCTGATGGACATCCACATGCCCGTCATGGACGGCCTGACGGCGCTGAAGGAAATCCGTCGCCTGGAGGCCGAGGAAGGTCGTCCGCGCACGCCGGTGATCGCGCTGACGGCCAACGCCATGCGCCACCAGGTCGAGCTGTTGCTGGAGGCGGGCATGGACGACCATGTCGGCAAGCCGATCGACGTCGCCAAGTTGCTGACCGCCCTCGACAAGGCTGTCTCAGGCCGTGACCAGGCCCCGCGTCTTCAGGAAGTCGATTAGGGCGTCGGCGGCGGCCTCCGACGGGTCGGGCATGCCACGGCCCATCTTGTCCAGCGCCGCGTTTTGTTCCGCCGCCTGCTTTTCCCGCAAATCCGGATCGTCCAGCCGCTTGCCGACCTCGCGCGCCAGGGCCTCGCCCTCGCAGGCGTCCTGGAGCAGCTCCGGGGCGATCTCGCGGCCGGCGGCGATGTTGAACAGGGTGACCCAGCGCGGCTTCATCAGGCGCTTGACGATGGCGTAGGTCAGGGGCGCGGTCTTGTAGCCGACCACCATCGGCCGGCCGGCCAGGGCCAGCTCGGTCGTCACCGTGCCGCTGCAGGCCAGGGCGACGTCGCCAGCGACGAAGGCGTCGTCCTTCAGCTGCTCGTCCTCGATGACGTGGGCGCGGAACGGCCAGCCGGCGACGCGCGCCTTGACCGCCTCGGCCACGGTGTAGGCGGCGGGGATGACGACCACCAGCTCGGGCCGGTCAGCCTTCAAACGGCGCACGGCGTCCTCGAAGGCGGGCAGCACGCGCTCGATTTCAGACGGACGGCTACCGGGCAGGACCAGCAGGATAGGATCGGTCGCCGAGGCCCCGACCGCCGCGCGCAACCTAGCGCCGTCGGCATGGTCGAAGCGCTTGGCCAGGGCCGAGTTGCCGACGAAGACGCTGGGCAGGTCCACGGCGTCGAAATACGGCTTGTCCATCGGCTGGATCGACAGCAGCAGATCGACCGACTTGGCCAGGCTGCGCGCGCGGCCGGCGCGATAGGCCCAGACCTGTGGCGCGACGTACTTCACCAGCGGCAGCTTGGGGTCGAGCTTCCGTAGGGTGTGGGCCAGGCGGATATTGAAGCCCCAGCTGTCGATCAGGACGGCCACATCGGGCTTTTCCCGGGCCGCCAGGGCCACGGAGTCCTTCAGACGAGCCAAGACCGTCGGATAGGCCTTCAGGCCCTCCACGATGCCCAGGATCGAGAGCTGGGCGATGTCGAAGGGGCTATCGACCCCCTGCTCGGCCATCTTGGCTCCGCCGACGCCCACGAAGGTGATGTTGTCGCCCAGTCGCGCCCGCAGCGCCTTGGCCAGGCTGGCGCCCAGGGCGTCGCCCGAGGCCTCGGCGGCCACCAGCATGACTTTTAGATGCTTTTTTGGGAGCGCCATCAGGGCCGCCCCTGCGGATCGACCCCCAGCACGAAGAGGCCCAGATCGTCGGCGCAGGCCATCACCGCGTCGCGGTCGACGACCAGCAGGCGGCCAGCCTCGCCGACCACGCCGGCCAGGCCCGCGCGGGCGGCGCGCTGGATGGTGGCGACGCCGATGGTGGGCAGGTCGACCTTGGTCTCCTGGATCGGCTTGGGGGCCTTGGCCAGCACGCCGCGCGGCGTCTCGGCCGAGCCACGGATGGCCTGGGGCAGTTGCTCCACCCGGCGCAGCATGGCGTCGGTGCCCTCCTGGGCCTCGACGGCTAGGACGAGGCCGTTGCAGACCACGGCGCCCTGCCCCACGTCCAGGCGACCGATCTCGCGCGCCACCATCAGGGCCTTTTCGATATCGGCCATGTGCTCGTCGCGCGGATAGAACTTGCCCAGGCGTCCGCGCGGCAGGGTCATCTCGCCGACGACCTCGTGCGCGCCCTCGATCTCGAAGCCTTCCTTCTCGAACTCGTCCAGCACCCGGCGCAGCAGGGCGTCGTCGCCCTGGCGCGCGGCCTTGATCAAGCTGGGCACGATCAGCAGGCCTCGCGCGTCGGGCATCAGGGCGCCGAAGTCCGGACGACTGACATTGCCGGCGAAGCAGACGACCTCGCAGCCCTCGGCCCGCAGCGCCTTGAAGGCCTTGCCGAACTCGCCGATGCCGACCTCGACGCCCGGGTAGCGGGCCAGGGCGGGATCGGCGAAGCTCCTCAGCCGCATGACCGCGAAGGCGCGGCCAGCGGCCTCGCAATGGGCCGCCAACTCGACGGGCAGCGCGCCGCCGCCGGCGATCAGGCCTAGCTTACGCATCGTACGAGCCTAGACCTCGCGCTCGGGCAGGCAAAGCGGCCGGTTGGCGTCGGCGCGAATGAAGTCGACGATCTCCATCACTTCCGGATTGCCGGCGTGGATCTCGGCGACATCGTCCAGGCGCTCCTGGAACGTGCCTTCGTCGGCGAACATCAGGCGGTAGGCCGCGCGCAGGGCGTTGATCGTCTCGCGCGAGAAGCCCCGGCGCTTGAGGCCGACCAGGTTGAGGCCCTCAAGGTGGGCGTGGTTGCCCCACACCGACCCGTAGGGGATGACGTCCTTGGTCACCGCGGCCAGGCCGCCGATGAAGCTGTAGCGGCCAATGCGCGAGAACTGGTGCGCGGCGGCCAGGCCGCCCATGAACACGTAGTCGCCGATCGACACGTGGCCGCCCAGGGTCGCGCCCTTGGCCAGCACCACGAAGTCGCCGACGATGCAGTCATGGGCGATGTGCGAGCCGACCATGTAGAGGCCGTCCGAGCCAATCGTGGTCACGCCACGGCCCGAGGCCGTGCCCGTGTGCATGGTCACGTGCTCGCGGATGATGTTGCGCGGACCGATCAGAAGCTCGGTCTTCTCGCCCTTGTGGCCCAGATGCTGGGGCGGACCGCCCAGATTGGCGAACGGATGGACGGTGCAGCCTTCGCCCAGGGTCGTCGCGCCTTCCACCACCACGTGCGACAGCAGGCGAACGCCGGCCTCCAGGGTCACGTCCGGGCCGACGATGCTGTAGGGCCCGATCTCGACGTCCGAGGCGATCCTGGCCTCGGGCGCGATAATCGCGGTGGGATGGATCGCGGTCATTTCGTGGGGGTCTCCACGACCATGGCGGCGAACTCGGCCTCGGCGGCCACCTTGTCGCCGACCTTGGCCACGCCCTTGAACTTGAAGATCGACGAGCGCGCGCGCACGACCTCGACCTCCATGCGGATCACGTCGCCAGGACGGACGGGATTGCGGAAGCGCACGCCATCGATCGACATGAAGAAGATGGTCTTGCCCTCGGTGTCGACCTCAAGCGTCTTGCTCATCAGCACAGCGCCCGTCTGGGCCAGGGCCTCGACGATCAGCACGCCGGGCATCACCGGATTGCCCGGGAAGTGGCCTTGGAAGAACGGCTCGTTGATCGTCACGCACTTGATGCCGACGATCGACTGGCCGGGGTTGTAGGCCTCGGCGCGATCGACCAGCAGGAACGGATAGCGGTGCGGGATGCGCGCCAGGATTTCCGCGATGTCGATGTCGGTCTGCACCGTTTGCTCGGTGTTCTCGCTCATGGTCTGCCCTTCGCCCCTCGACCGCCCGCCATGCGCGACAGCCATGCGGTCTCCCGAAGCCACCGCTTGAGCGGTCGCGCCGGGAATCCCGTCCAAGTTTCGCCTTCCGGCACGTCCTTGAACACCGAGGCGGCCGCCCCGATGCTCGCGCCCGAGCCGATGTTCAAATGGTCGGCGACGCCGGCCTTGCCGCCGAAGGCCACGCCGTCGCCGACGATGGTACTGCCCGACAGCCCGGTATAGGCCGCCAGCACGCAATTGCGTCCTACACGGACGTTGTGCGCGACATGCACCAGGTTGTCGATCTTGGTGTTCTCGCCGATCGTCGTGTCGGTGAAAGCGCCGCGGTCGACGCAGCTGTTGGCGCCGATCGTGACGTTGTCCTGGATCACCACCCGGCCCAGCTGGGGCATGTCGACCATGCCGCGCGGCCCGACGGCGGCGCCGAAGCCCGCCTCGCCCAGCACCGCGCCGGCCGAGACCGACACGCGGTCGCCCAGCAGTGCGAAACCGATCACGGCGTTGGGGCCGATCACGCAGTCGCGGCCGATCAGGACGCCCGGACCGATGACGGCGCCTGGGCCGATCCGCGTGCCGCGCCCGATCCGCGCGCCCTGCCCGATCGTCACGTTGGGCGACAGCAGGACACCCTCCTCCAGCTCCGCCTCCGGATGGATGGCAGGCGCCGAAGGCTCGTGGCGACGCGGGGCGTGGAGACGATTGGCCGCCGCGGCCCAGGCCGCCTGCGGGTGCTTGGTCACCAGCGCCGCGCAGGTCGCCGGCAGGAAATCCTTGTGTTCCGGCCGCACGAAACAGGCGCCGGCCAGGGTGGTCCCAGCAGCGTCCTTGCGCTTGGCGTCGGAGAAGAAGGCGACACCCTGCGCATCGGCGCTATCCAGCGGCGCGGCGCGGGCGATAGCCCGGTCACCCAGGGCGGCGTCCACCAATTCGGCGGCGCCGGCCCGGGCCAACTCGGAAAGCGAAGCCGGACCCAGGCTGTCGAAGAAACGCGGGTCCGGCATGGCTCCTCACGGCAAATACGTTCCCTTAGGTAACCCCAAAGGAGACGATTCGCTTATTTGTTCGTCGGTTGCAGGGCCGCGGCGCCCGGAGCGGCTTGGTCCAGACGTTCACGGTCGAAGGTCAGGGTCTTGATGCGGGCGTCGAGCGCGGCGACCACACCGTCGGTGATGTCCATCGACGGGTTGGCCAGCATGACCGACTCGCGGTCGAGCAGGATGCTGCACTTCTGGGTCTGGTAGACCTGACGGATCGGCGTATCCAGCTCTTGATAGACGCGGGCCAGCGCCTTCTGCTCGGTCGCTTCGACTTCCTTCTGGCGCAGTTGGCCCTTGCGCTGCCAGGCGTTGGCCTTGACCTGCAGAGCCGAGGCCTGCTGCTCCAGGGCGTCCTGGGCCAGGGTGGCCTTCTTGGCGTCGAGGGCCTTGGCTTCGTTGTCGAGGCCGGTGCGCTCGGCGGTCAGCTCGGCGTTGACCTGCTGGATGATGGTCTTCAGGCGAGCGTCGACCGCCTTACCCACGGCCGAGGTGGCGACAGCGCGCTGGCTCGAGAAGATGCAGACGCCGGTCAGGGCCGGGCCGTGCGTGACGGCCGGAGCGGCCGGAGCAGCGGCGGGAGCCGTCTGGGCCGAGGCGCTGGTCGCGAGGGCGAGAGCGACGACGCTGGACGCGGCCGCGGACAGGAACTTGGACATGTTTATTGGAACCTTGTGGAGGTGGAGAACCGGAAGGTTTCGGTTCGATCGTAGTCTTCCTTGGCCAAAATGCGGCTGATATCGAATCGAATGGGACCCATGGGGGACTTCCAGTCGATCGAGATACCGGCCGTCGCACGCAGGCCGAGGTTATCCTTGATGTTCGGATCGAAGACGCCGGGCGACTTCTGACGATCCACATCATCCAGCAGACCGGCCGTACCCACGTCGCTGAACAGGGCGGCCTTGATGCCGTACTGCTCGGGCAGGAAGGTCGGGACGGTCAGCTCGAAGGTGCTGATGGCGTAAAGCTTCGCGCCCATCGAGTTGTTGGTGCTCGAGATATCGCGCGGACCGATACCGGCGATCTCGAAGCCACGGAACGAGGTGCCGCCGCGATAGAAGCGGTCGTTGATGCGGACGTTGTCGCCGCCCCAGCCCTCGATATAGCCGAACGAGCCGGTGGCGCTGAACACCAGGTCCTTGGTGAAACCCCAATACCAGCCGGCGTCGGCTTCGGTCTTGAGGTACTTCACGTCGCCGCCGATGCCGGCCAGATCCTGGTTCAGGTCGGCGAACCAGCCACGGGTCGGGTTGATCGGGTCGTTGCGCTTGTCGATGCGCAGGCCGTAGCCGATCAGTGAGGTGATGTAGGCGCCGCGCTGCAGGCAGAGAATCTGCGAGACCGAGCCGCTGGTGCAGAGGCTGTCGGCCACGCTCACGTCGTCCTGGCGGATCGTGTAGCGCAGGCTCATCGACGAGTCGTTGGTCAGCGGGAAGCCCAGGCGGACGTCACCACCAACCGACTTGGTGTCGTAGGCCGCATAGTCCGACAGGTCATAGCGGAAGGTGTAGAGGTTCACCCCCGCCACCAGGTTACGACCCAGGAAGCGCGGCTCGCTGAAGCCGAAGTCGATCTGCTGACGCAGCGAACCGACCGAGGCGCGGGCCCGCAGGTTCTGACCGCGGCCGCGGAAGTTCCGCTCGGTGATGCCGACGTCGAGCACCAGCTTGTCGACCGAGCTGTAGCCGGCGCTGAACGACAGTTCGCCCGTCGGCTGCTCCTCGACCTTCACCTTCAGGCTGGTGCGGTCCGGCGCCGAGCCGGGGGTGTCCTCGATATCGACTTCCTTGAAGAAGCCGAGGCGACGGATGTTGTTCTTCGAACGGTCGACCAGCACGCGGTTGTAGGCGTCGCCTTCGGCCACTTCCAGCTCGCGGCGCAGGACGTAGTCGAGCGTGCGGGTGTTGCCGACGATGTCGATGCGATCGACATAGACGCGCGGGCCTTCACGGACCGAGAACACCACATCGACGGTCTTGGTCTCGCGGTTGGGCACGTAGCGCGGACGCACGTCCACGAAGGCGAAGCCGGCCGCGCCCGCCGCGAAGGTCAGGGCGTCGGTGGCCTGCTCGATGCGCTCGTCCTCGTATAGCTGGCCAGCACGGATCGGCAGGATCTGGGCCAGCAGGTTGCCGTCCAGCTTCTTCAGCTCGGTTTCGACGGTGACCTTGCCGAACTTGTACTTCGGGCCTTCGTCGAGGGTGTAGGTGACGGCGAAGCCGTTCTTGTCCGGGGCCAGTTCGGCCACCGACGAGACGACGCGGAAGTCGAAGAAGCCGCGGTTGCGATAGTGCTTGCGCAGCTGCTCGCGGTCGTACTCGATCCGGTCGGGGTCGTAATTGTCGTTGCTGGTCAGGATCTTGTACCAGCGGCTTTCCTTGGTCACGACCACGTCACGCAGGTCGTTGTCCGAGTACTCGCTGTTGCCCAGGAAGTTGATGCCCAGGACGCCGCTCTTGGGGCCTTCGGCGATTTCGAACACCAGGTCGACGCGCTTCTGCGGCAGTTCGACCACCTTGGGCGTCACGGTCGCCGAGATGCGGCCCGAGCGGCGATAGAGTTCGATGATGCGCTGGACGTCGGCCTGCACCTTGGCGCGGGTGAAGATGCCGCGCGGGCGGATCTGCACTTCGTCCTTCAGCTTGTCTTCCTTCAGGGACGAGTTCCCCTCGAAGACCACCTGGTTGATGATCGGGTTCTCGACGACCTTCACGACCAAGTCGCCGCCCTGCATCTCGACCTTCACGTCGGCGAACAGATCGGTGCGGGCCAGGGTCTTCAGCGCCAGGTCAAGGCGTTGGGAATCGACCGTGTCGCCCGGCTGGATCGGCAGATAGGACAGAACCGTGCCCTGCTCGATGCGTTCGTTGCCCTGCACGACGATGCGCGAGACCACACCGGTCTGGGACGCCTGGGCGAAGGCTTGCTGCGGAGCCACCAAGGCCGTCGAGCCGAGGAGCAGCGCCATACCCGTGGCGAACGCGGCGCTTTGGGCGCGAAGTTTGTTCATGGGACCAATCATGGACGAAGAGCGGGCGTTCACGTGAACAGGCCGCCGATGAATTTGAACACGTCGTAGCGGTTGAGGTCGTTCCACGCCGCGAACAGCATGAAACCCAGGATCAAGGCAAGCCCCGCGCGGAAGCCGGCCGCCTGGAAGTCCGCTCGTAGAGGCCGTTTGGCCACGGCTTCATAGGCGTACATCAGCAGATGTCCGCCATCGAGGACCGGGATCGGCAGAAGATTCATGAAGCCGATGCTGACCGACAGGCTGGCGATCAGCAGCATGGACGAGATGAAGACGCGCAGCACCATGGTGGCCGCGTCGGGCGCGCCGGCGGCGCTGGCCTTGGTCACCGCGCCGGCGGTGTGACCGATTCCGATGAGGCCGCTGATCTGGTCGGCTGGCAATTGGCCGGTGACCAGACGGCCCAGATAGAAGCCGATCGTCTTGATCATGCCCCACACCTCGACCGTGGCGTCGGGAATGGCGGTCAGCACGTTGGAGCGCTTGAACTGGGTGACCCCGGCGTTCTCGATGCCCAGCTGGCCGGTCTTCATGCGGCCGCTGATCTTGTCGGTGATCTCCACCAGGCGCGGCGTGGCCGTCAGATGGACTTCCTGGCTGGCGCGCTTGACCGTGAAGTCGATCGGCAGATTGGCGCGCAGCGAAACATAGCCCTGCAGGTCCTGGAACGTGCCGATCTTGCGGCCGTCGGCGGCGACGATGACGTCGCCCTTCTTGAAGCCCGCCGCCTCGGCCGGGCCGCCGGGCACGACACCGTTGACGGTGGCCGCGCGCTGCGGCGCGCCGACCATCACCAGGAAGACGGCCATGATCAGGATGGCCAGGACGAAGTTCGACACCGGACCAGCCACGGCGATGATCGCCCGCTGCCATACCGGCTTGAAATGGAAGTACTTGGAGACCCCCTCCTCGCCCTCGCGCCGGACGATCGAGTCGCGCATGGCTTCGAGGTTGTCCTGGTCGGGCACGCTGGCGGCGTTCTCGTCGCCGGAAAAGCGGACATAGCCGCCCAGGGGGATCGAGGCGACGCGCCACTCCACGCCGTGCTTGTCGCGCCACGACAGCAACGGCGGGCCGAACCCGATCGAGAAGCAGTCGATGGCCACCCCGCACGCCCGCGCGGCCCAGTAGTGCCCCAGCTCGTGGATGGTCACCACGACGGACAGCACGAAGGCCGTGGACAGGATGAAGATCAAGACGTCAGTCATAAGGTTGGCCGGTCCCCCGGATCAGAGCCGGCGATGCTTTTGCGCGACAACCTCGGCCGCAATGCGGCGAGCGCTAGCGTCGATCATCATCGCGTTTTCGACAGCGTCGTTTTCATCGACGGCCAGGTTGCCAAGACTGTTCATACGCTCAAGGGTTCCCGCCACCGCGGCGGCAATATCGAGAAAGCCAATCCGCCGGTCAAGGAAAGCGGCCACGGCGACCTCATTGGCCGCATTCATCGCCGTCGGCGCGCCCCCGCCCAGGCGCAGGGCCTCGCGGGCGATTCCGATCGACGGGAAACGATCCAGGTCCGGCGATTCGAAGGTCAGCTGCCCATAGGCGGCCAGGTCCAGGCGCTGCGCCGGCCACGGCAGGCGATCGGGCCAGGCGAAGGCGCACGAGATCGGGCTGCGCATGTCGGGCGGCCCTAGCTGGGCCAGGGTCGAGCCATCGACATACTCCACGAGGCTGTGGATCACCGATTGCGGGTGGACCACCACGTCGATGCGGTCCTCCGGCGTGTTGAACAGATAGGAGGCCTCGATCATCTCGAGCCCCTTGTTCATCATCGTCGCGGAATCGACCGAGATCTTGGCGCCCATGCTCCAGTTCGGATGGGCGATGGCCTGTTCCGGGGTGGCGGCGGCCATGGCGGCCTTGTCCCAGGTACGGAACGGGCCGCCCGAGGCGGTCAGGATCAGTCGCGCCACGCGGTGGGCGCAGTCAGGCTGCAGCGCCTGGAAGATGGCCGAGTGTTCGGAATCAACCGGGATCACCGTGCCGCCGGCCGCCTTGGCGATCGCCAGCAGCGCGGGCCCGGCGCAGACCAGGCTTTCCTTGTTGGCCAGGGCGATGATCGCGCCGGTGCGAGCGGCCGCGACCGTGGGCGGCAAGCCCGCCGCGCCAACGATGGCCGACATCACCCAGTCCGCGCCCATGGCGGCGGCCTCGGCCACGGCGGCAGCACCGGCGGCGGCGCGCACGCCCGTGCCGGCCAGGCCGTCCTTCAGCGTCTGGAGCTTGGTCTCGTCCTCGATCACCGCGACCTGCGGCGTCCAGCGCCTAGCCTGTTCGATCAGGCGCTCGACGTTACGCCCGGCCGTCAGGGCCAGGATTTCGACATCGACGCCGGACTCTTCGAAAAGGCTCAGGGTCGAAAGGCCGATCGATCCCGTCGAGCCCAGCACCACCACCTTGCGGGGCAAGGTCAATGCGCCCATCCCACGTGGTCGATCAGCCGGACGGCGGCGATGACGATCGCCGCGAACATCAGGCCGTCGACGCGATCCAGCAGACCGCCATGGCCCGGGATGATGTCGCCGCTGTCCTTGACGCCGAAGCGGCGCTTCAGGATCGATTCCCAGAGATCGCCGGCCATGGTCGCCAGGCCGCCGAGGAAGCCGACCAGCGCCGCGGCCGGCCACACCAGCCTCAGATGCGCGAAGTGGGCCACCAGGACCGCGCCGATGGTCGCCGCCACCAGACCGCCGATGAAGCCCGACCAGGTCTTGTTGGGCGAGATCTGGGGCCACAGCTTGGGCCCCTTCAACAAGCTACCGACCAGATAGGCGAAGATGTCCGCGAACCAGGTCACCACGAACAGCAGCAGGGTCCAGTAGAGCCCGTCGGTGGGCAGCGAGCGGACCCAGACCAGGGCGATGACGGCCGGAGCGATATAGACCACGCCATAGGCCGCGTCGGCCCGGCGCTCAACCGCGCCGCGCGCGATCAGGCCAGCCAGAAAGGCGCCGGCCAGCACGACCGACCAGGCGATGAGAAATTGATGCAGATACGCGGCGACGACCGCGACCGCGCAGAACAGGCCGACCACGGCGCCGACGGCGTTGGGCGACTTGGGCGCGCTGATCTTGCCCCACTCACGGGCCAGCAGCGCCGTGCAGACCAGGGCCAGGGCCAGGAACCAGAAGTTCCCCAGCCAGACGGCGGCCACGACCATAGGCACGAGCACGGTGGCCGAAACCACGCGCGTCTTCAGATTACCCCAGTTGAAGCGCTTAGCCGGCGACGGCGACGTCATCGGCAGCGACCCCTCCGTAGCGTCGATCCCGACGGCGATAATCGGCGATAGCCGCCGCCAGGGCCTCGGGGCCGTAGTCGGGCCACAGCACGTCCTGGAAGACGAGCTCGGCGTAGGCGCATTCCCAGAGCAGGAAGTTCGAGATGCGGCGCTCGCCGCTGGTGCGCACGATCAGGTCTGGCGCCGGGGCCGACGCCGTCGACAGGAAGCGCTCGAAGGTCTGTTCGGTCAGGTCCGAGGCCTTGGCCTCGCCGCGCTCGACCTTCTCGGCGAAGGCGCGGGCCGCATCGGTGATGTCGGCCTGGCCGCCATAGTTGAAGGCCACCTGCAGCGTGAACTGGGTATTGCCCTCGGTGCGCTTCTCAGCCCGCTCGATCACCTCGGCGATGTCGGCCGAAAGCCCGGTGCGACGGCCGATGATGCGGACGCGGACGCCCGCCTTGGCCAGGCGCTCCAGGTCCGATTCGACATAGGCCTTGAGCAGGCTCATCAGCTCGGAGACCTCGTGCGCCGGCCGGCGCCAGTTCTCGGTCGAGAAGCCGAAGACCGTCAGCACGCCGACGTTCTGGGCCTGCGCGCCTTCGACGGTGCGCTTCAGCGCGTTGACCCCGGCGCGATGGCCGAGGACGCGCGGCATCCCCCGCTGCTTTGCCCAGCGGCCGTTGCCATCCATGATAATGGCCACGTGCAGACGTTGGTCGGTCGCCTCGCCCCCGGCGCGCCCCGACACGTTCTGCGGACCGGTGGTCGCCGGCATTCGCTTCAACCTTCCCTCATCGCTCCCCACCCACTCGAAGAGGGGGCGATTAAACCTGCATGATCTCTTGTTCTTTGATTTTCAAGGCCTCGTCGATCCGCTTGATGGCCTCGTCGGTCATCTTCTGGACCTCGGTCTCCATCTTCTTCAGATCATCCTCGCTGATGACGCTGGCCTTCTCGGCCTTCTTGAGGTCGTCGTTGGCGTCACGGCGAATGTTTCGCACGGCGACCTTCTGGGCCTCGGCGTACTTGCCGGCGATCTTCGAGAGGTCCTTGCGGCGCTCTTCGGTCAGCGGCGGGATCGGAATCCGCAGATTGTTGCCTTCAAGAACCGGATTCAGGCCCAGGTCCGAATTGCGGATCGCCTTCTCGACGGCCGAAACGGCGCCCTTGTCCCAGACATTGACATTGATCTGGCGCGGCTCGGGCACACTGACCGAGGCGACGGTGTTCAACTGCACCATCGAGCCATAGGCGTTGACCATGATCTGGTCGAGCAGGCTGGAAGACGCGCGACCGGTGCGCAAACCAGCGAAGTCTTCCTTCAAGGACACGACGGACTTGTCCATGCGGTCCTTGTAGCCGGACAGGACGGGCTTTTCGGCGGCGGCCATAACGGGCTCTCCTCGCTTGTCTTGAATCTTAGGCGGCGCGGTCGGCGGCGACCACGGTGAAGGTCCCCTTGCCATCCAGGACGTTGAGCAGGTTGCCACGTCCCTTGATGGAGAAGACCACGATCGGAATGTTGCTGTCGCGCATCAGCGCCACGGCCGAAGCGTCCATGACCCGCAGGTCCTTGGCCAGCACGTCCATATAGGTCAGGCGATCATAGCGCTCGGCCTTCGGATCCTTCTTGGGGTCGGCCGTGTAGACGCCATCGACGCTGGTGCCCTTGAACAGGGCGTCGCACTCCATCTCGGCGGCGCGCAGGGCCGCGGCGGTGTCGGTGGTGAAGTACGGGTTGCCGGTGCCCGCGGCGAAGATCACGACGCGGCCCTTCTCCAGGTGACGCTGGGCGCGGCGGCGGATGTAGGGTTCGCAGACCGTGGCCATCGGGATGGCCGACTGCACGCGCGTCTGGACGCCGATACGCTCCAGGGCGTCCTGCATGGCCAGGGCGTTCATGACGGTGGCCAGCATGCCCATGTAGTCGGCGCTGGAGCGCTCCATGCCCTTGGCCGCGCCGGCCATGCCGCGGAAGATGTTGCCGCCGCCGATCACCAGGCACAGCTCGACGCCTGACTTGACGATCTCGGCCACGTCGTCGGCCACCGATTGCACGGTGTTGGTGTCGATGCCGTAGGGCGTATCGCCCATCAGGACCTCGCCCGACACTTTCAGCAGGATACGACGATATTTCTGAGGTGCGTTGGTATCGGACATGGGACCGCTATTCCTGAGTCGTCGGCACGCACATTACGGTGCGTTCTACAGAAGTGGGACGTGTTTTGCCAACCACTGTCCCCCTTTCGAACGAGGGGCTGACAGCAGGCGCAAAAAAGGCGCGGCGCGCGTCTAAACGCGCCGCGCCCTGATTGTCTGCCAGGACCTTGAGGGCCCCAGCGGTCAAGCCTTAGGCCTGGCCGGTCATCGAGGCGACTTCGGCGGCGAAGTCGTCTTGCTTCTTTTCCACGCCTTCGCCCAGGGCGAGACGGGTGAAGCCCTTCACGGTGATCGGCGCGCCCAGGGTCTTGCCGGTCTCGGCGACCAGTTGCTCGACGGTCTGGTCCGGGTTCATGACGAAGGCTTGCTTCAGCAGCACGACTTCTTCCAGGAACTTGCGGATGCGGCCTTCGATCATCTTCTCGATGACCGCCGGCGGCTTGCCCGACTCCAGAGCTTGCTCGGTGAACACGGCCTTTTCACGCTCGATGGCGGCCGGGTCCAGATCGTCCGGCGACAGCGACAGCGGAGCGGTCGCGGCCACGTGCATGGCGATCTTGCGGCCCAGGTCGCGCAGGGCGGCCTTGTCGCCGGTCGACTCGAGGGCGACCAGAACGCCGATGCGGCCGAGGTCCGGCGCGGTGGCGTTGTGGATGTACGAGGCGACGACGCCGTTCTCGACCGTCCACTTGGCGGCGCGACGCACCATCATGTTTTCGCCGATCGTGGCGATCAGGTTGGTCAGGTGGTCCTGGACGGTCTCGCCGCCGGCCAGCTTGGCCGCGACGATGGCGTCGACCGAACCGTCGGTGCTGAGCGCAGCGCCGGCGATCTGACGGGCAGCGCCTTGGAACAGGTCGTTACGCGACACGAAGTCGGTTTCGGCGTTCACTTCGACGGCCGTGGCGGTTTCACCAGCGCCTTGCTCGGCGGTGGCGATGGCGACCAGGCCTTCAGCGGCGGCGCGATCGGCCTTCTTGGCGGCCTTGGACAGGCCCTTGGCGCGCAGCCAATCGATGGACGCTTCGATGTCGCCGTTGTTTTCCGACAGCGCCTTCTTGCAGTCCATCATGCCGACGCCGGACTTTTCGCGCAGTTCTTTGACGAGCGCGGCGGTGATCTCAGCCATCGAAAATCTCCAGATTCAAACGGTTAGCAACCGGGCCTGCACCCAGCCGTAGTCTCTAATACGTAAGCGACCGGGCTTGTTAGCCCGGTCGCATGTCAGGGTCGCGACGGTCCCCAGCCCAGGCCTAAGCCCGGCGGGGACGCGTGGGAAATCAGCCTTCGGCCGATTCCGGAGCCGCTTCGGCGGCGGCTTCAACCGGCGCTTCCGGAGCAGCTTCAGCAGCTTCCGGGGCGGCTTCCGGAGCCAGAGCGCGGGCCAGGGCCGGCTCGGTCGGGTTCACGGCGGCGCCCAGGTCAACGCCCGAACCGGCTTGGCCAGCGGCCAGACCGTCCAGGACGGCGTCGGCGATCAGGTCGCAGTACAGCTGCAGGGCGCGGGCGGCGTCGTCGTTACCCGGGATCGGATAGGTGATGCCGTCCGGATCGCAGTTGGTGTCGAGGATGGCGACGACCGGGATGTTCAGCTTGCGGGCTTCCAGGATCGCGATCGCTTCCTTGTTGGTGTCGATCACGAACATGATGTCGGGGATGCCGCCCATGTCCTTGATGCCGCCCAGCGACAGTTCCAGCTTGTCGCGCTCGCGGGTCAGCTGCAGCAGTTCCTTCTTGGAACGGCCTTGGCCTTCACCCGACAGGACGCCTTCCAGCTCGCGCAGACGCGCGATCGAGCCCGAGACGGTGCGCCAGTTGGTCAGGGTGCCGCCGAGCCAGCGGTGGTTCACATAGTACTGGGCGCAGCGCTTGGCGGCCGTGGCGACAGGGTCGCTCGCCTGGCGCTTGGTGCCGACGAACAGCACGCGGCCGCCGGCGGCGGCGACTTCACGGACCTTCACCAGGGCTTGGTGCAGCAGCGGGATCGACTGCGACAGGTCGATGATGTGGATGTTCGAGCGCGAGCCAAAGATGTAGCGGTCCATCTTCGGGTTCCAGCGGTGCGTCTGGTGACCGAAGTGGGCGCCGGCTTCCAGGAGCTGACGCATGGAGAATTCGGGAAGAGCCATCGGGCCTATATCCTTTTTCCGGTTGAACCTCCGCGGACACCCCCGTTCCAGACCATTCTGGAGCGGGACCGGAACGGCGACGCCGGGATGTCTCCCCGGTGCAACCGAACGTCCACGTGTGGAATGGCCGCGCAGATAGTCTCTCAGCGGAGAAAAAGCAAGCCCCCGACGCGATCGGACGCATCGCCGGCACGGTTGATCCGCCGCCGGACCGTCGATCGCAAGATCCATCCCCCGAAACCCAGGGCTGTCCACCGACGTTCCACAGGGGGACGGGAAGGCTGTCGCCATTCCGACATACTGATGTGGCCCGCTCGATCTGGCGACGTCGTTACCACGGCATAGCTGGAGGACGTCTTATGCTCGCGGTCTTCGATCTGGACGGAACGTTGCTGGACGGTGATTCCACGGGCCTTTGGCTCTGGGGGCGCGTCAAGCGCTCGCCCGTGCGCGCCCTGGCGGTCCTGGCGGCGGCTCCGATCGCCGCGCCCCTGGTGATCATCCCGCGCACGCGCCGGCTCGGCGCCTCGATCCTGCTGTGGATCGCCACCGTGGGTCTTGGTGAGCGGGCCCTGCGCGAATCGTGCGCGCGGTTCGGAAAGGACTTCCGGGCGGGCGACAGCGCCCTCGCCTGGCGCGCCGGCGGCCTCGCGGCCCTGGAGAGCCATCTGGACGCCGGCGACCGGGTCGTGGTGGTCACCGCCGCGCCCGCCATCCTGGCCGAGGCGCTGATCCGGCCGTTGGGCCATCCGATCCAGGTGATCGGCACCTCCCTGAAGCGCCGGGGCGGCGGCTGGGTCGCCGACATCCACTGTCGCAACCAGCGCAAATGCCAGGCGCTCGCGGAAGCCGGCCACGGCGCGCGCTGGGCCTATGCCTACACCGACAGCCTCGATGATCTGCCGCTCCTGCGCGGTGCGGAAACGCCGGTGATCGTCAAAGGCGGCAAGAGGGCCGAACGCCGGCTGTTCCGGGCGGGACTGGAGAATGGCCGGGCCGCGGCCTGGTGATCAGGCGGTGCAGCTCGCATTGCAAATAACCTCCAGGGTCCGCACTTTCAGTCATGACTCCTGGCGCAACGCTCCAAGTTCGTTGGCTCTTGCTCTGCACCGGCTCAGGCGCGCTGGCGGGCGTGATCGCGGCGGTCTTGGCGCTGCTGATCTCCGGAAATCTCTACGGCACGGGCCTGCCAGACGCGGCTCTCTGGGCTCCGTTACCGCTTGTCCCAATGATCGCGCTTGTCGCGCTGAACAGCGCGCGGCCAACGGTCAGCTGGAAGGTCAGGCTCATTGGCCTTGCCTTGCTCGCCACGGCGGCGGCGAGCGGCGAGTTCATAGTCGCGATCGCGATCGCCCAGGCGGACCATGGCTGATCGCGCGACGGTTGCCCCCTCAGGCGGTCGCCACCGGAACGTAGAAACCCCAGACGCCGTTCGACAACTCGCTCACCGCGAACGTCCGCGCCTCCGCGCCGACGCCAATCTGGTAGAGAAAATAGAGATGCCGCTGATGGCGATAGGCGGGATGCGGCAACTCCAGGGGCTCCTGGTTCAACGGCCGCCACGTCTCTTTCCAGACCTGCAAGCCGCCGATCAGAAGGTCATCGCCTTCGAACCCGATATGGACGTCGCGCCATTCCATGAACACCTCCACACCCAGGCCCCACGCTGGGCCAGCGCACGTCAACGCCCGCGCGTCGCGTGTGGACCTGGACCATATCGGCGCCATTCCAGCAACGCTGCCTCAAGAACCAGCTCTCCCGACGTGCGCGAAGAGCGGTGGGCGTACGACTCTCGTCATCGCGAGGCGCGATCGGAACGCACCGGCGTTGAATCTCGATACCCCCTCAAACCCGACGATCGACGGGCCAGGCCGCGTTTGACGGCAGAAGGTCAACGCGGCCTGATCCGAGGCGCTCGCTTTCACTGCCCCGCGTCCTCGAACCTGGAGCTTCAGTCGGGAATGGATCGTCATGGCGTCGCGAAACCACCACGACCGGCGCCAATCGGCTTGGGTACGGCGGCGCTCGCCCAAATTCGACTTTCCGGACGCCAAGGTCGCGCTTGTTTGAGCGCCCCCCTAGAAGGACTGGCCGTCAACCTGCTGCGGCTTCAGGGCGAAGACATCGACGCCGTCCAGGCAGCGGACATTGATCGCCGCCATCTTGTCCCCGTTCGGGGCCGCGCCCAGGCCGAACGACTGGATGCCGCACGTCTCGCAGAACAGGTGCGAGATCTTGTGGGTATTGAACTGGTACTCCGTCAGGGCGTCCTGGCCGCTCTGGAGTTGGAAAGCGCTCTCCGGCGCGAAGGCCATGATCGCGCCCAGTTTGCCGCACCGCGAGCAGTTGCAGCTGATCACATTGTCCAGTGACACATCGACCGCATAGCGCACGCGCCTGCACTGGCAACCACCTTCATGCCTGGCCATCGGCTCTCTCCTGACATCCGACCCTATGGGCTCTGATCTAACGTCTTTGCCTCCGCGGCTGGTATCGAGGGTTCGCATCCCTCCGTCTCCGCCGCTAGTGAAATAGGAATATATTCCTAAACATCTTCCAACAACGCCACGCCCGGAGCGGTCTTCAGCGCTCCGCGCAGCGCCGCATCCAGCGTGTAGCGCCCCGGCAGACGCAGTTCGATCTCACGCCCGCCGCCGATAGCGGCGACGAAGGTCACCTCCCCGCCTTTCTGGCCTTGGGCGGGTTCGAGCCGACGCCTCAGCGCCTCGATCTCGGTCGCCGACGGTGAAAGATGGACGCGCAGGCCGGCCACGACGTTCTCGATGGCCTTCTCGATCGGCTCGGCGTCATCGCCGAAGAAGCGCACCTCGCCGTCGCGGGCCTTGGCGCGGACCTTGATGACCACGGCCTTGCCGGGCTCCAGAACATCGCGGCACTTGCGCAAGCTTTCAGGTGGGAACAGCACCTCATATTCGCCGGACGGATCCGACAGCGACACGAAGGCGAACTTCTCGCCGCTCTGCGAAGCGCGCTCCTGGCGGCGGCGGACGACGCCGCACATGCGCAGGGCCTCCATGCCGGCCTCGGCCTGGGCCATGGCCTCGGTCACCAGGGCCACGCGCTTGCGGCGTAGCATGCCGACCACGTCTTCCAGCGGGTGACCGGTCAGGTAGAAGCCGACGGCCGACAGCTCTTCGTCCAGCAGATCGACCTGGTTCCAGTTCTCGGTCTTGGCCAGGCGCGGACGGCCAGCGCCCGGATCCGAGCCGAAGAGACCGCCCTGCCCGCCCTGACGGTCGGCGTGGCAGCTCTGGGCGTGGGCGATCAGCACATCCGCGGACGCCACGATCTGGGCGCGGTTCTTGTGAATCTGGTCGAAGGCCCCGGCCCGGGCCAGGTTTTCGATGGCGCGCTTGTTGACCTGCTTGGGGTCGATCCGCTCGACGAAGTCGAAGATGTCGCGGAACGGCCCGCCCTCTTCGCGGATCGCCACCAGGTGCTTCATGGCCTCCAGGCCGACGTTGCGGATGGCGCCGAGGGCGTAGAGCACCTCGCCGTTCTCGACCTCGAAGTCGGCGCCCGAGACATTGACGTCCGGGGCCCGGACATTGATCTCGAACTTGCGAGCGTCCTGGTGAAAGACCGCCAGCTTGTCGGTGTTCGACAAGTCGAGGCTCATCGAGGCGGCGAAGAACTCGACCGGCGTGTTCGCCTTCAGCCAGGCCGTCTGATACGAGATGAAGGCGTAGGCGGCAGCGTGCGACTTGTTGAAGCCGTAGCCGGCGAACTTGGCCACCAGTTCGAAGATCGAGCCCGACTGTTCCTCGGGGACGTTCTTTTCCTTGGCCCCGGAGACGAAACGGATCTTCTGGAGATCCATCTCCTCCTTCTTCTTCTTACCCATGGCGCGACGCAGAAGGTCGGCCTCGCCCAGGCTGTAGCCCGCCAGGATCTGGGCGATCTGCATCACCTGTTCCTGGTAGACGATGACGCCGTAGGTCTCCTTCAGCACCGTCTCCAGCGACGGGTGCAGGGTGTCGACGGGTTTTCGGCCGAACTTACAGTCGACGAAGGTGTCGATGTTATCCATCGGGCCCGGGCGATAGAGTGAGATCAGCGCGGTGATCTCCTCGATCGAGCCGCAGCGCATCTTGCGCAGCGTGTCCCGCATGCCCTGGCTTTCCAGCTGGAACACGCCGACCGTCTGACCGGAGGCGAGCAGCTCGTAGGTCTTGGTGTCGTCGAAGGCCAGCTTGCCCAGATCGATCTCGAAGCCACGCTTCTTCAGGTGCTTCACCGCGCGGTCCAGCACGGTCAGGGTCTTCAGGCCCAGGAAGTCGAACTTCACCAGACCGGCGCTCTCGACCCACTTCATGTTGAACTGGGTGGCCGGCAGGTCCGAACGCGGATCCTTGTAAAGCGGGGTCAGCTGGGTCAGCGGCCGGTCGCCGATCACCACGCCGGCGGCGTGGGTCGAGGCGTTGCGGAACAGGCCTTCCAGCTGCAGGGCCACGTCCAGACAGGCCGAGACGTTGGCGTCTTCCTTCTTGGCCTGCTTGAGGCGTGGCTCAAGGTCGATGGCCTGGGCCAGGGTCACCGGCGCGGCCGGGTTGTTGGGCACCATCTTGCAGAGACGGTCGACCAGACCCAGCGGCAGCTGCATCACCCGGCCGACGTCGCGCAGCACGGCGCGCGCCTGCAGCGAACCGAAGGTGATGATCTGGGCCACGCGGTCGCGGCCGTACTTCTCCTGCACGTAGACGATCACCTCTTCGCGTCGCTCCTGGCAGAAGTCGACGTCGAAGTCGGGCATCGAGACCCGCTCGGGATTGAGGAAGCGCTCGAACAGCAGGCCAAAGCGCAGCGGGTCGAGGTCGGTGATGGTCAGCACCCAGGCGACCAGCGAACCGGCGCCCGAACCGCGCCCCGGACCAACGGGGATGCCCTTGTTCTTCCCCCATTTGATGAAGTCCGACACGATCAGGAAGTAGCCGGGGAAACCCATCTTCTCGATGATGTTCAGCTCAAACTCGAGCCGCTTCCAGTACTCCTCCTCGGGCGCCGACAGGGTCAGGCTCACGAAGCGCGCCTTCAGACCCTCGCGCGCCTGGTGGCGCAGCTCCTCGGCCTCGTTGCGGCCGTCGCCGGTCGGGAAGCTGGGCAGGATGGGGTCGCGCTTGTGCACCATGAACGCGCAGCGGCGGGCGATATCGAGGGTGTTGTCGCAGGCTTCCGGCAGATCGGAGAACAGCTTGCGCATGTCCGCCGCCGGCTTGAACCAGTGCTCGGGCGTGACGCGGCGGCGCTCGTCCTGACCGACGAACGAACCGTCGGAGATGCAGAGCAACGCGTCGTGGGCGTCGTAGAAGTTTTCCTTGGCGAAATAGACGTCGTTGGTGGCGACCAGCGGCGCGTCGTGTTCGTAAGCCCAGTTGACCAGACCCGGCTCAGCCGCCGCCTGCTTGGGCAAGCCATGGCGCTGCAGCTCGACATAGAAGCGGTCGCCGAACACCCGCTGCATCTCGGCCAGGGCCGCCGAGGCCTCGGCTGTCTTGCCGGCGGCGAACAGCGCATCCACCGGACCGTCGGTGCCGCCCGACAGCAGGATCAGGCCCTCGCTGTATTCGACGACCTTGGCCCAGGGCACGATCGGCTCGGGCAGTTCGGCGCTGTCGAGATAGGCGATCGACGACAGTTCCGAGAGGTTCAGATAGCCCCGTTCGTTCTGGGCCAGCAGCATGATCGTCGGGGCCCGGGCCCAACGCTCGGTCGGACCGCCGCCGATGCCGGTGATCGGAATGGCGCAGCCAATGATCGGCTGGACCCCCGCGTCCTTGGCGTAGGACGAATATTCAAGCGCCCCGAACAGGTTGGCCCGGTCGGCGATTCCGGCGGCCGGCATACCCACGCCCGCGGCCAGCTTGCCGATCTGATCAGCCTTGATGGCGCCTTCCAGCAGCGAATAGGCCGATCGGACCCGCAGGTGGACGAAACCTTGCCCTTCCCCGTCCGCCATGACCGACCTCCGCTACACGACCAAAAGACTCAGGCCACCAGATTGGCGACCGTACACATCATCCAGACGAAGCTGGCGACCGACACAAGGGCCAAAGACTCACGGGCGATACGGATCATAGGAGCCTCCACAGATTTCTTGTTTTGTTCCATATTCCGCTTTTGTTCTGTTCACAAGATGTTCCGCGACGTTCCACCGCATTTTCTTGAGCCGAGTCACTCGATAGGCCGCTCGCCGCAGCGATAATCGATATGGCCAAGGCGCGCGGATCGGTTCAGATCGAGCCCATGCGCCTGATCATCGACACCGACACCGCCGGCGACGACGTCTTCTCGCTGATGCTCGCCCTCACCCGCCCCGGCGTCACGGTCGAGGCGATCACGATCGCCCACGGCAATGTCGGCTTCGTCCAGCACGCCGAGAACGCGCTGGTGACGCTGGAACGCTGCGGGCGCGCGGGAGAGGTCCCGGTCTATCTGGGCGCCCAGGCGCCGTTCACCCGCGCGCCGCTCGACGCGGCCTATGTCTTCGGCCACGACGGCATGAGCGACAGCGGGTTCGCCAAAACAGCCCAACGCCCCGCCGACGGCCACGCGGTCGACGAGCTGGTCCGTCGGATCATGGCCGCGCCCGGCGAGATCACCCTGATCGCCCAGGCTCCGCTGACCAACATCGCCCTCGCCTACCTGCGCGAGCCGCGCATCGCCAAGGCGCTGAAACACCTGTGGGTCATGGGTGGCACGGACAATGGCGTCGGCAATGTCACGCCAGCGGCCGAGTATAATTTCTATGTCGATCCGGAGGCGGCCAAGATCGTCGTCAACGCCGGCTTCAACCTGTCGATCGCCACCTGGACCCTGACCTTGCAGGATGGCCTGTGGAGCACGCAGCAGCTGGCCGAGCTGGAGGCCCTGGGTACCGACAAGGCCCGGTTCTTCACCGACGTGAACCGCGCTTCTCTCGCCTTTGCCCGCGAGACGGAGGGGCTGGACGGCAGCCTGCATCCGGACGCCCTGACCTGCGCCGTCGCCCTGGATGAGCGCCTGATCCTGGACGCCGAGGACTGCATGGTCGATGTCGAGACCATGGGCGAGCTGACGCGCGGCTATCTGAGCGTCTCGCACTCGATCCTGCCCGATATCGAGATCGCGGATCCCGCGCTCAAACGTCGACTACCCAACGCAAGGATCATCAAGAAGATCGACCAGGCCGGTTTCTTCGCCGCCATGAAGACCGCGCTGCTTTAACCTCATCGTAGGCGCTTGCCCGCAGATTTCGGGCATGGGACGAAACGCCGCATCATGGCTGGTTATGTGGCTAAGCTTAGCAAGTGCTGGCGCGGCGCACGCGCAGGCTGACCTTTTCTCGCGCGACACGATTTCCGGTCTGATCGATCTGCGCCTCGTGGCCGCCGACGGCGAGACGTCGTGGGTCGATGGGGCCGTAGGCAAGGCCCGGTTCGGCGACGGCCACCAGGGTGTGCGCCTGGGCGAAGCGGCCCTGGTCTGGAACCCGCGCTTCACCGACACCCTTTCGGCGGTCGTCGTCGGCGAGAGCCAGGATGGACAGCGCCATCTGGTCGATCTGGGCGAAGGCTATCTGGCCTATCGATCGCGACCGGGTTCGGCTCTGCGGCTGTCGGCGCGGGCCGGGGTCTTCTATCCGCCGATCTCGCTGGAGCATGATGGTCTCGACTGGTCCGTGTCCGACACCATCACACCGTCGGCGATCAACAGCTGGGTGGCTGAAGAGGCCAAGGTCGTCGGCGTCGAGGCCACGGTTCGGCGCACGATCGCCGGCCAGACCTTCAGCCTGACGGCCGGCGGCTTTACGCATGGCGACACCTCGGGCACTGAACTGACTTTCCGCGGCTGGGCGCTGCACGATCTGAAGTCGCCCGTGTTCGGCCGCTTCCCGCTGCCGCCGCTGAGCCCGCGCATGGCCGCGCGCCAGGCGCCGTCGACCACGCCGCTGGCCGAGATCGACGGGCGGATCGGCTACTACGGCCGAATCGCGTGGCAGCCGTCGTCGCGGCTGGTCTTCGATCTCTTCCGCTACGAGAACGAAGGCGATCGGACCAGCGTCGATGACCGCCGCGAATGGTCGTGGGAGACGCGGTTCTGGAACCTGGGGATGCGGCTGGACCTCGACGCCGTCGCGGTGAAAGCCCAGATCATGACTGGCGAGACCCTGATGGGCTATTCGAACGCCCAAGGCGTCTGGGCCGACATGGGATTCGACGCGGCCTATGCCTCGGCGACCAAGGCGCTGGGGCCGGGTTCGGCGACCGTGCGCTACGACCGGTTCTCGACGAGCGATCGGACCAACAAGGCCACCGACAACAACGCCGAGCACGGGTGGTCGGCGTTGGCGGCCTATCGCTGGGACTTAAGGCCCAACGCCCAGATCGTGGTCGAGGCGCTCTACATCGACAGCTTTCGCCGCGACCGCGCACGGCTGGGCCTCGCGCCCGCTCAGGACCAGACGGTCCTGCAGACGGCCTTCCGCCACCAGTTCTAGCTAGAAGCTCTGCGCTTCCAAGTGCCCGTCCTTGAGGGCGACCACGCGGTCCATGTAGCGCGCCAGCTCCATGTTGTGCGTGGCGATCACGGCCGCGACGCCCTGCTCACGGCAGGTCTGGTACAGGGCCTGGAACACCGCCGAAGACGTGGCCGGATCGAGGTTGCCGGTCGGCTCGTCGGCCAGCAGCAGCTTGGGACGATTGGCGAGCGCCCGGGCGATGGCCACGCGCTGCTGTTCGCCGCCGGACATCTGGGCCGGCTGGTGGGTCATGCGATGACCCAGGCCCAAGCCTTCCAGCAGTTCCTTGGCCCGCGCCTCGGCCTCGCGGCGGCTCTTGCCGGCGATGGTCAGGGGCATGGCCACGTTCTCGAGGGCCGAGAACTCGGGCAGCAGGTGGTGGAACTGGTAGACGAAGCCAACGGTGCCGAGGCGGATGCGGGTGCGGGCGCGCTCGGAGAGCTTGGAGCAGTCGCGACCTTCCAGGGCCACGAGCCCCGCGTCGGGGTGCTCCAGCAGACCCGCCGAGTGCAGCAGCGACGACTTGCCCGAACCCGAGGGGCCGATCAGGCCGACGACCTCACCCGGATAGACGTCGATATCGACACCGCGCAGCACGGGCAGCGGGCCGGCCTCGGTCTTGTAGACACGCTCGACCCCGCGCAGGGCCAGGATAGGATCACTCATAGCGAAGCGCCTCCACCGGATCGAGGCGCGAGGCGCGCAGGGCCGGCGGCAGGGTCGCCAGGATGCTCATCAGGGCCGACATCGCGACGATACCGCCGACCTCGGTCCAGTCGATCTTCGCGGGGATGTGCGAGAGCATGTAGACGTCGGCACTGAATACGGCCGTGCCGCTGACCCATTCGACGAAGTTCTGGATCGGGGTGATGTAGGCGCAGAACACCACGCCCAAAGCCAGGCCGCACAGGGTGCCGGCCACGCCGATCGATGCGCCGGCCATGACGAAAATCCGCAGCACCGCGCCCTGGCTGGCGCCCATGGTGCGCAGGATGGCAATGTCCTTGCCCTTGTTCTTCACCAGCATGACCAGGCTGGAGATGATGTTCAGGGTGGCGATGGCGACGATGCAGAACAGGATCAGCCGCATCACCTTCCGCTCGACCTGGAGCGCGGTGAAGTAGCTGTGGTTCTTGTCCTGCCAGTCGCTGACGACGGCGCCGGGGCCGGAGGCGACCTCGACGTCGTGCTTGTAGTCCTTGGCCTTGTCGGGGTCATCGACCTTGATCTCGACATAGTCGACCGAGGTGTCGCGGCCGAAGAACAGCTGGGCCTGCTCAAGCGGCATGTAGATGAAGGCCTCGTCGAACTGGCTCATGCCCACGCTGAACAGGCCGCCGACGATGTAGTTCTTCTCGCGGGTCGAGGAGCCGAAGGCCGTGGCCGGGCCCGAGGGCGAGATCAGGGTGATCGGGTCGCCCGGCTGCACGCCCAGGGTCTGGGCCATGCGATCGCCGATCAGGACGATGTCGCCGCCGTACTCGCCTTGGCCGAAGCCCTGTAGCGAGCCTTTCTTGATGTTGCTGGCGATCAGCGACATGTGCCGCAGATCATTGGTGGTCACCCCGCGTACGATGGCGCCGGTCACTTGCGTCGGGCCGATGACCATGGCCTGGGCCTCGACCATCGGCGCGGCCTGGGTCACGCCTGGCGCGGCCTTGATGCGACGGATGATGGTGTCGCGGTCGGGGCCATTGATCAGCGGCGACTGGGCGTAGAGGTGGCCGTTGAAGCCGACGATCCGGCCCAGCAGCTCGGCCCGGAAGCCGTTCATGACGCTCATCACGGTGATGAGGGCGAAGACCGCCAGCATCACCGCGCAGAACGAGATGACCGCGATCAGCGCCACGCCGCCGTTCTTGCGCTTGGCGAACAGATACCGGGCGGCGACAGAGCGCTCCCAGCGACTGAAGGGACCGGCGGCGCGGACGTCTGGCATCAGGCGGTCTTGCTCTTGGTCAGGCCGTCGAGGACCGATTCCAGCGAGGCGGTGTGGCGCTCACCCGTCTTGCGGTTCTTGATCTCGACCACGCCCTCGGCGATGCCCTTGGGACCGACGACCAGCTGCCAGGGCAGACCGATCAGGTCCATGGTGGCGAACTTGGCGCCGCCACGAGCATCCGTGTCGTCGTAGAGCACGTCCTTGCCGGCGGCCTTGAGCGCGGCATAGGCCGTCTCACAGGCCGCGTCGCAGGCCGCGTCGCCCTGGCGCATGTTGACGATGCCGACGTCGAACGGCGCGACGCCTTCCGGCCAGATGATGCCGGCGTCGTCGTGGCTGGCCTCGATGATCGCGCCCAGCAGGCGCGAGACGCCGACGCCGTAGCTGCCCATCTGCACCGGCACGTCCTTGCCGTCCGGACCGGTGACCACGGCCTTCATCGGCTCGGAGTACTTGGTGCCGAACGAGAAGATGTGGCCGACCTCGATGCCGCGCGCCGACAGGCGGTCGCCTTCCGGCAGCGCGCCGAAGGCGGCTTCGTCGTGCATTTCCTCGGTCGCGGCGTACAGCGCCGTGCGCTGGTTCACCAGCGGCTGCAGGTCGCCGTACCAGTCGACGTCCGGACCAGGGGCCGGCATCTCGACCAGGTCCTTGTGGCAGAAGACGGCGCTTTCGCCCGTCTCGGCCAGGACGATGAACTCGTGGCTGAGATCGCCGCCGATCGGGCCGGTGTCGGCGCGCATCGGCACGGCCTTCAGGCCCATGCGCTCGAACAGGTTCAGATAGGCCACGAACATGCGGTTGTAGGCCTTGCGCGCGCCCTCGGCGTCGAGGTCGAAGCTGTAGGCGTCCTTCATCAGGAACTCGCGGCCGCGCATCACGCCGAAGCGCGGGCGGGTCTCGTCGCGGAACTTCCACTGCACGTGGTAGAGGTTCTTGGGCAGGTCACGGTAGCTGCGCACCGAACCGCGGAAGATCTCGGTGATCATTTCCTCGTTGGTGGGCCCGTACAGCAGCTCGCGCTCGTGGCGGTCGGTGATGCGCAGCATCTCCGGGCCATAGGCGTCGTAGCGGCCCGACTCGCGCCACAGGTCGGCCAGCTGGAGCGTTGGCATCAGCAGCTCGATGGCGCCGGCGCGATCCATTTCCTCGCGGACGATCTGCTCGACCTTCTTCAGCACGCGGAAGCCCAGTGGCAGCCAGGCATAAATGCCCGCGGCCTCTTGGCGGATCATGCCGGCGCGAAGCATCAGCTGGTGCGAGACGATCTGGGCGTCGGACGGTGCTTCCTTCAGCACCGGCAGGAAATAGCGCGACAAGCGCATGCGCGTGGAAACTCCGGGAATTCGAGAAGGGCCTGAGATAGCCCCTCCCCCGACAGCTTGGCAACGCGCGAGGCTAAAGTAAGGCTCCGACGCTGAATAAAAGAGAGGCCGCGCGGATCGCCGCGCGGCCTTTCAAGTCATCGTCGGGGAAGACGCCACAGAGCGAGACCGGCAAGGCCGATCTCCTGAAGTCACCTTACCAACCGAACATGTGTTGGGGCACGATCCTGCGAGGGAAGCGCTAACAATGAGGCCGTTCGCCCAAGGCTTGGGCGATTGAAGGCAGATTGCTCAACCCGCGCCCAAGGCTTGTGCATCCGCACGCCTGCGTCGTCGTCACTTCCAGTCCGGCAGATCGGGCAAGTTGATCAGGTTGAAGTGGATCACCAGGAACAGCAGCACGAACACGACGGCCGAGACCCAGGTCGTGGTGATGAACTTGCGCTTCAGGTTCGGATTGATCGGCGCGCCCGGATCCCCGCCGCCCGGCGGCTTGATCCCGGCCTCGTGGTAGCTGCGCGAACCCAGCGGCAGGACGGCGAACAGCACCGTCCACCAGATGGTCAGGTAGATCGCGAACCAGGTGATCGGGCTCATCAGTGAGCATCCTTGGGGGTTTCCATGAGCTCGACCAGCAGGCCGCCCATGTCCTTGGGGTGGACGAAGATGATCATGGTGCCATGAGCGCCGATGCGGGGCTCGCCCAGCACGGTCGCGCCCTTGGCCACCAGATCATCGCGCGCTTCGTAGATGTTCTCGACCTCGAAGCAAATGTGGTGCTGGCCACCCTTCGGGTTCTTGGCCAGGAAGCCGTGGATCGGCGAGCTCTCGCCGTAGGGCTCGATCAGCTCGATCTGACTGTTGGGCAGGTTGACGAAGCAGACCCAGACGCCCTGCTCCGGCATCGCCCACTTCTCGGTCACCGAGGTCGCGCCCAAGAGGTCACGGTACATCTTCACCGAGTCGTCGATCGAGGGCGTGGCGACGCCGACGTGATTGAGCTTGCCGATCATCCTGGAAACTCCCGCTCTGCTTCTCTGGTCGTTGGCTTGGGCCTAGCACCAGGGCTTCATCGCGGGAAGATACGGGCGACCACGGTGTTTCCGTGACCGCCCGATCAGATCACAGGCGCAGGACCGTCGTTTCCACGACCGGCTTGCGTTCCCAGATGCGGAACGCGGCCTTCTTCACGGCGCGGGAGATGGCGCTCTCGATCGCCTCGTCCTGCTCGCGGGTGTCCCCGGTGAGCTTCTTGTAGGCGGTCTCGGCTTCCTCGGCGAGGTCGTCCAGAGCGTCGTCGAGGCTGTATTCCTCGTCGCCGGTCAGGCCGATGCCGCGGACCTGCGGGCCCGAGACGATGCGGTTGCGGCCGTCCAGCACGATCGACACGGCCAGCATGCCGTTGAACGCCGCGTGACGGCGCTCGCGCAGGGCGTCGCCATTCTCAGGCGTGACCACGCCGCCATCGACGTACAGACGCCCGGCGGGCACCTCGTCGATGATCTCCGGATGGCCCGGCGCCAGTCGCACCATGTCGCCGTTGCGCGGCGAGACGGCGTGCGGGACCTGCAGGTCCTTGGCGAAGGCGGCGTGCTCGATCAGGTGACGGCGCTCGCCGTGGGTCGGCACGGCGATCTCCGGCCGGACCCACGCGTACATCTGGCGCAGCTCTTCACGGCACGGGTGACCCGAGACGTGGATGCCGGGCGTATCGCGCTCGGTGTGCAGGCGCACGCCGCGATCGGCCAGCTTGTTCTGCAGGTTGCGGATCGGGATCTCGTTGCCCGGGATGACCCGCGAGGAGAAGACCACGTGGTCGCCCTGCCCCAGCTTCACGTGCGGATGGCTGCCGTCGGCAATGCGCGACAGGGCCGCGCGGGCCTCACCCTGGCTGCCGGTGCAGAGGAACAGGACCTCATTCTCGGGCAGGTGCTTGGCCTGGTCGTCGTTGACGAACGGCTCCAGGCCCTGCAGCAGACCGACCGACCGCGCGGCGGCGGCCATGCGGTGCATCGAGCGGCCGGCCAGGCAGACCTTGCGGCCGCAGGCCTGAGCCGCGCGGATCACGGTGTCCATGCGCGCCACGTTCGAGGCGAAGCAGGCCACGGCGATCTTGCCCGACAGACTCTTGATCAAGCCGCCCAGCGCTTCACGGACGTCGGCTTCCGAACCGGCTTCACCTTCGACGAAGACGTTGGTGCTGTCGCAGACCATGGCCAGCACGCCCTCGTCGCCGAGGCGGCGCAGGGCGGCGTCGTCGGTCGGGGCGCCCAGCTGGGGCTCGGGATCGATCTTCCAGTCGCCGGTGTGCAGGATCGTGCCCAGCGGCGTCTTGATCGCCAGGCCGTTCGGCTCGGGGATCGAGTGCGTCAGGGTGATCAGTTCCAGGTCGAACGGGCCGAGCGAGAACTTGCCGCCCAGCGGCACCTCGGTGATCGGCACCTCGTCCAGGATGCCCGCGTCACGCAGCTTCTCGCGTAGCAGGAAGGCGGTGAACGGCGTGGCGTAGACCGGCGCCTTCAAGCGCGGCCACAGCCAGTGCACCGCGCCCAGGTGGTCTTCGTGGGCGTGGGTCAGGACAATGCCGATGATGTCCTTGGCATAGGGCTCGATATAGGACGGGTCCGGCAGGATGATCTCGACGCCGGGCGTCGTCTGGTCGCCGAAGGTCACGCCCAGGTCGACCACGATCCACTTGCGATCGTGAGACGGGCCAAAGCCGTACAAATTGAAATTCATGCCGATCTCGTTCGACCCGCCCAGCGGCAGGAAGACGAGCTCGTCGCTCTTGGATTTTTTCATCAGGTCTCGGAAATGGTGTTTCGACGATAGATTTCGAGAAGACCCCGTATCGTCAGGTCGGAGTCGAAGTGGTCGATGCTGTCGGTGGCGCCCTCGAACAACGAGGCGACGCCGCCGGTGGCGATAACGGTCATGGGCTCGCCGCGCTCAGCCTTGATGCGCGAGACGAGGCCCTCGATCAGGGAAATATACCCCCAGAAGACGCCGGACTGCATGGCGGAGACGGTGTCCGTCCCCACGATCCTGTTACCGGACGGCCGCTGGATGGCGATCCGGGGCAGCTTGGCCGCCGCTTCGTGCAGGGCCTGCATGGACAGGTTGATGCCGGGCGAGATGATCCCGCCCTCGAACGCGCCATCCGCGGCCACGATGTCGAAGGTGGTGGCCGTGCCGCTGTCGATGACGATCAGCGGGCCGGAATAGACCATGGCCGCGCCGATGGCGTTGACCAGGCGGTCGGCGCCGGCCTCGGACGGCTTCTCGATGCGGACATCGATGCCCAGCTTGGCGTTCTCGCCGATCACCAGCGGCTCGACATTGAGATAGCGGCGGCTGAGGTTGCGCAGGTTGAAGATCGACTGCGGCACGACGCTGGAGATGATCACAGCATCGATGGCCCGGAAGCCGATGCCCTGCATCGACAGCAATTGCGACAGCCAGACCACATATTCGTCGGCGGTGCGGGTGCTTTCGGTCGCCGCGCGCCACTGGGCCAGCCACGACTGACCGTCGTGGATGGCGAACATGGTGTTGGTGTTGCCCTGTTCAATGGCGAGAAGCATCAGGCCGCTCCAAAGAAGACATCGCCGGCGGTGATCCGGCGGACACGGCCGTCGTCCAGACGCAGGCGCAAGGCCCCGTCGCCGTCGAGGCCTTCAGCGATGCCCTCGACCGTCTCGGTTCCCAGGCGCGCGACGCAGGCCTCGCCCAGGCCGTGGGCCCGGGCCGTCCAGGCGTCGGCGATGGCGGGGAAGCCCAGCGAGGTCCAGACGCGCCGCCAGCGCTCGAAGGCCTCAGCCAGGCACTGGGCGGCCTCGGGCGCGCGTGGCGGCGGGACTTCGCGATAGGTGGCGATGGAAGTCGCGGGACGCTCACTGTCGATCGGCTTGCGGGCCAGGTTCACGCCGACGCCGACAGCCAGCCACAGGCCGCCGGCCGGGGCGGCGCCGGACTCGATCAGAATGCCGCTGACCTTCAGCCCACCCAGCAACGGGTCATTGGGCCATTTCAGACTGACGAGGGACGCAGGCACGTAGCAGGCCAGCATATCGGCCACGGCCAGGGCGGCCACGAACGAGACCTGGGCGGCCTCGCCTGGCGGCTTGTCGGTATGGAGAAGCAAGGTGGCGGCGAGGTTGCCCTCGCCCGTTTCCCAGGCCCGGCCGCGACGGCCACGGCCGGCGGTCTGGCGGAGGCCGACCAGCCACACGGGGCCGGCCTCGCCCGCCTCGGCCCGGCGACGGGCTTCGGCGTTGGTGGAGTCGATCTCGTCCAGGACGACGACGGGCGGAACGCCCGTCACGTCACGCGTGACCAAAGGCGGCCGCGGCGGCCTTGGCGGCGGGATCCAGCCAGACCAGGGCCACGAGCACGATCGGGAACGAGAAGAACGCGGCCGCGATGCCGACGGCGCGGGCCGAAGGCGACGGGGCGTCGACCGAGCCGGCCGGCGCGTCGAACCACATCGATTTGATCAGGCGCAGATAATAGAACGCCGCGACGACCGAACCGACCAGGCCCAGCACGGCGGCCCATTGCAGGACCACGTCGCCGGCGCCCATGGCGGCCTTGAACACATAGTACTTCGACCAGAAGCCCGAGAACGGCGGCAGGCCCAGGGCCGACAGCGAGAACGCCGTCATGGCCAGGGCGACGCCCGGACGTTCCTTGATCAGGCCCGCCATGTCCTCGATGGTCTCCATCGGCTTGCCGTCGCGGTTCAGCGCCTGCAGGCAGGCGAAGAAGCCGGTGACGTCGACCATGTACAGCACCATGAAGACCAGCATCGCGTGCAGGCCGACCTCGCCGCCGGCCGCGACGCCCAGCAGGGCGTAGCCGACATTGGCGATCGAGGAATAGGCCCACAGGCGCTTGAGGTTGGTCTGGGCCAGACCCGCGAAGGCGCCGACGAAGATCGACAGCAGGGCCGCGATCACCAGGATCTGGCGCCACTGGTCGGTGGCCGTCGGGAAGGCGTCGCCCAGCACGCGGGCGAACATCATCATGGCGGCCAGTTTCGGCGCGGCGGCGAAGAAGCCGACGACCGGGGTCGGGGCGCCTTCGTAGACGTCCGGAGTCCACATGTGGAACGGCGCGGCCGAGACCTTGAACGCCAGGCCGCAGATCAGGAACACCAGGCCAAACAGCAGGCCCGTGCCGTGCGAACCGCCGTGGGCGGCGGCCAGGGCGATCTGGCTGAAGTGGGTCGAACCGGTGAAGCCGTAGATCAGCGAGCTGCCGTACAGCAGCAGGCCCGACGACAGCGCGCCCAGCACGAAGTACTTCAGGCCCGCTTCCGACGACTTGGCGTCGTCGCGGCGCATGGCGGCCAGGACGTACAGCGCCAGCGACTGCAGCTCGACGCCGACATAGAGGCTGATCAGGTCGCCGGCCGAGGCGGTGACGCCCATGCCCAGGGCGGCCAGGATCACCAGGACGGCGTATTCGAACTTCTGGTCGCCGCGCTGGGCCAGCCAGCGGTCGCCCAGCACCACGGCGATGGCGCTCGACAGATAGATGGCCACCTTGGCGTAGGTCGCCGCGGCGTCGGCCGCGTAGACGCCACCGAAGGCGCGGCCGTGCGGACCCAGCACCGCCGTAGCGGCGGCCGCGATCAGCGCCGCGACGGCGGCCAGGGTGAAGATGGCCCCGACCTTGCCCCGGAAGGCACCGGCGACCAGCAGAACCAGCGCCGCGATCGCGAGAACGATCTCAGGCAGGACGAGCGTGAAGTGAGCGGAAAAGGTCATAGGCTCCTCACCCGCCCACGGCGGCGCGCCAGGCGCCGACGAGCGCGTCGACGGACGTCGCGGTCAGGTTGAACACGAGGTTGGGGTAGATACCCAGCAGCAGGGTCATCGCGATCAGCGGCACGAAGAGAAGGATCTCGCGCGCGTCCAGATCGGTGATGGTCTTCAGCTCGGGATTGGTGATCTCGCCGTACATGACCCGACGGTACAGCGTCAGGGCGTACATGGCCGACAGGATCACGCCGGTGGCCGACACGATCGCCGTCCAGGTCGAGGCCTTGTAGACGCCGGTCATGGTCAGGATTTCACCGACGAAGCCCGAGGTGCCCGGCAGGCCGACATTGCCCATCGTGAACAGCAGGAACACGAAGGCGTAGTGCGGCATCCGGTTGGTCAGGCCGCCGTAGAAGGCGATCTCGCGGGTGTGCATGCGGTCGTAGACGACGCCGACGCAGAGGAAGAGCGCGCCGGAGATCACCCCGTGGCTCAGCATCTGGAACAGAGCGCCCTGCTCGCCCGCCGCATTGCCCGAGAAGATGCCCATGGTCACGAAGCCCATGTGGGCGACCGACGAATAGGCGATCAGCTTCTTGATGTCGGTCTGACGGAAGGCGACCAGCGAGGTGTAAACGATGGCGATGGCCGACATCGCGAACACCAGCGGCTGGAACATCTCCGAGGCATTGGGGAACATTGGCAGGCTGAAGCGCATGAAGCCGTAGCCGCCGAGCTTCAGCAGGATGCCGGCCAGGATGACCGAACCAGCCGTCGGGGCCTCGACGTGGGCGTCGGGCAGCCAGGTGTGCACCGGCCACATCGGCATCTTCACCGCGAACGAGGCGAAGAAGGCCAGCCACAGCCAGGTCTGCAGCCACGGGGCGAACTTGAACGTCATCAGCGCCGGGATCGACGAGGTGCCGGCGATGTTGATCATGGCCAGAATGGCGGCCAGCATCAGGATCGAGCCGAGCAGCGTGTACAAGAAGAACTTGTAGGCCGCGTAGATCCGACGCTTGCCGCCCCAGATGCCGATGATCAGGAACATCGGGACCAGGCTGAACTCGAAGTAGAGATAGAAGAGGATCAGATCCAGCGCGCAGAACACGCCGATCACCAGGGTCTCCAGGACCAGGAAGGCGATCAGGTACTCGACGACGCGCTTCTCGACCGACTTCCAGCTGGCGATGATGCAGATGGGCAGCAGGAACGCGGTCAGCAGGACGAACAGCACCGAGATGCCGTCCACGCCCATGCGGTAGTGGATGCCCGCGAACCAGGCGAGGTCTTCCACGAACTGGAAGCCCGGGTTCTTCGGGTCGAACTGGAGGGTCAGGACGATCGACAGGCCGAACGTGACCAAAGTGGTCACGAGCGCGATCCACTTGGCCAGCGTGTCGGTCTTGGCGCTCTCGCCGTTGAAGGCGCGCGCGGCGAGGATCACCGCGACGCCGACGATCGGCGCGAAGGTCGTAAGGCTGAGAAGGCCGCTCATTAGCTCCGTCCCCCTCAACGGAAGGCGTACAGGGCGAAGGTCAGCAGGCCGGCGACGCCGAGCAGCATGACAAACGCGTAGTGGTAGAGATAGCCGGTCTGCAGCTTGCCGGTGCGCTTGCCGACCTCATACGAGAGGTTGGAGACGCCATCCGGGCCCAGCCGGTCGATGATCTTCTGGTCGCCGCCCTTCCAGAACAGGTCGCCGAGGAACTTGGCGAAGCGCACGAACGTGGCGTCGTAGAGTTCGTCGAAGAACCACTTGTTGTAGAAGAAGACGTACAGCGGGCCCTTGCGCTCGGCCATTTTCAGGCCCAGGCGCTCGTCGCCCTTCAGCAGATAGACATAGACCGCGACCAGCAGGCCCAGGATCGAGGCGATCAGCGGGCTCCACTTCACCCACTCGGCCACTTCGTGCGCCTGGTGGAGGACGTGGTTGGTCGGGGCGTTGTAGATCGCGCCGCGCCAGAACTCTTCCTGGTGGTGGCCGACGAAGTAGTCGGTGAACACGAAGCCGGCGAAGATCGCGCCCAGCGAAAGCACCACCAGCGGGAACAGCATCACGATCGGGCTTTCGTGCGGCTTGTGGTCGTGACCATGGCCGTGATCGCCATGGGCGTCATGAGCCGCGTGGTCGTCCGCGAGCGGCTCGTCATGGGTCTCGTGAGCTACAGCGCCATGGGCGTGGTCGTCGTGACCGTGAGCATCGTGGGCGTGGTGGTCGTCATGACCCCAGCGCGCCTTGCCGTTGAAGGTGAAGAAGGCCAGGCGCCACGAGTAGAACGAGGTCAGGCCCGCGACGAGCACGCCGATCACCCAGGCGAACATGCCGATGCCGTTGTGCTGGCCGGCGGCGAACGCCGCTTCGATGATGGTGTCCTTCGAGTAGAAGCCGGCGAAGCCGAGGTGCAGCGGCGGCAGACCCAGACCGGTGATGGCGATCGTGCCGATCGTCATGGCGATGAAGGTCACCGGCAGCAGCTTGGCCAGGGCGCCGTAGCGACGCATGTCCTGCTCGTGGTGCATGCCGTGGATCACCGAACCGGCGCCCAGGAACAGCAAAGCCTTGAAGAAGGCGTGCGTGAACAGGTGGAACATGGCCGCCTGGTAGGCGCCGACGCCGGCCGCGAAGAACATGTAGCCCAGCTGCGAACAGGTCGAGTAGGCGATCACGCGCTTGATGTCGTTCTGGGTCAGGCCGACCGTGGCGGCGAACAGGGCCGTCACCGCGCCGATCACCGTGACGATGTTCTTGGCGACGGGCGCGTATTCGAACATCGGCGACAGCAGGCACAGCATGTAGACGCCGGCGGTGACCATGGTGGCCGCGTGGATCAGGGCCGACACCGGGGTCGGGCCTTCCATGGCGTCCGGCAGCCAGGTGTGCAGGAAGAACTGCGCCGACTTGCCCATCGCGCCGATGAACAGCAGGAAGCAGGCGATATCCATCAGCGGCCAGGTGTGGCCCGCGAATTCCCAGGTCTTGCCGGCATGGCTGGCGATCATCGGGAACAGCTCGGCGAACTGGATCGTGCCGAACGCCCAGAAGGTGGTCATGATGCCGAGGGCGAAACCGAAGTCGCCGACGCGGTTGACCACGAAGGCCTTGATGGCCGCGGCGCTGGCCGACGGCTTCTTGAACCAGAAGCCGATCAGCAGGTACGAGGCCAGGCCCACGCCTTCCCAGCCGAAGAACAGCTGCATGAAGTCGGCGGCGGTGACCAGCGACAGCATGGCGAAGGTGAACAGCGACAGGTACGCGAAGAAGCGCGGCTTGCTGTCGTCCTCGGCCATGTAGCCCCAGGAATAGATGTGCACGAGGGCCGAGACCGTCGTGACCACGATCAGCATGGTCGCCGACAGGGCGTCGATGCGGATGGACCAGTTGGCCTGGAAGTCGCCGATGCTGATGAACGGCAGCAGGTGGACGGTGAAGGCCTCCATGTGCCCCCAGGTCCACTGGCTGAACGTGTACCAGCTAAGGCCGCAGGCCAGGATCAGCGCGCCGGTGGTGACCGACTGCGACGCCACGTTGCCGATGCGGCGGCCGAACAGGCCGGCGATGGCCGCGGCGATGATCGGCGCGAAAACGAGAATGGTGACAAGCGTCTGCATGACGTCGCTTAGCCCTTCATCATGCTGGCGTCGTCAACCGCGATGTCGCCGCGGTTTCGGAAGAAGGTCACAAGGATGGCCAGACCCACGGCCGCCTCGGCGGCGGCGACGGTCAGCACGAACATGGCGAAGATCTGCCCCGCCACGTCGTGCAGGAAGGCCGAGAACGCCACGAGATTGATGTTCACCGCCAGCAGGATCAGTTCGATCGACATCAGGATGACGATGACGTTCTTGCGGTTCACGAAGATGCCGAAGACGCCGATCGTGAACAGGATCGCGGCGATGACGAGATAGTGCGACAGCCCGATCATTCGGAGATCCCCTCGCCCGGCTTGATCTGGACCAGCTCCATGCCGGTCTTGGGGGTGCGGGCCACCTGCTTGCCGATGTCCTGGCGCTTGACGCCCGGCTTGTGGCGCAGGGTCAGGACGATGGCGCCGATCATGGCGACCAGCAGCACCAGGCCCGCCAGTTGGAAGAAGAAGACGTAGTCGGTGTAGAGCACCTGGCCGATCGCTTCGGTGTTGGGCACGCCGCCCGGCGAAGCGTTCGGCAGGGCGTTGCGCGAGGCCGCGCCGTTGGTGGCGACCGCAGCCACGACCATCACCATCTCGGTGGCGATGACCAGGGCGATCGCGCCGCCGAACGGCAGGTACTGCACGAAGCCTTGGCGGAGCTCGGCGAAGTCCACGTCCAGCATCATGACGACGAACAGGAACAGCACCGCGACCGCGCCGACGTAGACGACGATGAGCAGCATCGCCAGGAACTCCGCGCCCAAGAGGACGAAGAGGCCGGCGGCCGAGAAGAAGGCGGTGATCAGGAAGAGCACCGAGTGCACGGGATTCCGCGCCGACACGACGAGAAGACCCGCCGCGATGGTCGTGAATGCCAGCAGATAGAAAGCGATCGCCTGCAAGGGCATTGGCCCAGGGCTCCCCTGAAATCTTACGTTCGATGACGTCGACGCCTTACGGCGCAACGCCTGCTTCGGATTCGCCAGACCGTTTAGCGGTAGGGCGCGTCCAACTCCAGATTCTTCGCGATCAGGCGCTCCCAGCGGTCGCCGTTATCGAGAAGACGTTCCTTGTCGTAGTAGAGCTCTTCGCGGGTCTCGGTCGCGAACTCGATGTTCGGACCTTCCACGATGGCGTCGACCGGGCAGGCCTCCTGGCACAGACCGCAGTAGATGCACTTGACCATGTCGATGTCGTAGCGGGTCGTCCGGCGGCTGCCGTCCTCGCGCGGTTCGGCCTCGATGGTGATCGCCTGGGCCGGGCAGATGGCTTCGCAAAGCTTGCACGCGATGCAGCGCTCTTCACCCGAGGGATAGCGGCGCAGGGCGTGCTCGCCCCGGAAGCGCGGCGACTGCGGGCCGCGCTCGTTCGGGTAGATCACCGTCTTCTTCGGCGCGATCATGTACTTCATGGCCAGGCCGAAGGCGCCGGCGAAGTCCAGAAGGGCCGCGCCCTTGACCGCTTGAGTGATGCGCTGGAACACCAGAGCTCTCCTAAAACCTATACTTCCGAGGAGGCGCGTTGGCCCCTCCCCGTCTCGATTGGGCCTAAAGCCCCTATTTCGCCTCGCGTGGGATCACGCAGGTGTAGTTCGACAGCTGAGCGGGGTCTCCCCCGTCCTGCTTGGCGCGGATGGTTCCGCCGGACGCCTTGCACTTGTCGCCTTCGCGACGGAGGTCGTCATAGCTGACGGTCCCGTCGCCCAGCGAATAGGACTTGTCCGTCGCCGCCACGGCGCAGGCCGTCAGGGCGAGGCCGGACAGGCCCAGGGCAAGGATCGCGGCGCGGCGCATCAGGCCCCCGGACCGAACACGCGCCACCCGGCGACCAGGGCCACCAGCACCAGCGAGGTCGGCAGGAACACCTTCCACCCCAGGCGCATCAGCTGGTCGTAGCGGTAGCGAGGCACGATGGCCTTCGCCATGGCGATCATGAAGAACCAGAAGCAGATCTTGGCGTAGAACACCAAGGCCAGGGCGAACTTGCCCCACCAGCCCCAGCCCGACAGGTCGGCCGGGAACGGCAGGTTCCAGCCGCCGAAGAACAGCACGCTGATCATCGCGCACATCAGAACGATGTTCGAATATTCGGCGACCATGAACAGCAGGTACGGGGTCGAGCTGTACTCGACCTGGTAACCGGCCACGAGTTCGGATTCGGCTTCCGGAAGGTCGAAGGGCGGGCGGTTCGTCTCGGCCAGGGCCGAGATGTAGAACATGCCCATCGACACGATCATGATCGGCAGCAGGACGAGGTTCTTCAGGCCGCCGCCGAAGACGTTCCAGTTCCAGAACCAGCCCGACTGCTTCTCGACGATGGTCGACAGGTTCATCGAACCGGCCAGCAGGATCACCGTGATGATGATCAGGCCGATCGAGACTTCGTACGACACCATCTGCGCCGCCGAACGCAGCGCGCCCAGGAACGGATACTTCGAGTTCGAAGCCCAGCCGCCCATGATGATGCCGTAGACACCCAGCGAGCTCATGGCCAGCAGGTAGAGGATGCCGACGTTGAGGTTGGAGACGACCCAGCCCGGCGCGAACGGCACCACGGCCCAGCCGATGAAGCCCAGGACCAGGCTCAGCAGCGGCGCCAGCATGAAGACGATCTTGTCGGCGCCGGCCGGGATCACGATCTCCTTCAAGACGAACTTGAGGAAGTCGGCGAAGGACTGCAGCAGGCCGAACGGGCCAACCACGTTCGGGCCTTTGCGCATCTGGACGCCGGCCCAGATCTTGCGGTCGGCCAGCAGCAGGAAGGCCAGGCTCAGCAGGACCCAGATCACGACCAGCAGGATGCCGCCGGTCGTCAGGCCAAACCAGAGAAGCGGAGAAGTCGAGCCCACGATTTACTCCGCAGCGATCTTGGCGGCGCCCGAGGCCACGGCCGCGCATTCGGCCATGGTCACGCTGGCGCGCGCGACGGGGTTGGTCAGGTGGAAAGCCTTGATCGGGCTTTCGAACGGCGCGTCCGACACCTCGCCGTCAGCGCCCAGGGCGCCGACATCGAACGAGGTCGCGACCGAACCCGGCGCATAGTCGATCTGGCCGAAGGTCGGGTGATCGGCGAACAGCTTGGCGCGCAGCTGGTCCAGGCTGTCGTAAGGCAGCTTGTGGCCCAGCACTTCCGACAGAGCGCGCAGGATCGACCAGTCTTCCTTGGCCTCGCCCTTCGGGAACACGGCGCGACGGCCCTGTTGCACGCGGCCTTCGAGGTTCACGTAGAGACCGTTCTTCTCGGTGTAGGCAGCGCCCGGCAGGATCACGTCGGCCTTGTGCGCGCCGGCGTCGCCGTGCGTACCGAGATAGATCTTGAAGGCGTCCGAAGCGGCCGTCTCGCACTCGTCGGCGCCCAGCAGGAACAGGACGTCCAGGGCGCCCGGCTTCAGCATGTCGCTGGCGGCCAGACCGCCCTCGGCCGGGACGAAGCCCATGTCGAGGCCCGCGACGCGCGCGGCGGCGGTGTGCAGGACGTTCCAGCCGTTCCAGCCTTCGCGGACGACCTTGACGGTCTTGGCGAGGCCAGCGGCGGCCTTGAGGATCGCCGCGCCATCGGCGCGGGCCAGAGCGCCCTGGCCGATGATGATGGCGGGACGCTCGGCGGCCTTCAGGGCGGCGACGAAGTCGCTCTTGCTCTTGGCCAGACCCGACAGGGTCTTGGCGCCGGCGCCGAGGTAGTCGTAGTCGAACGTCAGGTCGGCTTGCTCGCCGATGACGCCGAAGCGGGTCTTGCCGGCGATCCACTGCTTGCGGAAGCGGGCGTTCAGGACCGGGGCCTCGAGGCGCGGGTTGGCGCCGACGAACAGCACGACGTCGGCGTTCTCGATGCCGGCAATGGTCGAGTTGAACAGCCAGCTCTCGCGCGGGCCAGCGCCCAGGGCGGCGCCGTCCTGGCGGGCGTCCAGGTTCTTCACGCCCAGGGCGGTGAAGAGGTCCTTGGTCGCCTTCAAGCTCTCAGCGTCCTGCAGGTCGCCGGCGATGACGCCGATGCGCTCAGGCGCGGTCGTCTTGATCTTGCCGGCGATGGCGGCGAAGGCCTCGGCCCAGGTGGCCGGCTTCAGGCTGCCGCCGACGCGGACATAGGGACGATCCAGGCGCTGACGGCCCAGGCCGTCGACGGCGTAGCGCGTCTTGTCCGAGATCCACTCTTCGTTGACGTCCTCGTTGATGCGCGGCAGCACGCGCAGCACGGCCGCGCCGCGGGCGTCGACGCGGATCGACGAACCGAGGGCGTCCATGACGTCGATGCTCTCGGTCTTCTTCAGTTCCCACGGACGGGCTTCGAAGGCGTAGGGCTTGGAGGTCAGGGCGCCGACCGGGCACAGATCGATGACGTTGGCGCTGAGCTCCGACGTCACCGCCGCGCCCAGATAGGTCGTGATTTCAACGTCTTCGCCGCGCGAGATCAGGCCGATTTCCGGCGAACCGGCGACTTCGGTGATGAAGCGGACGCAGCGCGTGCACTGGATGCAGCGCGTCATCACGGTCTTGATGAGCGGGCCCATGGCCTTCTCTTCGACCGCGCGCTTGTTCTCGTCATAGCGGCTGTCGTCGCGGCCGTAGCCGACCGCCTGGTCCTGCAGATCGCACTCGCCGCCCTGGTCGCAGATCGGGCAGTCCAGCGGGTGGTTGATGAGCAGGAACTCCATCACCCCTTCGCGGGCCCTCTTGACCATCGGAGTCTTGGTGAAGATCTCCTGGCCCTCGGCGGCCGGCAGAGCGCACGACGCCTGCGGCTTCGGCGGGCCGGGCTTCACCTCGACCAGGCACATGCGGCAGTTGCCGGCGATGGACAGACGTTCGTGGTAGCAGAAGCGCGGGATCTCTTCCCCGGCCAGTTCCGCGACCTGCAGAACCGTCATGCCGGGCTCGAACTCGACTTCGACGCCGTTGACCTTGGCGATAGCCATAATCGTTACTCCGCCGCGATCAGCTTGGCGCCCTGCACGTGCAGGCGACCGCTACGATAGGAAGCAATCCGGTCTTCCACCTCGTGGCGGAAGTGACGGAACAGACCCTGGATCGGCCAGGCGGCCGCGTCGCCCAGGGCGCAGATGGTGTGACCTTCGACCTGGGTCGTGACGTCCAGCAGGGTGTCGATCTCTTTCGGATCGGCCTCGCCGGTCGCCATGCGCTCCATGACGCGCCACATCCAGCCGGTGCCTTCGCGGCACGGCGTGCACTGACCGCAGCTCTCGTGCTTGTAGAAGTACGACAGGCGGGCGATGGCGCGGACCAGGTCGGTGGACTTGTCCATGACGATGACGGCGGCGGTGCCCAGACCCGACTTCAGGTTCCGCAGGGCGTCGAAGTCCATCGGCAGGTCTTCGCACTGCTCGGCCGGGATCATCGGCACGGACGAACCGCCCGGGATGACGGCCTTGAGGTTGCCCCAGCCGCCGCGGATGCCGCCGCAGTGGTCTTCCATCAGCTGACGGAAGGGGATGCTCATGGCTTCTTCGACGTTGCAGGGCAGGTTCACGTGGCCCGAGACGCAGAACAGTTTGGTGCCGGCGTTGTTCGGACGGCCAAAGCCGGCGAACCACGAGGCGCCGCGACGCAGGATCGTACCGGCGACGGCGATGCTCTCGACGTTGTTGACCGTGGTCGGCATGCCGTAGAGGCCCGCGCCGGCCGGGAACGGCGGCTTCAGGCGCGGTTGGCCCTTCTTGCCTTCCAGGCTTTCCAGCAGGGCGGTCTCTTCGCCGCAGATATAGGCGCCGGCGCCGTGGTGGACGTAGATGTCGAAGTCCCAGCCGTGGACGTTGTTCTTGCCGACCAGCTTGGCCTCGTAGGCCTGCTTGATGGCTTCTTCCAGCACTTCGCGTTCACGGACGTATTCGCCGCGAATGTAGATGTAGCAGGCGTGGGCCAGCATGGCGCGCGAGGCGATCAGGCAGCCTTCGATCAGGAGGTGCGGGTCATGCCGCATGATCTCCCGGTCCTTGCAGGTGCCCGGCTCGGATTCGTCGGCGTTGACGACCAGGTAGTGCGGACGACCGTCCTTCACTTCCTTGGGCATGAACGACCACTTCAGGCCGGTGCCGAAGCCCGCCCCGCCCCGGCCGCGCAGGCCGGAGTTCTTCATGTTGTCGATGATCCAGTCGCGCCCGGCGTCCAGGATGTCCTTGGTGCCATTCCAGCAGCCGCGCTTCTTCGCACCTTCCAGGCCCCAATCATGGAGACCGTAGAGGTTCGTGAAGATGCGGTCCTTGTCTTCGAGGATACCGACCATGACTCAGCTTTGCGGATCGAATGGATGGGCGCGCACATAGCGCGTCCGACGAATGATGACATAGGCGAAAAGCAGCCAGCCCGCGCCAATCGTGACGAGACCGGCGACGACCGCCAGGAACGGCGCGCCAGCCACGGTGCGACCCCAGATCAGCAGGATCGCGCCCAGGAGGCACGCCACGAAGCCGATACCGCGTTCACGGCGATACAGGCCCCGGATGGTGTCGGCATAGGCCGCGCGGCGGATGTTGAGTTCGCTGTCGTCGATCATGACGAAGCGCCCTCCTTCTTGGCCGCGCGCATCCAGCCCAGAATGAACCAGATCTGCGAGCCAAGACCGCCGACCAGCGCCACGAAGAAGACCGGCAGCAGCCAGTCGATCTTCAGCGACACCGCACCAAAGATCGCCACGCCGGCCAGCACGAAGCAGGCCGCGGTGATGGCGATCATCACGGTCAGGCGCTTCTTCTGGATGACGGCGTCGGCGGTCATGTTAGGCGGTGGGCTCCGGCTTTGCCTTCGTAGCCTTCGGCTTCTCGGGCAGGTTCGGGATCTTGATCTTCTTGGCGTACGAACCGTCGTACAGCTTCGGGTCCGTGAGCGTGTGGATCGCGCCCTTCGGCTCCGAGGCGCCGCGGCCTTCGTAGCTGCCCGGCTTCGGGTCCTTGCCGGCCGCGAAGTCGTCGAGGATCTGGGCCAGGCTCTCCGGCGTCAGGTCCTCGTAGTAGTAGTCGTTGATCGCGGCCATCGGGGCGTTGCAGCACGCGCCCAGGCACTCGACCTCTTCCCAGCTGAACTTGCCGTCGGCCGAGACGTGGTTGGCGTCGCCGATCTTGGCCTTCAGCACGGCCTTCAGGTCCAGCGCGCCGCGCAGCTGGCACGGCGTGGTGCCGCACAGCTGGACGAAGGCGACCTTGCCGACCGGCTGCAGCTGGAACATCACGTAGAAGGTGGCCACTTCCAGCACGCGGATGACCGGCATCTCGAGCTGCTTGGCGATCTCCTGGATCGCCGGCTCGGAAATCCAGCCTTCCTGCTTCTGGGCCAGCCACAGCATCGGGATCACCGCCGACTGCTTGCGGGCGGCGGGATACTTGGCTTTCCACCAATCGGCCTTGGCCTGGCTGTCCTTGGAGAAGGCGAAGCTGGCCGGCTGTTCCTTGGCGAGACGACGTACGCTCATCGGGCGAAATCCACGCGGACGATCTTGTCGCCCTTGAAAGTGTAGATGGCGGCGACCTGGAACGGCGCGTCGCCGTTGCCGCGGTCGACATGCTCGTGGTCAATCACGTTCGCACCGACCACGATGCGGTTCAGCAACTGCGCCTTGTTCTTGGGGAACTCGGCGAAGGTCTTCTCGTAGAAGGCGCGATAGGCGTCCAGGCCCGTACGCGCCACATCGCCGTTCAACCCCGCCACGACCACGTCGTCGGCGAAGTGGGCGCAGTGCGCGTCCAGGTCCTGGGCGTTGTAGGCGTCGAGTTGCGCCTGGGCGATCGCTTCCAGACTCACCGATCGACCTCGCCGAACACGATGTCGAGCGAGCCCAGGATGGCCGAAACGTCGGCCAGCTGGTGGCCGCGGTTCATCCAGTCCATCGCCGCCAGGTGCGAGAAGCCCGGAGCCTTGATCTTGCAGCGGTACGGCTTGTTGGTGCCGTTGCTGACGACGTAGACGCCGAACTCGCCCTTGGGCGCTTCGACGGCCGCGTAGACCTCGCCTTCCGGCGTCTTGAAGCCCTCGGTATAGAGCTTGAAGTGGTGGATCAGGGCTTCCATCGAGCGCTTCATCTCGGCGCGACGCGGCGGGCTGACCTTGTTGTCCTCGGTCAGCACCGGGCCCGGCGTGCCGCGCAGCATGGCGACGGCCTGCAGGATGATCTTGGTGCTCTCACGCATCTCCTGCATGCGGCACAGATAGCGATCGTAGCAGTCGCCGTTCTTGCCCAGCGGGATGTCGAACTCGAACTCGTTGTAGTTCTCGTACGGCTGGTTGCGGCGCAGGTCCCAGGCGATGCCCGAACCGCGCACCATCACGCCCGAGAAACCCCAGGCCCAGGCGTCTTCCTTGCTCACGACGCCGATATCGACGTTGCGCTGCTTGAAGATGCGGTTGTCGGTGATCAGGCCTTCGATGTCGTCGCAGATCTTGGGGAAAGCCTTCGCCCAGGTCTCGATGTCGTCGATCAGGCTGGGGGTCAGGTCCTGGTGGACGCCGCCCGGACGGAAGTAGTTGGCGTGCAGGCGAGCGCCGCAAGCGCGCTCGTAGAACACCATCAGCTTCTCGCGTTCCTCGAAGCCCCAGAGCGGCGGCGTCAGGGCGCCGACGTCCATGGCCTGGGTCGTCACGTTCAGAAGGTGGTTCAGGATGCGGCCGATCTCGCAGAACAGCACGCGGACGATCTGGCCGCGACGCGGCACCTCGACGCCGAGGAGCTTTTCGATGGCCAGGCAGAACGCATGCTCCTGGTTCATCGGCGCCACGTAGTCGAGGCGGTCGAAGTACGGGATGTTCTGCAGGTAGGTCCGCGCTTCCATCAGCTTCTCGGTGCCGCGGTGCAGCAGGCCGATGTGCGGATCGACGCGTTCGACGATTTCGCCGTCCAGCTCCAGCACCAGGCGCAGCACGCCGTGCGCCGCCGGGTGTTGCGGGCCGAAGTTGATGTTGAACTTGCGGACGGGCGTTTCCGGGATCGCCGGAACCGTCGGTTCGTCGCGGAAGAAGTCGGTGGATGCCGCCGGAGCGTTCGTACCAGTCATGGCTCTATGCCTTCTCCGCCTTCTCGTCGCCCGGCAGCGCGTACTTGGCGCCTTCCCACGGAGACAGGAAATCGAAGGCGCGGAACTCGGTGATCTTCACGGGCTCGTACACGACGCGCTTGAGCTCGTCGTCGTAGCGGACCTCGACATAACCCGTCATCGGGAAGTCTTTCCGCAGCGGGTGGCCGTGGAAGCCGTAGTCGGTCAGGATCCGGCGCAGGTCCGGATGGCCTTCGAAGAAGATGCCGTACATGTCGAACGCCTCGCGCTCGAACCAGTCGGCGACGGGGAACACCGGCGTAGCGCTGGGCACCGGGGTGTCCTCGTCCGTCATCACCTTCAGGCGGACGCGGGTGTTCTTCACCATCGACAGCAGGTGATAGACCACGTCGAAGCGCGCGGCGCGCTCCGGATAGTCCACGCCCGTCAGGTCGACCAGCTGGTGGAAGCGGAAGGCCGGATCGTCACGCAGGAAGGTCAGGGTCGCGACGACATCGGCGGCCTTGGCCACGATGTTCAGCTCGCCGAACGCCACCGAGTGGCCCAGCACGCCGGGCGCGCGGGCGACGATGTCCTGGCCCAGGGCCTCGAGCGGCGAAAGGGTGATTTCGGTCGGAACCACGTCGGTCATCGCTCGATCGTCCCCGTGCGACGGATCTTCTTCTGCAGCTGCAGCACGCCGTAGACCAGGGCTTCGGCCGTGGGCGGGCAGCCTGGGACGTAGATGTCGATCGGCACGACGCGGTCGCAACCGCGCACGACGCTGTAGCTGTAATAGTAGTAGCCGCCGCCGTTGGCGCAGCTGCCCATCGAGATGACGTAGCGGGGCTCCGGCATCTGGTCGTAGACCTTGCGCAGGGCCGGGGCCATCTTGTTGGTCAGCGTGCCGGCGACGATCATCACGTCCGACTGACGCGGGCTGGCGCGCGGCGCGAAGCCGAAACGCTCCAGGTCGTAGCGCGGCATGGCCGAGTGCATCATCTCGACGGCGCAGCACGCCAGGCCGAACGTCATCCACATCAGCGAGCCCGTGCGGGCCCAGGTGATCAGGTCGTCGGCGGCGGCCGTGATGAAGCCCTTGTCGGCCAGCTGCTGCGAGACGCCGTCGAAGAACGGGTCGTGCAGCTTGGGGTCATAGCCCTCGACCGTCGAACGGCCGCCCGAAAGCGCCGGCACGGTGGTGGCGGGAACGATCACTCCCATTCGAGGGCGCCCTTCTTCCATTCGTAGATAAAGCCGACGGTCAGCACGCCCAGGAAGGTCATCATCGACCAGAAGGCGAAAGCCGCTGCGTCGTGCGGCAGCTTCATCAGCGTGACCGCCCAGGGGAACAGGAACGCCACTTCAAGGTCGAAGATGATGAAGAGGATCGACACCAGATAGAACCGGACGTCGAACTTCATGCGCGCGTCGTCGAAGGCGTTGAAGCCGCATTCGTACGCGGACAGTTTTTCCGGGTCCGGCGCCTTCGGCGCGAGCACGGCGGCCGCGAGGATGAAGACGATGCCGATGGCCGCCGCGATCCCTAGGAAGATCACGATCGGCAGATACTGGAGGAGGAAGGCGGTCATGACAGCCCTTGGCTTGAATCGAGCGGGTTGTAGCCCACTGTCGCCAACGCTTCAAACACCCCAGACCACATTGAGAAACGATCGCAACTAGAGCAGTTTCCCCTAACGGCGATCGATTGCACGCGAACGCTTTCCTCTGTGCCTGAAAGGACCGGCGCGACTGCCCTGCTCTGCTCCATCCACATGAAATAGCTGAGCTCTGGCGGGCTATTTGACGCTTCTTCGATATGGCCGTTGACACGAGTCTTCGGCCGACATATCAGACGCCCCTCGCCGCAGGGCGGGTCGCACTTTCGCTTCGGCGAAGGGATATGCGGA
>NZ_JBWKZF010000013.1:68502-147000 GCF_059424195.1 Caulobacter sp. GW456-12-1-14-TSB4
GGATGTAGCTCAGTTGGTTAGAGCGCCGGCCTGTCACGCCGGAGGTCGCGGGTTCGAGTCCCGTCATTCGCGCCACCCCTTTTCAAGAGGGGTTCGGAAGGCGCCCTCCCCTCGGTTTACGGACGACCGTCGCGCCCAGGCGCAACGATGCGGATGTAGCTCAGTTGGTTAGAGCGCCGGCCTGTCACGCCGGAGGTCGCGGGTTCGAGTCCCGTCATTCGCGCCACCGTCCGGTGGTTCTTCTCCTCACATCGATAATGCTTTCCGCAACGCCTTGAGTTGCCGACGCTGAACGCCATGTAGCGGACATGACCTCCGCTTACCCGCCGTTCTCCGTCCTCGACCTCGCGCCCGTTCCGCAAGGAACTCCGGTCGGCCAAGCCCTCAACAACAGCCTGGATCTCGCGCGACACGCCGAATCCCTCGGCTTCCATCGCTATTGGCTGGCCGAGCATCACAACATGCCGGGAATCGCGTCAGCCGCGACGGCGGTCGTGATCGGCCACGTGGCCGGTGGGACGAAGACGATTCGGGTCGGTTCGGGCGGCGTCATGCTGCCCAACCACGCGCCGCTGATGGTCGCCGAGCAGTTCGGCACCCTGGCCGCGCTCTATCCGGGCCGCATCGACCTGGGCCTGGGCCGCGCGCCAGGCACCGATCAGGCCACCATGCGAGCGTTGCGCCGCTATGCCGGGGCAGTCGATTCGTTCGCCCAGGACGTCGTCGAGCTGCAGCACTGGTTCAAGCCGGCCGATCCGGACCAGAACATCCGCGCCGTGCCGGGCGAAGGCCAGGACGTGCCGATCTGGCTGCTGGGCTCCTCGACCTGGGGCGCGCAACTGGCCGCGGCGCTAGGCCTGCCCTTCGCCTTCGCCGCCCACTTCGCCCCCGACTCGCTGCTGGACGCCCTCCTCCTCTATCGCCGGCACTTCAAGCCGTCGGAGGTCTTGGACAAGCCCTACGCCATGGTCTGCATCGGAATCTGCGCGGCGGACACCGACCGGGAAGCGACTCGCCTGGCCACCTCGACCCAGCAGCAGTTCCTGGCCCTGCGCCGCGGCCGTCCCGGCCTGCTGCCGCCGCCGGTCGATGACATCCGCGACCATGCCTCGGAAGCCGAGTTGGCGGGCCTGGACCACACCTTCCAGTACTCGGCGATCGGCTCGGCCGAGACCGTCAAGCGCAAGGTCGAGCAGGTGCTGAAGCTGACCGAGGCCGACGAGCTGATGTTCGCCTCGCAGATCTACGACCACGACGCCCGCAAGCGCAGCTACGAGATCCTGGCTGCCTTGAAAGCCTAGTGATCGCGCAGCTGTAGCTGGCGACCGAACGCCTGGCGGCCGGTCAGGCCGCCATAGATGGCGCAGAGCTGGCGGAACACCGCGTCCCAGCCGTGCCGCTCGACGGCGCGGCGACGGGCGGCGGCGCCCACCACGGCCAGGTCACGCGCGAACAGGGCTTCGATCGCTTCGGCGAAAGCGCCGGGTTCGGACCGAGTCGCCAGCTCGCCCACCTCCTGGTCGACCGACTCGGCCACCCCGCCGGCGGCGACGCCGACCACCGGCAAGCCGCAGGCCATGGCCTCCAGCACGATCAGGCCGAACGGCTCGTTGTCGTTGGCGTGGACGAAGGCGTCGCAACTGGCCAACACGCCGGCAAGCTCGGCCGGGTCGCCGACATAGTCCAGGCAGATGGCGCGGTCACTGATCGGCGCACCGCCGCCGGCCCCGACGAACAGCAGCTTGTAGGGCGCGCCCAGCTTCTCGACGGCGCTGACCAGGACTTCCAGCTTCTTCTCGCGGGCCGGACGGCCGGCGAAGACCAGCAGGCGCTCGTCTGGCGCGACGCCCAGGCGCTTGCGCAGACCTTCACGATCGGCGCGGGCGGGGTGGAAGAGTTCGGTATCGACGCCCAGTGGCAGACCGATGGCGTTGTGCACCCCGGCCTCGATCAGACGGCCGGCGATGAATCGGCTGGGGGCCACGGCCTGGTCGAACTGGCGATAGATGGCGGCCCAGCGCTTCTGGACCGGCTTCTCGGCCCATTCGCCGATGTGCAGCGCCGCCAGAGCGCCGAGGTCGGTGTGGCAGAAGCCGACGACCGGCACGCCCAGGGCGTCGCCGGCCCGCAGCGCCGCCAGACCCGGCGTGTAGGGATCGCCCGCCTCGATGAGGTCGGGACGCTGGCGGATCAGGCGGTCCATCCAGGCGGCCTTGACCACGGGCCAGCGATAACCGGCCCCGAACGGCAGCGGCGCGGCATAGATCGAGACCCGCCCTTGCCCGTCATAGGAATCGCGCGCGCCCGGCACCACCAGCGTATGGCGGACCTCCGGACGATTGGCGGCCAGCCAGGCGCGCTTGGAGGCCAGGTACCGACGCACGCCGCCGCTACGCGGGGCATAGAGCATGGTGGTGTCGACGAGGCGGACCGGGCCATCAGTCGGCGGAGCGATTTCGAACTGGAAACCGCGCAGGCCGGCGGGCCGAGTCAGTGTCGTGTCCGTCACGCCGATTCCTCATCGTTACTCCAGGCCCCCCATTCGGCCCTGGATCGATAAAGCTTTTGCGACAGCTAGGGTTCCTCGCCGTTCCCGGACGATTTTAGCGATACGCCGCGTCGTCCGAGAGCCTCTCGCAGCAGCATCTCTACCTGAGCGTTCACGCTGCGCAACTCGGCATCTGCCAGCCGCTCGATGGCGGCCAACACTTCGGGGCGGACGCGCATCAGAAACGCGCGCCGTCCGCCCTTCGTCTCTTTGGGCTCCCCAGCCACGTCAGCCGTACAGCGTGCCGGTGTTGACGACGGGCTGGGCCTCGCGGTCGGCGCACAGCACCACCAGCAGGTTGGAGACCATGGCCGCGCGCCGCTCGTCATCCAGTTCGACGACGCCCCGCTCGGACAGCTGGCTGAGCGCGCTCTCGACCATGTCGACGGCGCCGGCGACGATCGTGCGGCGGGCGGCCAGCACGGCCTCGGCCTGCTGGCGCTTCAGCATCGAGCCGGCGATCTCGGGCGCATAGGCCAGGTGCATCAGGTGAGCCTCGTCGATGGCCACGCCGGCCACGGCGCACCGCAGCTGCAGGTCCTTCTGCAGGCGGTCGCCGACTTCCTCGGCATGGGCGCGCAGGGTCGGCTCGCCCTCCTCCGCATGGTCATAGGCGTAGTGCGAGGCGACCTCGCGCAGGCCGGTCTCGATCTGGATGTGGACGAAGGCGGAATAGTCATCGACGTCGAACAGCGCCTGAGCCGAGTCCCGCACACGCCAGACGATGTTGGCGGCGATCTCGATCGGGTTGCCGCGTTTGTCGTTCACCTTCAGCGTCTCGCTGGTGACGTTGCGCACCCGCAGGCTGATCTTCTTGCGGCCATACCAGAACAGGATCCAGCGCAGGCCGGTCTTGCGGTCGGTGCCGACATACGAGCCGAACAGCGTGATGACGAAGGCCTCGTTCGGCTGCACCGAATAGAAGCCGCTGGAGACCAGCAGGAACAGGAAGATCAACAGCCCGCCGACGATCGGCACGCCTTGCGAGAACGCGAAGACGCCGCCGGCCAACAGGATCGGCAGGGCCAGAAGCGGCAGACCGCCGCCGATGCCCGCATGAGGCCGCTCGGCGGTGGGGTTGATGGTGCGGGTCTCTGTCATGACGCTCCTCCAGCGTTGCGATCAAAATGATATCACTTTGATCGCTGTTATCCAAAGCAAAAGCGCAGCCATACGCACGCCCTCTCCGGCTGGGACCGGGAGAGACCGCGACGAAGGATGATGGGAGGAATGGTGGGCAGTGAGGGGATCGAACCCCCGACCCTCTCGGTGTAAACGAGACGCTCTACCGCTGAGCTAACTGCCCTCTTGGGTCGGCGTGTCTAGCCGGTGCGGAGACATGCGCAAAGCGCAAAACGAAAGAACGGGGCGCCAGCCTCTGACGCCCCGCTCCTCTTAAGCGGAGAAACTGGTTTAGCCGTTCAGCGAGGACTTCAAGCCTTCGCCGACCTGGAAGCGTGCGGTCTTGGACGCGGGGCGGTTCACGGTCTCGCCGGTGCGCGGGTTGCGCGCGGTGCCGGCGGCGCGGGCGACGGCCTTGAAGGTGCCGAAACCGACCAAGCGAACGTCCTGACCCGATTTCAGCGAGTCGGTGACGGCGTCGATGAAGGCTTCCAGAGCGTCCTTGGCCTGGTTCTTGTTGATGCCCGCCTTCTCGGCGATCGCCGTGACGAGTTCGGCTTTTGTGGTCATGTTTTTCTCCCAGCCTGAGCAGCGCCGCTTTTTTGCCTACGGCGCTTGGCTCGGCGGGGATTATGGCGGTTGAAAATGCCTCGTCAAACGAGAGCGGCGCGGGAATCTCCCGCGCCGCCTAAGTTATCAACGATTAGTTGCAGTTAGTGGGTGAGAACGGCGTCAGCGTCGCCGTCATCCTTCTTCGCACCCGCAGCAATCGGCTCGTCAGCCTCGTTCCACTCGACCGGGGTCAAGGGGCCGGTGAGGCCGTGCTTGAGCACCTCGTCCATGGTCGAGACCGGGATGATTTCCAGACCGCTCTTCACGCTCTGGGGCACATCCACCAGGTCCTTCTCGTTCTCCTGCGGGATCAGCACGGTCTTCACGCCGGAGCGCAGGGCCGCGAGCAGCTTCTCCTTCAGGCCGCCGATGGCGGTGACCCGGCCGCGCAGGGTGATCTCGCCAGTCATGGCGATGTCCTTGCGGATCGGGATGCCGGTCAGCACCGAGACGATGGCCAGACCCATGGCCGCGCCGGCGGACGGACCGTCCTTGGGCGTGGCGCCGTCCGGCACGTGGATGTGGACGTCGGTCTTCTCGAACACCGGCGGCTTGATGCCGAACTGCACCGCGCGCGAGCGGACGTAGCTGTTGGCCGCCGCGATCGACTCCTTCATCACCTCCTTGAGGTTGCCGGTGATCTGCATGCGACCCTTGCCCGGCATCTTCACGGCTTCGATGGTCAGGATGTCGCCGCCGAACTCCGTCCAGGCCAGACCGGTGACGATGCCGACCTGGTCGACCTCGTCGGTCTCGCCGTAGCGGTACTTCTTCACACCGGCGTATTTGGCCAGGCGCTCGTCGTCGATGGTGATCGTGGCCAGCTTTTCGCGGGCCAGGTCACGCACCGTCTTGCGCGCCAGGGCGCCCAGTTCCCGCTCCAGCGACCGCACGCCGGCTTCCCGGGTGTAGTAGCGGATCAGGTCGCTGATCGCCTTGTCCGGCACGATGAACTCGGCCGGCTTCAGGCCGTGGTCCTTGGCCAGCTTCGGCAGGATGTGCCGCTTGGCGATCTCCAGCTTCTCATCCTCGGTGTAGCCGGGGATGCGGATGATCTCCATGCGGTCCAGCAGCGGCTGGGGCATGTTCAGGCTGTTGGCCGTCGTGACGAACATCACCTGGCTCAGGTCGTAGTCGACCTCCAGATAGTGATCGCCGAAGGTCGAGTTCTGCGACGGATCGAGCACTTCCAGCAGCGCCGAGGCGGGGTCGCCGCGGTAGTCGCTGCCCATCTTGTCGATCTCGTCCAGCAGAACGAAGGCGTTGGTGGTCTTGGCCTTCTTCATCGACTGGACGACCTTGCCGGGCATCGAGCCGATATAGGTGCGGCGGTGACCGCGGATCTCGGCCTCGTCACGCACGCCGCCGAGGCTCATGCGCACGAACTCGCGGCCCGTGGCCTTGGCCAGCGACTTGCCCAGCGAGGTCTTGCCGACGCCGGGAGGACCGACGAGGCACAGGATCGGGCCCTTCAGCGAGTTGGTCCGGGCCTGGACGGCCAAGTACTCGAGAATCCGTTCCTTGACCTTCTCCAGGCCGTAGTGGTCTTCGTCCAGGATGCCTTCGGCCTCGACCAGGTCGATCTTCTTGGTCTTGGCCTTGCCCCACGGGATCGACAGCAGCCAGTCCAGATAGTTGCGGACCACGGTGCTCTCGGCCGACATCGGGCTCATGTTGCGCAGCTTCTTCAGCTCGCTCTCGGCCTTGGTGCGGGCTTCCTTGGAAAGCTTGGTCTTCTTGATGCGCTTTTCGAGATCGATCAGCTCGTCGCGCGAGTCATCCGGGTCGCCCAGCTCGCGCTGGATCGCCTTCATCTGTTCGTTCAGATAGTACTCGCGCTGGGTCTTCTCCATCTGGCGCTTCACGCGCGAGCGGATCTTCTTCTCGACCTGCAGCACCGAGATCTCACCCTCCATGAGGGCGAAGACCTTTTCCAGGCGCTTCACGACGTCGAAGATTTCCAGCAGGTTCTGCTTGTCGCCGATCTTCACCGACAGGTGGGCGGCGATGCTGTCGGCCAGCTTGCCCGGCTCGGCGATCTGCGGGATCGACGCCAGGGCCTCCGGCGGCACCTTCTTGTTCAGTTTGACGTAGTTTTCGAATTGCTCGACGACCGCGCGCGACAGGGCCTCGGCCTCGGGACCGGCGCCTTCGTCTTCGCTGACTTCGCCGATCTGGGCCTCGTAGAAGGACTCCTGGTCGGTGAACTTCACGACGGCCGCGCGGCCCTTGCCTTCGACCAGCACCTTGACGGTGCCATCGGGCAGCTTCAGCAGCTGGAGGACGGTGGCCAGGACGCCGACATCGAAGATGTCGCCCGGGGCCGGATCATCATCCGCCGAGTTCTTTTGGGTGACCAGCAGGATCTGCTTGTCGCCGCGCATCACTTCCTCGAGGGCGCGCACGGATTTGTCGCGGCCCACGAAGAGCGGCACGACCATGTGCGGGAACACAACGATATCCCGCAGCGGCAAGACAGGAAGCGTACGTAGTTCGGACATGTTCTCAATACTCCCGGCCTTCAGCGCCCCTAGACGCCTTGGCCATGCGGGCCGCCGTAACTTCAGACGATGCGCCTGAGTCGAACGACCCGTCCGCCCGGGACTGAGCGGATGTTCGTTATTTATGTGGACGTTTTACAACAGGGTTCAAGCGTACTCGCCCCACAGCGGCGACAAGTCGCGTCCGACCGGCGAAGCTGGCGCCCTCATGCCCCGGATCGCAAGCGAGAGGGCAGGTTCGCCCAAAGCCTAGACTTTTCGCGAGTTTCGCTCGCTCAAGCTGCCCGTGGCGCCGAAGCCTCACCGGTCGTCCAACAGGTTTACGACCCCGGCTTATCCACGAAAAAGGCGCGCCTTTATCCAAAAAGGCGCGCCTCGATTTCGCGATGAAGCTTGGAGGCTAGGCCGAAGCCGCCCCGCCCTTCTTCTCGGCGTAGATCAGCAGCGGCTGAGCCCGGCCTTCGACGACCTCGGCATTGACCACCACTTCCTCGACGCCCTCGTAGCTGGGCAGCTCGAACATCGTCTCCAGCAGGATGCCTTCCATGATCGAACGCAGGCCGCGCGCGCCGGTCTTGCGCACGATGGCCTTCTTGGCGACGCCGTGCAGGGCGTCCTCCGTGAAGGTCAGGCCGATGTTCTCCATCTCGAACAGGCGCTGGTACTGCTTGACGAAGGCGTTCTTCGGCTCGGTCAGGATCTTGACCAGGGCGGTCTCGTCGAGATCCTCCAGGGTCGCGACCACCGGCAGACGGCCGATGAATTCCGGGATCAGGCCGAAGCGCTGCAGGTCGTCGGGCTCGACGTTCCGCAGGATCTCGCCCGTGCGGCGCTCTTCCGGATCGGTCACTTTCGCGCCGAAGCCGATCGACTTGGCCGCGCCGCGCGCCGAGATGATCTTCTCGAGGCCGGCGAAGGCGCCACCGCAGATGAACAGGATGTTCGTGGTGTCGACCTGCAGGAATTCCTGCTGCGGATGCTTGCGCCCGCCTTGCGGCGGCACGGAGGCGACGGTGCCTTCCATGATCTTCAGCAGGGCCTGCTGCACGCCTTCGCCCGACACGTCGCGGGTGATCGACGGGTTGTCGGACTTGCGGCTGATCTTGTCGATTTCGTCGATATAGACGATGCCGCGTTGAGCGCGCTCGACGTTGTAGTCGGCGGCCTGCAGCAGCTTCAGCACGATGTTCTCGACGTCTTCGCCGACGTAACCGGCTTCGGTTAGCGTCGTGGCGTCGGCCATCGTGAACGGCACGTCGATGATTCGGGCCAGCGTCTGGGCCAGCAGCGTCTTACCCGTACCGGTCGGACCGACCAGCAGGATGTTCGATTTCGCCAGCTCGACGTCGTTGTTCTTCGAGGCGTGGTTCAGGCGCTTGTAGTGATTGTGCACCGCGACCGCGAGCACCTTCTTGGCGTGACCTTGCCCGATTACGTAATCGTCCAGGACTTCGCAGATCTCGCGCGGCGTCGGGACGCCGTCCTTGGACTTCACGAAGGCGATCTTGTGCTCTTCGCGAATGATATCCATGCAGAGCTCGACGCATTCATCGCAAATGAACACCGTCGGTCCCGCGATGAGCTTGCGCACCTCATGTTGGCTCTTTCCGCAGAAAGAACAGTACAGGGTGCTCTTGGTGTCGCCGCTCGCGGCTTTCGTCATGATCGCTTCTCACACTATGGCGGCTTACGGCTTAACGCCGAGACGCCCCTCCGAGCGCACACACCGCCACCGAAGCAGGCAGGATATACGCCGGGAGTTGTCTAATCCTTGACATTCCCCGATCCGGGCTAGGTTCACAAGCCTTGGCGGCGCCTTTCAAGCCTCAAACGCCTAAACCGTCCGGATCGCGTCATGACCTCGTCATCTAATTTGGGCGATTGGCGCGCCGGTGCAAGCGTCGAGCGCGTTGGGGCCTTACCGCCGCCAGTGTAACCCCGTATGACGAAGCCAGGAATCGTAATGGTCGAGCGCGCCGGGCGCGCTCATTGGGAAGGTCGATGGCGAAGCGTTCGTTGATGTCGATGGGTCTGAGCGCGTCGCGTCCGATGACGGGCGAGATGGGCCACGAGCCCGCGCTCGTCGCCTTCGACTTCGATGGCACCCTCACCGTCCGGGACAGCTTCAACGCCTTCCTGAAGTGGCGCGCGGGTCGTCGGTGGACGCGTGGCGTCATCCGCCTGACCCCGTCGCTGATCGCCTATGTGTTCGATCGCAACCGCGCGAAACTCAAGGCGGCCGCTGTTCGCGAGTTCCTCCGGGGCTCCACCGTCGAGCAGATCGAGAACGACGCCCGGGCCTTCGCCCAGGCCCATGCCCCATCCCTGCTGCGCCCCGACGCCCTGGCCGTCTGGCGGTCCTGGCGGGCCAAGGGCGCCAAGCTCGTCATCGTCACCGCCTCGCCCGAGATCACCGTCGCCCCGTTCGCGCGCGGCCTGGGCGCCGACATGCTGATCGGCACCCGCCTGATGACCAACGACGACGGCCGCATCCTGGGCGGCCTCGACGGGAACAACTGCCGAGCCAAGGAAAAGGTGGCGCGCCTGCGCGAGGTCTTCGGCCCCGACGTGCACCTGACGGCCGCCTATGGCGACACCTCCGGCGACACCGAGATGCTGGCGATCGCCGACGAGAAGGGCTACCGCGTCTTCCGAGGCAGGCCCGCGACCTGAGCGGATTTGCCGCAGCCCGCTAGACAACAAAAAAGCCGCCGATCCTAAAGATCGGCGGCTTTGTCGTTTCAGCGAAGCTTTCGCCTTATTCGGCGCCGGCCTCGGCCGCGTCGCGGGTGTCGTAGACGTGGTCGACCAGGCCCCAGGCCTTGGCTTCGTCGGCGCTCATGAAGTGGTCGCGGTCGAGGGTCTTTTCGACTTCCTCATAGGTGCGGCCGGTGTGCTTGACGTAGATCTCGTTCAGGCGGCGCTTGGTCTTGATGATGTCCTCGGCGTGGCGCTCGATGTCCGAGGCCTGGCCGCGGAAGCCGCCCGAGGGTTGGTGCACCATGATGCGGGCGTTCGGCAGCGCGATGCGCTGGCCCGGCGCGCCGGCTTGCAGCAGCAGCGAACCCATCGAGGCGGCCATGCCCATGCACACCGTCGAGACCGGGCTCTTGATGTATTGCATGGTGTCGTAGATCGCGAGGCCCGACGTCACCACGCCGCCCGGCGAGTTGATGTACATGGCGATCTCTTTCTTGGGGTTCTCCGACTCCAGGAACAGCAGCTGGGCGCAGATCAGGCTGGCCATGCCGTCTTCCACCGGACCGGTCAGGAAGATGATCCGCTCCTTCAGCAGGCGCGAGAAGATGTCGAACGCGCGCTCGCCGCGGCTGGTCTGCTCAACCACCATCGGAACCAGGTTCATGGCCGTCGCCATCGGATCGTACATCATCGGGATCACCCTTCGTCGTGTGTCTTTGGCGCTTGCTTCTGGCTGACCCGAAAACGAATCAGCCCCCGCGCGCCGTCGCTATCGCATATCGCGTGGCGCTTAACAGGTTGCAAGGAGCCGGCGGTTTCGAGGCGGCATGAAAAAAGGCGCGGCCCTCGCGGACCGCGCCTCATTCATTCGATGCTCAGCAAGCCTTAGCCGCCGTAGCCTTCCGGCAGGTCGTCTTCTTCCAGGAGTTCGTCCTTGGAGACTTCCTTTTCCTCGACCTTGGCCTTGTTGAAGATCAGGTCGACGACCTTGTCTTCGTAGATCGGGGCGCGCAGGGCGGCCTGCAGGTCGGCGCGCTGGCGGTACATGTCGAACACCTGCTGGGCTTGCGCGCCGTACTGGCGAGCTTCGCGCATGATGGCGTCGGTCAGTTCCTGGTCGGTGACGACCACGTCGTTCTTGCGGCCGATCTCGGCGAGCACCAGACCCAGGCGCACGCGGCGCTCGGCGATCTTCTTGTACTCGTCCTGCAGCTGCTCTTCGGTCTTGTCGGCGTCTTCCGGCGGCAGGCCGCCACGGGCCTTGTCGGCCTCGACCTGTTGCCAGATGCCGGCGAACTCGGCGTCGACCATGCGCGGCGGCAGGGCGAAGTCGTGCTTGGTGTCCAGGACGTCCAGCAGGGCGCGCTTCAGCTTGAAGCGCGAGCTGTTCTCGTAGCGGCTGCCCAGGTTCGAGCGCAGCAGGTCCTTCAGGGCGGCCAGGTCCGACAGACCCAGGCGCTTGGCCAGCTCGTCGTCGGCCTTGCCGTCGACCGGAGCGCGGACTTCGGTGACCTTGGTGGCGAACTCGGCGTCCTTACCGGCCAGTTCGGCGGCTTGGTACTCTTCCGGGAACTTCACCTTCACGACGATCTCGTCGCCCGGCTTGGCGCCGACCAGTTGCTCTTCGAAGCCCGGGATGAATTGGCCCGAACCCAGGACCAGCTCGGCGCCTTCGGCCTTGCCGCCGGCGAACTCGACGCCGTCGATCGTGCCGACGAAGTCGATCAGCAGTTGGTCGCCGTCCTTGGCCTTCAGGCTCTTGCCCGTGCGCGGCTCATAGGTGCGCGCTTGCTTCGACAGCTCTTCCAGAGCTTCGTCGACTTCCTCGTCGCCGACCTTGTAGACCGGCTTGACCAGCTCGATGGTGGTCGGGTCGATCGGCTCGAAGTCCGGCATCACTTCAACGGCCAGGTCGAACGCCAGGTCGACGCCGCCGTCCAGGACCTTGTCCATGTCCGAGGTCGGGTTCAGCTCGGGCTGACCGGCCGGACGCAGCTTGTTGTCTTCCAGGACCTTGGTGGTGGTCTCGTTGAGCGCCTGCTCGATGACTTCGCCCATCAGGCCCTTGCCGTACAGGCGACGAACGTGGGCGGCCGGCACCTTGCCCGGACGGAAGCCCTTGACGTTCATTTGCGGCGCGACTTCGGCGATCCGGGCTTCCAGACGCGTGGTCAGTTCGCTGGCGGGAACCGTGACGCTAAAAACGCGGCTGAGGCCTTCGTTCGACTTTTCAACGATCTGCATCGACATTCTTATTTTCTCGGGTCCGGGGCGCCGCGCGCTCGAACTCCGCCCTGGGGGTCCAAAAGATCGACGCCGCCCGCGAGAGCCGGGGGCGGCGAAAGACCGCCCTTATGTCACGACGTGCGCGAGCATCCAAGAGCGGCGGCGACAAAACTCATCCAGGCCTGGAGGCCCGGTGAGAATGGTGGTGCGGATGAGAGGACTCGAACCTCCACGCCTCTCGGCGCCAGAACCTAAATCTGGTGCGTCTACCAGTTTCGCCACATCCGCGTGGGAGCGGGCTTACGGATTTGGACCGGGCCGCGCAAGCCCGTAGAGCTGCGCCAGTACGGCGGGCGCCAGACCCGGCAGGTCCTCGGCGATCAGACCGGGGCCGTGGCGGGCGCCGCACTCGGCGTGGATCCAGGCCCCGGCGCAGGCGGCCTCGAAGCTGTCCATGCCTTGCGCGATAAGGCCGCCGATGAAGCCGGCCAGCACATCGCCCGAGCCGGCGGTGGCCAGCCAGGGCGTTCCGTTCAGCGAAACGGCCGCCCGACCGTCGGGCGCGGCGACCACTGTGTCGGGGCCTTTCAGCAGCACGACGGTCCCTGCCCGCTTGGCCGCCTCGCGCGTCGCGGCGATCCGCTCCGGCGACCGCGCCAGCAGACCGGGGAAGATTCGCTCGAACTCGCCCGGATGCGGGGTCAGGACGTCGTCGCGGTCCAGGCAGGCGAACAGGGACTCGACGTCGTGGCGGAAGCTGGTCAGGGCGTCGGCATCGACGACCAGGGCCGCGCCGGTCTGGGCCAGGGCCTGCAGGTTCAGCGCCGTCGCCTCCCCCACCCCGGCCGCCGGGCCGATGATCACCGCGTCGGCCGTCTCGGCGGCGACGGCCAGGTCGGCCTCGGCCCCGAACGGCGCCAGCATGATCGCCTCCAGGTGAGCAGCGTTGACCGCCAGCGCGCCCGGCGGCGACAGCACCGTCACCGCGCCGGCTCCTATACGCAGACCCCCGCGCGCGGCCAGCCGCGCCGCGCCGGTGCTCCACATCTCGCCGCTGACCACCTTCAGCCGGCCTCGCGTGTGCTTGTGAGCGTCCAGCGCTGGCCAGGGGAAGCGCTTGCCCCAGAGCTCGGGGGCGTTCTCGAACAGCTCGGCCGAGCCGACGGACGACAAGCCGATGTCGGCCACCAGGACATCGCCGCAGGCCTTGCGGCCTTCGATCAGCACGTGAGCTGGCTTGCGGCGATGGAAGGTGATGGTCAGGTCGGCGCGGAAAGATGCGTCGCCCAGCGGCTTGCCGGTGTCGCCGTGGACGCCCGACGGGATATCGACCGAGACGATGGTCAGCGACGGTTCGCGGCTGGCTCGCGCAAGCTTGGCGACGTCACCCTCGAGCGAGCGCGACAGACCCGCGCCGAACAGCGCGTCGATATAGAGTGTGTCCGGCGCCAGTTCGGTCGATAGCGTCCGCGTCTCGCCCGTCCAAAGCCCGGCGGCCCAGCGGCAAGCTTCGGAGGACGGCGGATGGGCCGCCTCGACCACGACCGGCCAGCCGCACTCGCTCAGGTGGCGCGCGGCGACATAGCCGTCGCCGCCGTTGTCGCCGGGACCGCACCAGATCACCACTGGACGCTGGGCGTAGCGGGCGCGGACCGCCTGGGCCACCGCCTTGCCGGCGCGCTCCATCAGCACCGTAGTCGGCGTACCACGTTCAACGGCGGCGCGGTCGGCCGCGGCCATCTGGGCGACGGTCAGGATCTCTCGCGCCACGCTACTCTTCCCTCAAAGCACTTGGCTCTGAGCTTCGCGCCCTTTCGCCACCAGGATCAAGCGGTCGCCGTCGATCTCGAACACCGTGCGCGAGCAGTGGTCGGGTCGGAAGGCCATGACCTCGGCCTGGCCGGTGGCGACGCCGATCGCCGCGTTGAGGGCGACGAAGTGGCTGAACACCGCCGCGCCCGGATAGTCGCGCAGCGCGGCGGCCACGCCCTGCGTCCACGCGACATAGTCGAGATCGCCCTGGATCTCGTCCCAGCGCCCCTCGAAGGCTCGCTTCAGCCAGGCGGGGCGTTCCTCGTGGCTCAACGCCGCCGGGGTCGGAATCTCGCCCACGCGGGGATCGATGATCAGTTCAACGCCCAGCGCCTTGGCCAGCGGCTCGGCGGTCTCGCGGCAGCGGCGCAAGGGCGAGGACACCACGCGGATCGGCGGCTCCGGCAGCGCCAGGATCGCCTCGGCGACGGCGGCGGCCTGGGTGTGGCCGATCATGTCGAGGCCAGGGTCTTCGTCATCTCCGCCCCAGGTGGCGGCGGGCTTTCCGTGGCGGATCACGTGAACGATGGTCATGCCTCAATCCGGTGTGAAGAGGTTGCGGACACCATCCGGATGCGGGCCGACCGTACCGGTGCGGCCCACGCCTTCGCGGCTCTCCAGATCGCGCAGCACTTCCGGATCGTCCGGCGTCTGCGCCACGAAGCGGCGGTCTTGGCTGTCGCGACCGATGACGATGCCCATCCGAACACCCTCGCGGCCGTGGACGACGGTGTAGGTCTCGATCGTCGCCCTGCCCTCCGGTCGCTCGACGATCTGCGGATGCGGCAAGGCGTCGATCTGAGCCTGGATCACCGACGGCGGCTGGCGCTCCCATTTCCCTTCGAAAGGCTTTGTCGAATAGACGCCCACCGATTGTTTGGTCAGGAACCAGCCATTTGCGGTCGACAGGCCGTAGGCGCCAGGCCGCTCGCGCAGCTTGCCGACCATCTCGGCGATGGCGTGCAGGGCGTAGTTGTTCCCCGGCCCACCGAAATACGGCAGGCCGCCGGTGATGGTCAGGCCGCGTGGATCGTCCAGCGCCAGGCCGATCTCCTCGGCCCCGATCCGCACCGCGGACGGGAAGCAGGAATAGAGGTCGACGACGTCAAGGTCCTCGACGCCGATCCCGGCCATCTCCAGGGCCCGCTCGCCGGTCAGGCGCATGGCGGGACTGGAGTGATAGTCCTGACGCTCCAGCGGATACCAAAGGTCGCAGGCGTCGGCGCAGCCGTGCAGGAAGACCCACCTGTCCTCCGGCACGCCCAGCTCGCGGGCCTTGGCGACGCTGGCGATCAGGACGGCGGCCGACTGGTCCACCTCCATGATGGCGTTCAGGTACTTCGGGTACGGATAGCCGACCATCCGGTTACGGTCGGTCACCGTGACCAGCTCCTGCGCCGAGCGCTCGACCGGGAACCAGGCATGGGAGTTGGCGGCGGCGACCTTCGTGAACGGCGCGAAGAACTCGCCCAGCTGCTTCTGGTGATCGGCCAGAGACCGCCCGTCCCGCGCCCGCAGCGCGTTCTCGAACAAAGGATAGGTGTTCACCGGATAGCCCAGGCCGTGCGCGCCCTCCTGCTTCGTCACGCCGGGACGTGGGTCGCCGATCCGCTGTGGCGTGCTGGTCAGGTCGTCGCCCCAGCCCTCGAACCCCAGGCCGCCCTTCATCCGCTTCATCAGCGAGCCCAGGAACTCGGCCCCGGTCACCAGGGCGAACTCCGACTCGCCCCTGGCGATCCGTTCGCAGACGACATTGACCGCCTGCTGGGGGCTGTTGCCGCCCGTCTCGGTGTAGACGCTCCAGGCCGGAGACGCCGAAACCGCCCGGGCCAACGAGGCGGGCGGATCGGCCAGCCTGGGCAGCGGCAGCTTCGAAAGCCCGCCCGGCGCGTCGATGCTGAACGCCACGACCGCCAAAGCGTCGAGTTCGGCAAGAACCGCCCCTTTCAGCCCGGCATCCAGCACCGCTCTTTCCGCCGCAACTTTCAGCAATTCCAGCGGAGATGGTGAATTTCCCGCCTCGCCGCGATACGTGAATTGGCCCGCGCCGATCAGAACCGGTGTGTCGTCGCGCATTTCCGCCCCCATTCAAACGATCGTTGGGCGCGATCGTAGGCGCGAAACAGCACGTCGCAAGGCCATTTGGCGGCGTTTCCAGAAATGTATATTTCCAAGGCGCCAGGCGCCTAAAATTCGGACACATGCCCGTGCGACAACCAAACGGTCATAAATGTCGGCGGCGCTCGCTTGCGGCGCTCCGGCGAGCGTGATGGTTGCCCGCTCAGTGAAGGCGGTTAGCCGCCGACGGGCCCGGAACTGGAACCGATGAAGAAGATCGAAGCCATCATCAAGCCGTTCAAGCTGGATGAGGTGAAGGAGGCCCTGCAGGACATGGGCGTCCAGGGCATGACCGTCCTCGAAGCCAAGGGCTATGGCCGTCAGAAGGGCCACACCGAGCTGTATCGCGGCGCCGAGTACGTCGTGGACTTCCTCCCTAAGATCAAGGTCGAGGTCGTCGTCGAGGACAGCCAGCTGGAGCCGGCTCTGGAAGCCATCACCCGCGCCGCCCGCACGGGCCGGATCGGCGATGGCAAGATTTTCGTCTCGGAGATCGCGGAAGTGATCCGCATCCGAACCGGAGAAAACGGCCCGGCCGCCGTCTAACCGGCCAAACCGTCAACACGCTTAAGCGCTCAAGACAGGGGATACTGAATGAGCACCGCCAAGGACATCCTGAACCTGATCAAGGAAAAGGACGTAAAGTACGTCGACGTCCGCTTCACCGACGTGCGCGGCAAGCTGCAGCACGTCACGTTCGACATCGACCTGGTCGATGACGACTTCCTGAACGACGGCACCATGTTCGACGGCTCGTCGATCGCCGGCTGGAAGGCCATCAACGAGTCGGACATGAAGCTGCGTCCGGACCTGTCGACCGCCATTATCGACCCGTTCTACCAGCAGACCACGCTGGCCCTGTTCTGTGACGTCGTGAACCCGGACGACGGCACCCCCTACAACCGCGACCCGCGCTCGATCGCCAAGGCCGCGTTCAACTACGTCAAGTCGGCTGGCGTGGGCGACACCGTCTACTTCGGCCCGGAAGCCGAGTTCTTCATCTTCGACGACGTCCGCTGGTCGACCGCGCCGAACAACACCGGCTACTCGTATGACTCGAGCGAACTGCCGAGCAACTCGGGCAAGGAATATCCGGAAGGCAACATGGGCCACCGCCCTGGCCCGAAGGGCGGCTACTTCCCGGTGAACCCGGTCGACTCGGCCCAGGACCTGCGCGGCGAAATGCTGGCCGTCATGGGCGAGCTGGGCATGAAGCCGGAAAAGCACCACCACGAGGTGGCCCCGGCCCAGCACGAACTCGGCCTGAAGTTCGACACCATGGTCGTCATGGCTGACCGGATGCAGCTCTACAAGTATGTCATCCACAACGTCGCCGCGGCCTACGGCAAGACGGCCACCTTCATGGCCAAGCCGATGTTCGCCGACAACGGCTCGGGCATGCACGTGCACCAGTCGATCTGGCAGGACGGCAAGCCGCTGTTCGCCGGTGACAAGTACGCCGGCCTGTCGCAGGACTGCCTGTACTACATCGGCGGCATCATCAAGCACGCCAAGGCCATCAACGCGTTCTCGAACTCGACGACGAACTCGTACAAGCGCCTGGTGCCCGGCTACGAAGCCCCGGTGAAGCTGGCCTACAGCTCGCGCAACCGCTCGGCCTCGATCCGCATCCCGCACGTCGACTCGCCGAAGGCCAAGCGTCTGGAAGCTCGCTTCCCCGATCCGATGGGCAACCCCTATCTGACCTTCGTCGCCCTGCTGATGGCCGGCCTGGACGGCATCATCAACAAGATCGACCCGGGCGCGCCGGCCGACAAGAACCTGTACGACCTGCCCCCGCGCGAGCAGAAGAAGATCCCGGAAGTCTGCGGCTCGCTGCGCGAAGCCCTGGAAGCCCTGGACAAGGACCGCGCCTTCCTGAAGGCCGGCGGCGTCATGGATGACGACTTCATCGACAGCTACATCGAGCTGAAGATGGAAGAAGTGATGCGTCTGCAACTGCACCCGCACCCGGTCGAATTCGACATGTACTACAAGTGCTGATCGCGTAAGCAATCAGACGACGAAGGGCCGGGGAGCGATCTCCGGCCCTTTTTCGTTGCGCCGCAAGGTAAGCGCCGCGTCGTAAGTAGAATAGATTATTACTTACTGGGCGCCGCCTGAACAAAAATGTCGCAACTTCGCAACAGAACCGACGTAATCGCCCCAAACGGGCCGGTTTCGCGCGTTCCGAGATATCCCAACAGCCTCGGATGAGCCTATCGCAGCGCAATAGAAGCGCCGTTAACGCCCCAGTTGAGAGTCGGCGGGCGGCGTGCTCATCACAGGATGTCTCCATGCACCCCACCCGCTCCTTCCGCCGCGCCCTGACGGTGTCGTGCGGCCTGACCGCCCTCGTGGCCTCGCTGGCCGCTGGCTCGGCCGCCATGGCCCAGGAAACCCAAGTCGGCGAAGTCGTCGTCACCGCCCAGAAGCGCAGTGAAAACCTGCAGGACGTGCCGGTCTCGGTCGCCGCCATCGCCGGCGAGCGCCTGCAGTCGGCCTTCGCCTCGGGCGAAGACATCCTGACCCTGTCGGGCAAGGCCCCGGGCCTGTACGCCGAGTCCTCGAACGGCCGCGCCGCGCCGCGCTTCTACATCCGCGGCCTGGGCAACGCCGACTTCGATCTGGCCGCCTCGCAGCCGGTGTCGATCATCCAGGACGACGTCGTGCTCGAGAACGTCGTGCTGAAGAGCTCGCCGATCTATGACCTCGACCACGTCGAAGTCCTGCGCGGCCCGCAAGGCACGCTGTTCGGCCGCAACACCACGGCCGGCATCGTCAAGTTCGACACCGTCAAGCCGAGCGAAGAGGTCAAGGGCCGCGCGACGGCGACCTACGGCACCTTCAACACCTTCACCTTCGACGGCGGCGTCGGCGGCGCCATCGTCCCGGGCAAGGTCGCGGCCCGCGCCTCGGTGCTTTACCAGCACCGCGACGACTGGATCGACAACACCTTCACCAAGAAGAACAACGCCCTGGGCGGCTTCGACGAAAAGGCCGCGCGCCTGCAGGTGCTGGTCACGCCGAACGACAAGCTGAGCGCCCTGTTCAACGTCCACGCCCGTGACCTGGACGGCACCGCCGCCGTGTTCCGCGCCAACGTGCTGACCAAGGGCTCCAACAAGCTCAACGGCAACTACGACCGTGACTCGGTCGCCTACGACAACACCGCCAACAACCCGCAGAAGTACAAGGGCTACGGCGGCTCGGCGAACATCACCTACGACCTTGACGGCGCGAAGCTGACCTCGATCACCGCCTATGAGAACACCCACGGCTACAGCCTGGGCGACATCGACGGCGGCAATCCGGGCGGTCCGGGCTTCATCCCGTTCCAGTCGAGCACCCAGGACGGCATCAAGAACCTGTTCCAGTGGACGCAGGAAGTCCGCCTGGCCAGCGACACCGACGGCCCGCTGAGCTGGCAGGTTGGCGGCTACTACTTCGACACCAAGTACGACATCCGCACCGACCCGTTCTTCATGCCGGCCACCACCCTGCGCCAGAAGAACAAGGCCTGGGCGGCCTTCGGTCAGGCCTCGTACAAGGTCAACGACCAGCTGACCCTGACGGGCGGCCTGCGTTACACCGACGACGACAAGGACCTGAACGTCGTGTCGGGCCCGAACGCGGCTCCGGCCGTCTCGGTCTCGGACTCGAAGGTCACCTGGGACCTGTCGGCGTTCTACACGCTGCAAGACAACGTCAGCGTCTACGCCAAGGTCGCCTCGGGCTTCCGGGGTCCGTCGATCCAGGGCCGCGACATCGCCTTCGGTTCGCCGGCCTCGTCGGCCAAGTCCGAAACGATCATGTCCTATGAGCTGGGCCTGAAGAGCGAGCTGTTCGAGCGTCGCGTCCGTCTGAACGGCGCGATCTTCACCTACACCATCGACGATCCGCAGTTCAGCGCGGTCGGCGGCGGCAGCAACTCCAACCGCCTGATCAACGCCAAGAAGGGCGAAGCCTACGGCCTGGAACTGGACAGCGAGTTCGTGGTCACCCCGAACTTCGTCGTCACGGCCGGCTATAGCTACGCCCACACCAAGATCAAGGACAGTACGCTGGCCGTCGCGCCCTGCGCCGCCTGCACCGTGACCGACACGCTGAACGGCGCCGGCTTGGCCCTGGTCAACGGTAACCCGTTCCCGAACGCGCCGAAGTACACCTTCGACTTCACGGCCCGCTATTCGTACCCGCTGGCCACCGGCGAGCTGTTCGTCTTCACCGACTGGAAGATGCAGGGCTACACGAACCTGTTCCTCTACCAGTCGAAGGAGTTCTACACGAAGGGCGACTTCGAAGGCGGCCTGAAGGTCGGTTACGCCAACAAGGACGCTGGTTGGGAGCTGGCGGCCTTCGCCCGCAACATCACCAACGAGAGCAACATCAAGGGCGCGATCGACTTCAACAACCTGACCGCCTTCGTCAACGAACCGCGCGTCTTCGGCGTCTCGCTGAACGCCAGCTTCTAAGACCTTCGGGTCCGCAAGACGGGAAAGGCCGCGGAGCGATCCGCGGCCTTTTTCTATTTCAGGCCGTGGCCGCTGACGGGAATGGTCTCGAAGTGCTGCGGGAAGCCGGCGATGATCGGCCGGGCCTTGGCGATCGCCGCCTGCACCGACGGCAGCTTCAGCGACGCGGCATGGGCGTCCTTGTCGATCCAGACCTCGGTGATCCAGAGGGCGTCGGCGTTGGCCGGATCCTTGGCAATCACGTAGCTGAGACAGCCGGGCATGTCGCTCGTCCCCTCGCCCAGGATGGCCAGCAGCTCGTCGCGCTTGCCCGGCGCGGCCAGCATCTGTCCGATCAGTCCGTACATGGGCTTGCTCTCCTGGGCTTGAGCGACGGGCGCGAAGGCGGCGACGGCAAGGCCGCCGGCCAGCACGTCGCGTCGGATGATCTTGCTCATGACCGCACCTTGCGTCAGCACGCGCCAAATCTTGGCAGCAGCCTAGCCGGCCTTGCACTCGCCCTGGGAAGCGACACTGACCCCAGCCGCGCCCGCCGTGCAGGCGTTGCCGTAGGTCTTGCCGTCACAGCCGCAGACCGGCTGGTAGATCCGCGTGCAGATTTGCGGCGTCTTCTTGCAGACGCCCGAGGCGTCAGCGACCCGATGGCAGACGCCAGGCTCCATCTGGCAGGTCAGGCCGCTCTGGCACTGGAAGCCCGCGAAACCGCCACACATGCCGCCCTCGGCCACCGGGGTGCGAGGCGACTGAGCCGGCGGGCCCGAAGGACCAGGAGACGTCGGCGCCGTGCAGGCGGTCAGCAGCACGACGGCGAGACAGGCGAGCAGACGGCGCATGGAGGACCTCCGAGGAACAGGCGGAACGATTTTGCCGGCGACCGGCTCCTTCCGCTCTCCTTTAACTTGATAACGGGGTTCTTTTCGTCTGTCCTTCCCGCCTCTTCGAGAGTCGGGGTTTTTCATGATCAGATGGCGTAGCGCGGCGACAGCCGTGAGCCTGCTCGCGCTGGGGCTTTCCGCCTGCGCGACGACCGGGACCGGTGGTCCCACCAAACCGTCCAGCACGGCCAAACCAGCGGAAAAGGTCGAGGCCAAGCCGCTGCCCAAGGGGCTGGACGGCCAGGCTTCGACGGGCTTCCCGTCGACCTACAGGCCGTTCCCGTCGCAGGCCACGGCCTTCGTCGGCGCCACGGTGCTGACGGCCACCGGCCAGCAGATCGAGAACGGCGTCGTCGTCACCTCGGGCGGCAAGGTCGTCGCCGTCGGCGGTCCCGACACCGCCATCCCCGCCGACGCCGTGAAGGTCGACGCCACCGGTAAGTGGCTGACCCCGGGCATCATCGACGCCCACAGCCACCTGGGCGTCTATCCCTCGCCCGGCGTCCAGGCGCGTTCGGACGGCAACGAGGCCACCGATCCCAACACCGCCCAGGTCTGGGCCGAGCACTCGGTCTGGACGCAGGACCCCGGCTTTAACCGGGCCCGCGCCGGCGGCGTGACCACGCTGCAGATCCTCCCCGGCTCGGCCAACCTGTTCGGCGGTCGCTCGGTGACGCTGAAGAACGTGCCGGCCCTGACCATGCAGGGCATGAAGTTCCCCGACGCCCCCTACGGCCTGAAGATGGCCTGCGGCGAGAACCCCAAGCGCGTCTACGGCTCCAAGGGCCGTTCGCCCTCCACTGCGATGGGCAACGTGTTCGGCTATCGCAAGGCCTGGATCGACGCGGCCGACTACGCCCGTCGCTGGGACGATTACCGCGCCAAGGTCCAGAAGGGCGAGAAGGCCGACGCGCCCAAGCGCGACCTGCAGATGGAGACCCTGGCCGGCGTCCTGAAGGGCGACATCCTGGTGCAGAACCACTGCTACCGCGCCGACGAAGAAGCCGTGATGATCGATATCGCCAAGGAGTTCGGCTACAAGATCACCATGTTCCACCACGCGGTGGAGAGCTACAAGATCGCGCCCCTGTTGGCCAAGGAAGGGATCTGCTCGGCCACCTGGGCCTCGTGGACCGGCTTCAAGATGGAAAGCCTGGACGGCATCGACGCCAACGCCGCCATCCTGTGGAAGAACGGCGCCTGCGTGGTCATCCACTCCGACGACCCGATCATGACCCAGCGGCTGAACCAGGAAGCCGCCCTGGCCATGACCGCCGGCAACAAGCTGGGCTACGGCATCAGCCGGGCCGAGGCGATCAAGTGGATCACCGCCAACCCGGCCAAGGCCATGGGCATCGGCGACAAGACCGGCTCGCTCGAGCCCGGCAAGGCCGCCGACCTGGTGGTCTGGAGCCGTGACCCGTTCAGCGTCTACGCGCAGGCCGAGAAGGTCTTCATCGACGGCGCGCTGATCTACGACCGCAAGGACAAGCGCTTCCAGCCCAAGTCCGATTTCGAGCTCGGCCAACCCGGCCAGGGAGCGTTCAACTGATGATCCGGTCACTGCTTCTCGCCAGCGCCGCCTGCGCCCTGGCTCTCCCCGCGGCGGCCGAAACGGTCGCCATCGTCAACGCCCGCATCGAGCCTGTCTCCAGCGCCGCGATCCCGAACGGGACCCTGGTGATCAAGGACGGCAAGATCGCCGCCGTCGGCGCCAATGTCGCCGTTCCGGCCGGCGCCAAGGTGATCGACGCCAAGGGCGGCGTCGTCAGCCCGGGCCTCGTGGCCTCGTCCTCGAACCTCGGCGCGTCCGAAGTCAGCGGCGTCCGCGAGACCCGCGACGACGGCACCGGCAGCGCGCTCAGCGCCGCCTTCGACATCAGCTACGCCATCAACCCCGCCTCGACCTTCATCCCGTTCGCCCGGGACGGCGGCATCACCAGCTCGGCCGTCGTGCCGGTGCTGTCGGGGACCGGCGGCGGCGCCCACGAGCATGCCGACGACGGCGTGGTCGAAGAGATGACCGCCGGCAAGACCGGTGACGGCGATCCCTCGCTGTTCGGCGGCCAGGCGGCCTTCATCCGCCTGAAGGCCGGCGCGACCGACATCGTCGAGGCCTCCAAGCTGGCCGTCACCGTCTCGCTGGGCGAGAGCGGCGCACGGGCGGCCGGCGGCTCGCGCGGCGCCGACCTGATCCTGATCCGCTCGGCCCTGGAGGACGCTCGCGCCTTCGCCGCCCGCCGCTCGGCCTTCGAGCAGGGCGCGACCCGTGACTTCGGTCTGTCGCGTCTGGACCTGGCGGCCCTGATCCCGGTCGTGCAGGGCAAGACCCCGCTCTTGATCCGCGTCTCCCGCGCCGCCGACATCCGCCAGGCGCTGAAGCTGGCGGCCGAGGAGAAGATCAAGATCATCCTCGAAGGCGTCGAGGAAGGCTGGCTGGTCGCGGCCGAGATCGCCAAGGCCGGCGTGCCGGTCATCGTCGATCCGCAGGCCGACCTGCCCGACAGCTTCGAGGCCCTGGGCTCGCGCCTGGACAACGCCGCCCGCCTGAACGCCGCCGGCGTGACGGTGGCGATCAACGGCTCGCGGGACTTCAACAACCTGCGCCAGGAACGCCTGAACGCCGGCCTCGCGGTCGCCAACGGCCTGCCCTACTCCGCAGGTCTCGCCGCAGTGACCCTGGTCCCGGCCAAGATCTGGGGCCAGGACGGCAAGATCGGTTCGCTCGAGGTCGGCAAGATCGCCGACGTCGTGGTCTGGAACGGCGACCCGCTGGAGACGACCAGTTGGCCGCTGAACGTCTTCGTCGGCGGCGTCGAGCAGCCGCAGGACAGCCGCCAGAACCAGCTGCGCGACCGCTACGCGGCCACCGACGCCAGCGGTTACCCGCCGGCCTACCGCTAACCCCAGGCCTAGCTCTACAGTCCGCCCCCGGCAAACGCTGGGGGCGGATTTCTCTTTTCAGGGGACGCCCGCGAGGCGATACGAGGCCCCCGCGCTCGAATCGCCTAGAGTTCCCCTTATGTCCTCTTCCGATAAGACCCCTTCCCTGTTTGGCGACGATGACGCCCTGGCGCCGGTTCCGGCCGCGCCGTTCCAGGCCAGCGTCGAGCCGCATGTCGAGCCGACTCCGCGCCCCATGCCGCCGCCGCCTCCGTCCAGCAAGCCGGCCTCGCCGCCTGCGCCGGCCGGCAAGGCCAGCGATCCGGGCGAATACTCCGCCGCCGACATCGAGGTGCTGGAAGGGCTGGAGCCCGTCCGCAAGCGTCCCGGCATGTACATCGGCGGCACCGACGAGCGGGCGCTGCACCACCTGTTCGCCGAAGTGCTCGACAACTCGATGGACGAGGCCGTGGCCGGCTTCGCCAAGACCATCGAGGTCAAGCTCGACGCCGACGGCTATCTGTCGGTCAAGGACGACGGCCGCGGCATGCCCGTGGACCCTCACCCCAAGTACCCGGGCAAGTCGGCGCTGGAGGTCATCATGACCGTCCTGCACGCCGGCGGTAAGTTCACGGGCAAGGCCTACGAGACCTCCGGCGGCCTGCACGGCGTCGGCGCCTCGGTGGTCAACGCCCTGTCGGAACGCGTCGAGGTCACCGTCTGGCGCGACGGCTTCGAGCATCTGCAGGTGTTCTCGCGCGGCAAGCCGCTGGGCCCGATCGAGCAGCTGGGCCCGTCGCGCAAGAAGGGCACCATGGTGCGCTTCAAGCCCGACGACGAGATCTTCGGCGAGGGCACGAACTTCAAGCCCGCCCGCCTGTACCGCATGGCCCGCTCCAAGGCCTATCTGTTCCGTGGCGTGCAGATCAAATGGTCCTGCGACCCCTCGCGGATCCATGACCAGACCCCGCCCGAAGCCGTCTTCCACTTCCCCAACGGCCTGGCCGACTTCCTGGCCGAGCGGACCAAGGGCCTGACCACGATCACGCCCGACAGCTTCTCGGGCCGCATCGAGCGCCAGGGCGAGGCCGGCGCCGTCGAGTGGGCCGTCAGCTGGACGCCCCAGGGCTTCGGCGAGCACGACGGCTTCATGCAGTCGTACTGCAACACCGTGCCGACCCCCGAAGGCGGCACCCACGAGAGCGGCTTCCGCGCCGCCCTGACCAGAGGTCTGAAGGCGTACGCCGACCTCAAGGGCGAGAAGCGCGGCACGATCATCACCGCCGACGACGTCGTCGCCCAGGCCGGCGCCCTGATCTCGGTGTTCATCAAGAACCCCGAGTTCCAAGGCCAGACCAAGGAAAAGCTGTCCACGACCGAGGCCCAGCGCTTCGTCGAGGCGGCGCTGCGCGACCCGTTCGACCTGTGGCTGACCTCCAGCCCGAAGAACGCCCAGGCCCTGCTGGAATTCGTCATCGAGCGGGCAGAGGAGCGCCTCAAGCGCCGCAAGGACAAGGAAGTCACCCGCGCCAGCGCCACCCGGAAGCTCCGTCTCCCCGGCAAGCTGGCCGACTGCGCCGGCGGCGCGGTCGATGGCGCGGAACTCTTCATCGTCGAAGGCGACTCGGCCGGTGGCTCCGCCAAGCAGGCCCGCGACCGCAAGTACCAGGCCATCCTGCCCTTGCGCGGCAAGATCCTGAACGTCGCCTCGGCCAGCGGCGAGAAGTTCACCGCCAACAAGGAACTGTCGGACCTGATGCTGGCCCTGGGAGCCCAGGGCGGGAACAAGTATCGCGAGGAAGACCTCCGCTACGACCGCATCATCATCATGACCGACGCCGACGTCGACGGCGCCCACATCGCCTCCCTGCTGATCACCTTCTTCTACCGGACCATGCCGGACGTGATCCGCCAGGGTCACCTGTACCTGGCCCTGCCGCCGCTCTACCGCATCGCCCACGGCGGCAAGTCCGAGTACGCCCGCGACGACGCCCACAAGGACGAGCTGCTGGCCACGGTGTTCAAGGGCAAGAAGCCCGAGATCGGTCGCTTCAAGGGCCTGGGCGAGATGATGGCCGCGCAGCTGAAGGAGACCACCATGGATCCGAAGAAGCGCACCCTGGCCCGCGTGACCCTGCCGCGCTCGGAAGAGGCGGTGGAAAGCCTGGTCGAGACCCTGATGGGCCGCAAGCCCGAGCTGCGCTTCCGCTTCATCCAGGAGAATGCCGAGTTCGCGTCGGCGGACCTGGACCTCTAGCACCCACGGCGCCGCCGCTTCACGCGGCGGGCCGCTGAAGGTTTGGAAAGGGACGCGGAGCGCCGGGCTGCGCCCGGAGTGTGAGGAGTGAATACCGTTTCGACGAAGCCCGAACGCTCCGCGTGACCGTTTTCCGGAAGCGTGACGCCCTGATGCTGTTCGCACCCAAACGCCCTTGAAGCCTCCGACGGGCGGGCCAGGCCGCGAAGCCTGGTCCCGGATGCGGCTGTTTCCAACCGCCTGTCGTCTCCTCGGCCCGACATCCCACGTCGTTTCTGTGTTCCAGGGCCGACCGCCGCCAGAGGGATGTAGTTGCGGAGCTTCCCCCGCACCGACGAGCACGCCCGCTCGATCACACCCCGCCGCCACGATGGTCGCTGGCCACGCGCCCTTTCCTCGCGACGAGGTGGGTAGACTGTACGGCAGGTTTTGGAGCCGGGGACGGAGAAGCGTGAACGCTCGTGCGTCACCCCCTGAATCCCTCTCTCTTTGAGAGAGGGAGGGGCCCATGCGCAGCATGGGAGGGTGAGAGGTTACACCCTCTCCGGACAGGGCAATGACGACGTACGCGACGGAACGGCCAGCGTTTTCACCGGCCACCAGTGAAACCTCTCACCCTCCCACCGCTTCGCGGCGGGCCCCTCCCTCTCTCTATGAGAGAGGGTTTCCGGTGGGCGCAACACCCGTCCCCGTCGCGGCGTAAGCCCCCTGCTCCGCCCGCATCCGGTAGGCCATCACCGCCGTATGCCCCAGCCGCTCCACCAGCCGCCAATTCACAATCGCCCCCAGCGGCGCGCCGACCACGGGGATGAACTGGGCCAGTTTCGCGAGATCGATGTGGTCGCGGTACTGCTGCTGGAAGGCCCGCCAGTTGAAGTCGTTCAGGTGCTGCGGGTGCGCCTTCGCATCCCAATCGTCCAGCGCCGCCAGCGCGCCGGCCCGGTGCGCCGCGTCCGAAAACGCCAGCTCGAAGACATGCAGGATGAACAGCCGCTCGGACAGCTCCGTCCCGTCATGGCCGAAGATCGCGGCGATCTCGAACAGGAGCTTGATCTTGAAGCTCATCAGCAGCGGGAAGTCGGCCGCCGCCAGCAGGAAGCCCCCGGCCCCGGTGACCCCGCCCTCGGCCGCCGCCGCCTTCTTCCAGCCGTCGATCGCCTTGGCCGCCCTGGCCCGGCGCTCATCCAGGGAGAGGCCGACCAGCGGCGAGCCCGTCGCGTAGTCCGACCCGACCAGCAGCGCCCGCGTCATCCCCTCGATGGCGGCGGTGATGGCGGCGTGGACCTTCTCCGGGATCAGCCGATTGATCCGCTGCTGCGTGGCGCGGGCGAGGCCGTTCAGCGGGCCGGCAGGGCGGGTGAGGTCGGCGCGCCAGGCGACGAGGTCGGGGGAGAGGTTCATTGAACGTCGCGCAAACCTGATTGCATCCGCGAAAAAATTCGCGAAAAAATTGCGAAGGGAATCAGATCCTCCGGGGGGAAGGACGGTCAATTGGCACGAGACTCTAAAACCGAAGTTGCAGCTATCAACTTGCGCATACCGAGCGATGCGAACAGAGACTATGTCGGCCTAATAATTCTGCTGGCATCCCTGCGTAGAGGTGTCCGAGTCCATGGCGACACGTTCGTTGCAATTCAAAGCTTCAACGAAGCCACTCGCATCGGGACATTTTCAAAATACACAGAGATCGACATTAGGGGTGACTGGTTCAATTTAGAGAAATTTTCTCGCGCCTCTGCAGAAGACAAGAGCGCCATTAACATACCGGAAAAACTCAGACCAAATCATGCCGCCTTCTATTTCAAAATAAACAACGACCTTCATACACTCGCATTCGAATTGTATTCAGATTCGAAAGGATTGAGCACGAGATCAGTAGAGCAATATTTTAAATACGCCCTTCAATGGAAAGAGGTATCCGCGCAGTATGGCGATGTCCAAGCGGATATCATTAAAAGTTATGACGAGGCAGAATCCCTTCTGGGACTCCCAAAACTCAAAGAAATAAGATTCATCATCAGGCGCCCCAACCCCGATGATATTGACAATGGCTTGGCAGATTTCATCGAGAACATCCTTTTCGAGCAGAATGCCGACGAATATGAAGAGGTCATAAAATCAAAAGACAAAGACCCCATCATTCCGAATGAAAGATCGTTCAAGCTCGCAAAGGTCGCATCGGAGAACGGGACATTTTCTGTAAAGACGGTCGAAAATGGCGTCATCACTTCTCACTCCACCGATGAGATACCGCTTAAAGAAGTCATCAAACATAAATCAGACGACTCCGCCCTAAACCTTTTCGTTCGCATGGCGGGCGACCTATTTGAAAAGGTTCGCACAGCAAGGGCTCAAGTTCGTGGCCAGGAGTAAGAAACTCTCCAATTGGAACCGCCTATACCACCAGTACGGCGGTTGGAGCGCACTTCTCAAATCCCCATACCTATTCATCGCTGTATCTATGGGCGTGCTCGAATGGCGACTATGGCTGGACGATAAATGGACAGAGATGGCTCGAACTATTTTGCCAACTCTGGCGGGATTTTCTATCGCAGCATACGCTCTAATATTTTCCGCGCTTAGCGATACACATAAAAAATTACTTAGAAGGCCGCAGGATATATTCCAGGGCAGATCACCACTTCTCATGATTGTGAGCACGGTAATTCACGCCACAATCGTACAGATTCTCGGCGTTCTATCCTCGATCATATACTCCGCAAAGCCGCTCCCAACACTGAATGGAATGGAAGAGCAGGCCAGATACATCAATATAGCCTTCTCCGCTGGCGGAGTAGCTATAATGAACTACGGAATAGTTCTAGTTATTGGATCAGTTCTAACCGTCTTTACGATGATGGAAATTGGCCCTCCAGCTAAAGCTCCACAGCCTCCATCCACACCCTCTGCGAGCTAATCCCCACTATCCCCAGCCCCCTCGCCTCGTCCTGCGTCACAACCCGGCCTATATGCTTGACCGCACATTCACCACGCCGGGCCCCAGGGATTGTCCACCCAGTTCAGACTGCCGCTGACCGCCGCGCCGCGCTACGGCCGGGAGGACTTCGCCGTCTCGGGCTGTAACGCCGACGCCTTGGCGCGGCTGGACGCCTGGCCGAGCTGGCCCGAGGGGCGGCTGGCGCTGGTCGGGCCGGTCGGGAGCGGCAAGACCCATCTGGCGCGGACCTGGGCGCAAGCCGCCGACGCGGTGGTGATCGACGCGGCGGACGCGGGCGACATCGACCTGCCTGCCCTGCGCGGCCGGGCGATCCTGGTCGAGGACGCCGACCGGCGCTCCGGAGGCCTCTCCGACGAAGCCCTGTTCCACATCCTCAACATGGCCGGGGTCGACGGCGGCAGAGTGCTGCTGACCGCTCGCTTGGCGCCGATCGCCTGGAGATCGTCCGTGCCCGACCTGCGCTCGCGGTTGAACGCGCTGTCGGTGGCGGCGATCGACGAGCCGGACGACGTGGTGCTGCGGGCGGTGCTGGAGCGCGCCTTCCGGGCCGAGCACCTGAAGCCCGATCCGGACCTCTACCCCTACCTGATCGCCCGCCTGCCCCGCTCGGCCGCCGAGGCCCTGGCCGCGGCCAAGCTGCTGGACGAGGCGGCCTCGCAGCACCATCGCGCGGTGAACAAGGCGCTGGCGCGGGAGGTGCTGGGGGATTTGGAGGGTGAGGAGGAGTAGTCCTCTTCCGCCCCAAACTCCGTTTCCCCGGGGAAAGCCGGGGCCCAGATTCATCCTGAGCAGCTGGGGTGATCGCGCCTTTCGGCAGCGTCCGCTGCCTCCGACGCCCCGGGTTCGATCTGGGCCCCGGCTTTCGCCGGGGAAACGGGTGTTGAGGGGAACCCGGATGGATTGCTCAGCACACCGCGCGTTGTCGTCACCGCGTCACGGCGTTCGTTCACCCTCTGCAAAACTTTCGCGCTAGAGTGGGATCATGACCGACGCCACCGCCCTGACACCGCTCGTCCCCGCCGCGCCCGAGATTCCCGCGCCGCAGACGGGCCTGACCCTGGACGCCGAGCTGCTGGCCTCGCCCGAGCGGTTCTTCAACCGCGAGACCTCTTGGCTGGCCTTCAACGAGCGGGTGCTGGAAGAGAGCGCCAATCCGCGCCACCCGCTGCTGGAGCGGCTGCGGTTCCTGTCGATCTCGGCCAACAACCTCGACGAATTCTACATGGTCCGCGTGGCCGGCCTGAAGGGCCAGGTGCGCGAGGGCGTGCGGGTGATCAGCCAGGACGGCCTGACCCCCGGCGAGCAGCTGGCGCGCATCAACGCCTCGGCCGCCGAGCTGATGGGCGAGCAGCAGAAGATCTGGCGCCAGGTCCGCACCGAGCTGTGGGACGAGGGGCTGAAGCTGCTCGACGCCAAGGACATCGAGGGCGAGGATCGCAAGAAGGCCGAGGAGATCTTCCTCAACCAGATCTTCCCGGTGATGACGCCGCTGGCCATCGACCCGGCCCATCCGTTCCCGTTCATCCCGAACCTGGGCTTCTGCCTGGCGCTGAAGCTGCGCCGGATCGCCGACGACAAGCACCTCTACGCCCTGGCCCCGGTGCCCTCGCAGGTGCGGCGGTTCTGGGAGCTCAGCTCCGTCGTCACGCGCGGCAAGAAGCGCCAGCGCAAGATCGTGGCGCTGGAGAGCCTGATCATCCTGTTCCTGGAGCACCTGTTCCCCGGCTACGAGGTCGAGGGCCGGGGCCTGTTCCGCCTGAACCGCGACAGCGATCTGGAGATCGAGGAAGAGGCCGAGGACCTGGTGCGCGAGTTCGAGGCGCGGCTGAAGAAGCGTCGCCTGGGCCGCGTGGTGCGGGTCAAGATCCAGACCACCATGCCGCCGGACCTGCGCGACTTCATCATCGAGGGCCTGCGCGCCGAGCCGGAAGACGTGATCCTGGTCGATGGCAAGCTGGGCCTGGCCCAGATGTCGGAGCTGATCCCGCCGGACCGTCCGGACCTGAAGTTCCCGCCCTTCAACGCCCGCTTCCCCGAGCGCATCCGCGACCACGGCGGCGACTGCTTCGCGGCGATCCGCGAGAAGGACATCCTGGTCCACCACCCGTTCGAGAGCTTCGACGTGGTGGTGCAGTTCATCCGCCAGGCCGCGCGCGATCCGAACGTGCTGGCGATCAAGCAGACGCTGTACCGCACCTCCAAGGACAGCCCGATCGTGGCGGCCCTGATCGAGGCGGCCGACAACGGCAAGAACGTCACGGCCCTCGTGGAGATCAAGGCCCGCTTCGACGAGGAAAACAACCTCAAGTGGGCGCGCGACCTTGAGCGGGCCGGCGTGCACGTGGTGTTCGGCTTCGTCGACTGGAAGACCCACGCCAAGCTGTCGGTGGTGGTGCGTCGCGAGGGCGAGGGCCTGCGCACCTACTGCCACTTCGGCACCGGCAACTATCACCCGCAGACGGCGCGGATCTATACGGACCTTAGCCTGTTCACCTGCGACCCGGCCCTGGGCCGCGACGGGGGCAAGCTGTTCAACTTCATCACCGGCTACGCCCAGCCGGGCCATCTGGAGCGGCTGTCGTTCTCGCCGATGACGCTGAAGCCGGACCTGCTGAAGATGATCGCCGCCGAGGCCGACAACGCCCGCGCCGGCAAGCCGGCCGGCATCTGGGCCAAGATGAACTCGGTGGTCGATCCGCAGATCATCGACGCCCTCTACGCCGCCAGCCAGGCCGGCGTGCAGATCGAGTTGGTCGTGCGCGGCATCTGCTGCCTGCGTCCGGGCATCAAGGGTCTGTCGGAGAACATCCGCGTCAAGTCGATCGTCGGCCGCTTCCTGGAGCACGCGCGGATCATCGCCTTCGCCAATGGCGGACCGATGCCGTCGGCGCAGACGCGGCTGTTCATCAGCTCGGCCGACTGGATGCCGCGCAACCTCGATCGCCGCGTCGAGACCCTGGTCCCGGTCGAGAACCCGACCGTGCACCAGCAGGTGCTGGACCAGATCATGGTCGCCAACCTCAATGACGAGGCCCAGAGCTGGCGCCTGGACAGCGAGGGCGGCTACGCCCGCGACGCCAGCTGGAAGAACCGCGGCGCCTTCTCGGCCCACGACTACTTCATGACCAATCCGAGCCTGTCGGGCCGAGGCCACAGCGCCCGCGACCTGCCGCGCGCCTTCGACCACGTCGGGACCAAGCGCAAGCGTTGAGGCGGCTTGCGCTCGTCTCGTTGTTGATGCTGTCGGCCTGTACGCCCGCGCGACAGGCCGACATCTGCGCGATCCAGGCCCTGCCCTCGCGCCCCGGCGTCGACCGCTTCGGCGTCGCGCCGGGCGTGGAGCACAAGGCGCAGGCGGACGGCGCGGTGTTCGGCCCCGGCGTGTTCGGCGGCTACCACATCCGCTGGTGGGGCTTCTGCGCCAGGAAGGCCGACACCACCGACATGCTTCTGCTCGGCCCCGCCCCTTGGGCCCTGACCAAGGGCGGCGAGCGGGCGCATGGCCGGCAGGTCAGCTACGGCACCTGCTATCACCGCAACGACGGCGACGGCTGGCGGACGGTGGCGTGCCGGATCAATCCTTAGGCCGTGCGTGATCCTCGTCCTTCGACAAGCTCAGGATGAGGATCAAGGCTTAGGCCTCGCGCAGTAGAAACCTCATCCTGAGCTTGTCGAAGGACGAGGTTTTGGCCCCTCAGCGTGCGACACTCGCTGCTTCTGCGAACGCGCTCGAAGCCAGGTTCGCCGCCACCGTCCGCAGCCGCGCCAGACCGTAGGCCAGCCGCCCCTCCGGCGTCGCCAGCAGCGGCTCGCCCAGCGCCAGGCCCTGGTGGATCGTGTCGAGGTCCGGCCCTTCCAGGCTGTCGGCCCTCGCCTGCCCCGCCACGCCGGCGACGAACACCGCCGCGTGGAAGACGTGGCTGACCTGCCGGAACAGCCACAGCCGCGCCCGCTCGGCGTCGGTGGCCTCCCGGCCGAAATAGGTGCGTAGCAGCAGCGCCTCGCCGTCCGGATCAGCGGCGTAGGTGTTGGCGATAGCGGCGAGGTCCACATAGCGATCTGCCCGGAACGCCGCCTCCCAGTCGACCAGCCACACCCGCCGGCCGTCATAGACGAGGTTGCCGGGATTGAGGTCGTTGTGGCTGGACACCGGCTGCGGCGGCAGGCGCTTGCACACCGAACGCAACCGCGCCCAGGCGTCGAACGCCCCGATCGGGACTACGCCGCTACGCCCCGCCTCGCCGACCAGCGCGTCGAGGCCATCCAGATAGTCGACCAACGGCGGGAAGCCGTCGATGGCGTGCAGCGCCCGCACCGCCTGGGCCAGCTCGACCACGAGGTCGGCGCGGGTCCCGGCATAGTCCAGCGCCATCGACCGGGCCTCGATGAAGTCGCTGATCACCACCCCGTCGTCCGGATCGGCGTAGCGCACGCGTGGCGCCAGGCAGGCGTCGGCGGCCAGCTTCAGGCAGGCATAGCCGCGATGCGGATCGCGCAGCCCGTCCCGCCCCGCCTCGACCCGCAGCAGATAGGCGATGCCGCCGACGCGGATCTTGTAGACGCCTGCCCCCGACAACCCGCCGGACACGGCCGTCCAGCCGTCGAGCGTCTCGGTCCCGAACGCGGCGCGCAGGGCCTTGGCGACGGTGGGGAGCTGGTCAGGAGAAACGGACATCGGCGGAACCTCTCGAAGATCATCGCCTTATTTACCCGGACAGAAATAGAGTCAATATCACCCGGGCAATAATGGGTCGAAACGATCAAGGCGTTTTCCGACAAGCCTTTCCGCGCGTTCTTCTCCACCGAAATCGGTTGTTCCTGCTTCCCCCATCCTCCGAATACGCTACATCACCCTCATGCCCTTCCCGGCGCCGCGCGACGCGGCTGTGATCGATATCGGTTCCAATTCGGTCCGCCTGGTGGTGTACCGGCTGGAAGGCCGCGCCATCTGGACCGTCTTCAACGAGAAGGTTCTCGCGGGCCTGGGTCGTGACCTGGGCGGCAGCGGCCGCCTGTCGCCCGAAGGCGTCATCCAGACCCTGCAGGCCCTCAAGCGCTTCCGCGCCGTGCTGGAGGCCGTCAATCCGGCCGAGACCTTCGTGGTCGCCACCGCCGCCGCCCGCGAAGCCGTGGACGGCCAGGACTTCATCGACCGCGTCCGCGACGAGACCGGCTTCGTCGTCCGCGTCCTGTCCGGCGAGGAAGAGGCCCACTACGCCGCCGTCGGCGTGCTGGCCGGCGCTCCCGACGCCGAGGGCGTGGTCGGCGACCTGGGCGGCGCCAGCCTGGAGCTGGTGCGCCTGTCGGCCACCGGCGCCGGCCGGGGCGTGACCCTGCCGCTGGGCCCCTTCAGCCTGAGCACCGCTAATGGCGTCCAGGGGGGCGCCTTCGACGGCGAGCGCGTCCGCCGCCTGTCGCGCGAGCGCCTGGCCACCGTGGCCGCCGACTTCAAGACCGACACCTTCCACGCCGTGGGCGGCGCCTGGCGCAATCTCGCCCTGCTGCACATGCGGCTGTCGGGCTACCCGCTGCACGTCGTCCACCAGTACGAGATCGGCGCCGCCGAGGCCCTGGACGCCGCCCGCCTAGTCGCCCACCAGTCCAAGAGCTCGCTCGAGCGTATCGAGGGCATGAGCAAGAAGCGCTCGGAGACCCTGCCCTACGCCGCCGTGGTGTTGGAAACCCTGATCGAGCAGCTGGGCCTCAAGCGCATAGAGATCTCGGCCTATGGCGTGCGCGAGGGCCTGTTGTTCGAGGCCATGCCGCCCCGTGTGCGCGGCCTGGACCCGCTGATCGAGGGCTGCGCGGCCCTGGGCGCCCGCCAAGGCGCGGTCGACGACCTGGACACCGCCCTGGACGCCTGGATCACCCCGGCCTTCCGCACCCTGCCGCCGCTGTTCGGCGAGCGCGACGGCATCCTCGTGTCGGCCGCCTGCCGCCTGTCGGACGTCGGTGCGCGCCTGCACCCCGATCATCGCGCCGACCTCGTCTTCGAGCAGGTGCTGCGCGCCCCGATCGCCGGCCAGACCCATGTCGAGCGCTGCTATCTGGCCGTGGCCGCCCACGCCCGCCATGCCACCACCTTCAACCCGCCCGAACTCCAGACCCTGGAGCGCCTGCTGAGCCCCGCCCAGCTGAAGCGGGCCCGCGCCCTGGGCGCCACCATCCGCCTGGCCTGCGACCTGTCGGGCCGCAGCCCGCGCCTCTTGGCCCACTCGCGCCTGACCCTGGACAAGAGCCACCTGATCTTGGCGGCCGACCCCGGCTATGCCGATCTGTTGCTCGGCGAACAGACCAGCAAGCGCGCCAATACCGCCGCGCAACATCTGAACTTGAAGCCAAAGATTATCACGGGATGAATCCAGGTATAGGCAGCCTGGATAACATGCTTAATCACCCCTGAACTTCCCCGATACGGGGAAATTGACAAGTTGTCGCAGTCAAGCGCCAACAGCACAGCATAGTTTGTTAGCACTGCTTCCGTAGCGTGACCTCAACGAAATAAACGGAGGTCAGTGATGTTGAAGCGTAAGTTCGACTACCTGGACGCTATCGCCCCGGCTCCGGTGGAAGCCCGCAAGCGTCCCGACCTGCACGTCGCCAACGATCACGACACGCCCGTGGCCAGCGCCGCGCGCAGCCTGCAATCGGAAATCGGCCGCGTCTTCGCCCAGGAAAACACCTGGTCGGTCCGCCGCACCGTCGCCATCGGCGTCGCCTTCCACCTCGGCGTCTTCTGCGCCCTGGGCCTGGCCGCCGGCGGCGCCCTCAGCCAGTTCGCGCATCACTAGGCATACAGCTTCCCTCTCTCTTTGAGAGAGGGAGGGGCCCGCCGCGCAGCGGTGGGAGGGTGAGAGGTTACACCCTCGCCGAACGAAGCACCGCCAAGACATCATCGGCCACGCCACCGGGATCGGTCATCACACGTTCGTTGCGGAACCTCACCACGACATATCCAAACAGTTCGAGCATCGCGGTGCGTCGGGCGTCATCGTCGTCGCGGCCTTCGTGCGCTGCGCCATCCAGCTCAACGATCACCTTGGCGGCTTCACAGACAAAGTCCGCGATATAGCGATCGATCGGATGTTGCCGCAGGAACCGGAACCCGCCGAGGCGGCGGTTGCGGACCAGCCCCCAGAAGGCCTTTTCGGCTAGCGTCTGACCTCTCCGAAGGCGACGGGCGTTAGCGGTGGGATACATGGCTCAAGCATGAGCTTGGCCTGGAGGCCGCTCAACCGAAGGAATCGGGATTTCCCGGCAGGCGGTGAAACCTCTCACCCTCCCACCGCTGCGCGGCGGGCCCCTCCCTCTCTCAAAGAGAGAGGGTTCCGGTGAGCGCCCTGCCCTAGTCCGATAGCGACGCCTCCGCGCCCTGCGTCCCGCTATCCAAATCCAGATAGTCCGTGAACGGAATCCGGTACACGCGGTCGAAGAACTCGGCCTGGAAGCGGAAAGGCAGGTTGGCGTCGCTGTTCCACAGCATGACGATCCCGGTCTTGGTCGCCGGGTCGAACATCATGGTCGAGCGGTAGCCCGAGACGCCGCCGCTGTGGCCGACCAGGCGGTGGCCCTTGTAGGTGAAGCTGCGCATGCCCAGGCCGTAGGCCGGGCTCTTCAGCTCGCGGGCGATGTTCAGGCGGCCATAGGGGCGGCCGGTGGCGACGCGGGGGCGCTGGACCTCGTCCAGCACGGTCGATGACAGCACGTCGGGCTTGAGGCCCATCTGGGCCTGCATCCACGCAGCCAGGTCGACGATGGTCGAGTTGACGCCGGCGGCGGCGGGCACGTGGTAGTAGGCGTCCGACAGTTTTAGCTCCCGGCGGGCGCGGTCGTGGGGCCGGGCCCAGCGCGAGGCCGAGGTCAGGCCGTCCATGCCGATCGAGGCGCCGCTCATGCCCAGAGGCGTGAACAGCTTGCGCTGCACGGTGGCGGCATAGGGCTCGCCGGTCTTGCCCTGGATGACCTCGGTGATCGTGTCGTAGGCGACGTTCTGGTAGCTGTGGCAGGTGCCTGGCGGGCAGACCGTCTTCAGCGTGGCGTAGGAGCCGCGGATCTTGGCGGGATCGACGCCGTCCTCCAGCTGACCGTCATAGGCGTTCTTGCCCAGGCCCGTACGCTGGGACAGCAGCTCCTCGACCGTCAGGCTGTTCTGGGCCTCGCCCGGCAGGCGCAGGCTGGTGTTGAAGGCGACCAGCGGCTCGGTCAGGGCGAAGGTCCCGTCAGCGGCCAGTCGGGCGCTCAGCGTCGAGGCCACGGTCTTGGACAGCGAGGCCCAGCGGAAAACGGTGCGGGCGTCGACCTTCTGGCCGCCCTCGGTGGTGTGGCCATAGCCATGGACGAAGGACAGCCGGCCGTTCTCGACCACGGCCACGGCCAGGCCCTCCATGGTCTTGTCGGCCGCCATGGCGGTGATGCGGGCGTTCAGGGCGTCGTAGTCGATGTCGCCATGCCAGGCCGACGGCTGTTCGGGCGTGTTCCGCGCCGCCTGCTCGATCGCCTCGGACACCGCCTTGGGCGCTTTCTTCAGGAACGGCAGGGTCGCCAGGCCCCCAACCACGACGAGGCCCGCGACGCCGGCGGCGATCCATTTCAGCCGCCGAGCCTTCTCCCAGTCGCTCAGCCCAATTCTCGACACGGCGGGTAAACTCTTGAAACTGGATTGGAAACCGATCGCGGGAGGACGAGTCCGCGACTCGTCCCGCACCGGTTCCTTCTAGTGAAGAACACCCGATCTGGGCGCCGAAAAATGGGCGAAACGCGCTTGTGTCGCCGAACAGCGCGCTAGCCGAACAAGGCCTTGTGCAGGTCGCGCGGATTGACCGGTTTCTCGACCCAGCCCGTCATGCCCGCCTCGCGACAGGCGGCGACCTCGTCGGGCGAGGCGCCGCCGGTGACGGCGATGATGGGCGTCAGGCGGTTGGCCCCGTCCTCGCGCAGGCGGCGGGTGGCTTCCAGCCCGTCCATGCCGGGCATGCGCACGTCCATCAGGATGGCGTCGAAGATCTGGTACTCGGCCGCCAGCAGAGCGGTCTGCGCGTCCTCGGCGGTCTCCACCCGGGCCCCAAAGGCCTCCAGGATCTGGCGCAGGGCGCGGCGGTTGATGTCGTGGTCGTCGACGACCAGCACCACCGGCGCCTCCTCACGCACGGCCAGGTCCTGGACGGCCTCGACCGCCAGCTCGACCGGCGCGGTCCCCTCGGGGGCCGGAATCCGCAGGATGAAGCGCGCGCCGCCTTCGGGAGCGTTGGCGGCGGTCAGCTCGCCGCCCATCAGCCGGGCCAGGTCGCGGCTGATCGCCAGGCCCAGGCCCGTGCCGCCGAACGCGCGGGCGGTGTCGACGCCCAGTTGCTCATAGGGACTGAACAGGCGCTCGATCTGGTCGTCCTTCAGGCCGGGACCGGTGTCGCGCACGATGATGGCGACCTGGCGCGGCCGCTCGCGCTCGACGCTGACCTTGACGCGAACCTCGCCATGGTTGGTGAACTTGATGGCGTTGCTCAGCAGGTTGTTCAGCACCTGGCGGGTGCGCATCGGGTCGCCGCGCACCCAGTGCGGCAGGGCTTCGACGCCGGTCAGGATCAGATCGACGCCCTTGGCCGAGGCCGTCTCGCGCCAGAACGCGACGGCGTCGCCGATCACGGCCGGCAGGTCATAGTCGACCACCTCGACGCCCATGCGGCCGGCCTCGATCTTGGAGAGGTCGAGCAGGTCGTTCAGCAGGGTCCGCATCATCAGCCCGGCGTCGGTGACCAGGGCGGCCGACCCGCCCTTCTCCAAGGCCGAGGCGCCGTTGAGGATGGCGTTGATCGGGGTGCGCAGTTCGTGGCTGACCATGGCGATGAAGGCCGACTTGGCGGCCGTCTGGCGCTCCGCGGCGCGGCGCGCGGCGCGCTCGGCGGCCATGGTCCGCTGCGACCACAGGAAGACCATCGACAGGGTCAGACAGAAGAGCGCGCCGCCGACCAGGAAGACCCAGGTCAGCGGATCGCCTCGGCCCGAGATCAGCGGCGCGGCGAACAGATAGACGATATGGGGCGCCACGGCGGTGGCGAAGGCGACCAGGCAGCCCTCGGCCCCCATCAACGCGGTGAAGATCGAGCCCGACAGCAGCAGGATGGCGCCCGCCGCGCCCATCGGCGTGTCCATCGCCCACAGCGGGATGGACAGCCAGCCGAAGGTCACGGCCATGACGAGGTCCGCCGCCAGCGCCCATCCCACCACCCGGCCCGGCTGGGCATGGGCCAGGAGACTGTTCAGGGCCACGAGCTCGACCAGCTGGGCGGCGACGAACGCGCCCGCCCAAGGGATCAGGAAGCGCAGGTCAGGCCGCGCGAAGGCCAGGCCGCACAGCACCAGGGTGACGAAGAGCCGGAGGGGGATCAGGCGGCGACGCGACACCGCCGCCGGGCGATAGGCGACCGCCAAGTTCTCCCAGAAACCCACCAACGCAACCCCCGTACTCGGCCCGCTCTACTCCCGAGGGAGTACATGCGGCGTGGCGTTGTACGCCAGCAAACCCTTGCACGCACGGGAAAATGGCCCGTTCTGGGTAGTAAAAAAGCGCGACAACCTATGATGGTCATCGCGCTCATTGTCTTTGATTTGGCCTTGACCGCCCTATTCGGGCTTGGGCGCGCGGCGGACCTCGACGACACGGACCTTGGCGCCGTCCAGCACCAGGGCCAGCTCGCCGCGCTTGATCTTCAGGGCGTCGGTCCCGAAGGCGTCGCGGCGCCAGCCGGCCAGGGCCGGGGTGGCGGCGTTGTCGTCGGCGGCGATCTTCTCCAGGTCAGAGACCGTGGCGATCAGCTTGGAGGCGACGCCGGCCTCTTCAGCGCGGGCCTTCAGCAGCACCTTGAGCAGCTCGACCACGGCGCCGGCGTTCTGGGGCGGCGGCGGGCCGGGCTTGTCGACGACCGGGGCATAGCCTTCCGGATCGGCCAGGGCGGCCTTGATCGCGGCCAGGAGGTCGGGACCAAACTTGCTGCCGCCGAAGCCCTTGGGCACGCCGCGCAGGTTGTTGAGGGCGTCCAGCGAGGTCGGGGCCTGAGTGGCCAGCTCGTCGATGGCCTCGTCCTTCAGGATGCGGCCGCGCGGCTGGTCGCGGTTCTGGGCGGTGCGCTCGCGCCAGGCGGCGACGGCCTTGAACACGGCGAGATACTTCGGCGCCGTCTTGCGCGGACGCAGGCGGCGCCAGGCCTTCTCCGGATCGACGTCGTAGGCGGCCGGATCGGAGATCGCGGTCATCTCTTCCTCGACCCAGGCCAGGCGGCCCGAGGTCTCGAGGCGCTCGCGCAGGATCGGGAACAGCGCCGCAAGGTGGGTGACGTCGGCCAGGGCGTAGGTCAGCTGGGCGTCGGTCAGCGGCCGGCGGGCCCAGTCCGTGAACCGGCTGGACTTGTCCAGCTCGATGCGCAGCATCTGGCGGACCAGGGCGTCATAGGCGATCTGCTCGCCGAAGCCCGCCGCCATGCCCGCCACCTGGGTGTCGAACAGCGGCTTGGGCATGGCCTTCAGGTTGTTGAAGATCTCGACGTCCTGACGGGCGGCGTGGAACACCTTGAGGATGCTCGTGTCGCGCATCACCGCCAGCAGCGGCTCCAGGTCGATATCCTCGGCCAGGGGGTCGATGACGGCTTCATGCGTCGGCGACGCGACCTGGATCAGGCACAGCTTGGGCCAGTAGGTCGTCTCGCGCATGAACTCGGTGTCGACGGCGACGAAAGGCTCGCCCGCGAGCGCATTACAGAACGCCGCCAGCTCGGCGGTGGTGGTGATCGGCTTCATCGGCTGCTAATAGCCTCGCGCACCCCCGAGTCTGCAAGCGTCAAGACGCGCCTAGCGCCGCCCGGGAGCAAATTTTCCGCGTGTTCGGAGGGTATCACCGCCTTCCGATAGACCAGAGCGAGCGCCAGAACGACCATGAGCGATCAGCCGAACGGCCTTACCTACGCCCAGGCGGGTGTCGATATCGACGCGGGCAACGCCCTGGTGGACGCCATCAAACCCCTGGCCAAAGCGACCCGCCGTCCGGGCGCGGAAGCCAGCCTGGGCGGTTTCGGCGCGCTGTTCGACCTGAAGGCGGCCGGCTATGACGACCCGCTGCTGGTCACCACCACCGACGGCGTCGGCACCAAGCTGCGCATCGCCATCGACAGCGGCATGCACGCCACGGTCGGCATCGATCTGGTCGCCATGTGCGTCAACGACCTGCTGGCGCAAGGCGCCGAGCCGCTGATGTTCCTGGACTACTTCGCCACCGGCAAGCTGGACATCGAGGTCGCCAAGAGCGTCGTCGCCGGCATCGCCGAGGGCTGCAAGCTCGCCGGCGCGGCCCTGGTCGGCGGCGAGACCGCCGAAATGCCGGGCATGTACAGCGACGGCGAGTACGACCTGGCCGGCTTCTCGGTCGGCGCCGTCGACCGCGACGACGTGCTGCCGAAGCTGGACAAGCAGCGCGCCGGCGACATCATCATCGGCCTGGGCTCGTCGGGTCCGCACTCCAACGGCTATTCGCTGGTGCGCCGCGTGGTCGAGCGCTCGGGCCTGGCCTGGGACGCGCCCTGCCCGTTCGAAGAAGGCAAGACCCTGGCCGAGGCCCTGATGGCCCCGACCCGCATCTATGTGAAGTCGCTGCTGCCCCTGCTGCAGTCGGGTCGCGTCAAGGGCGGCGCCCACATCACCGGCGGCGGCCTGATCGAGAACCCGCCGCGCGCCATCGCCGAGGGCCTGGCCGCCGAGTTCGACTGGAACGCCTGGGCGATGCCTCCGGTGTTCGAGTGGATGGCGAAGGTCGGCGGCGTCTCGGAACACGAGATGCGCCGCACGTTCAATTGCGGCGTCGGCTTCATTATCATCGTGGCGCAAGCCGACGCGGAACCGGTCCTGGCCGCCCTGCTGAACGCCGGCGAGGACGCCTTCATCTGCGGTCAGCTGGTCAAGGCTTGATGCTGAATAAGACCAAGGTCGCCGTCCTGATCTCGGGCCGGGGCTCCAACATGGAGGCCCTGGTCCGCGCGGCGAAGGCGGCCGACTGCCCGTTCGAGATCGCCCTCGTTTTGGCCAACAAGCCGGACGCCGGTGGCTTGGCGACGGCGGCGGCCGAAGGCATTGAAGCGCTCTGCGTGGACCAGAAGCCCTTCGGGAAGGACCGCGAGGCCCACGAGCGGGCCATCGACGCGGCCCTGCGCGAGCGCGGGATCCAGGTCATCGCCCTGGCCGGCTACATGCGCATCCTGACGCCGTTCCTGGTCGATGCCTGGGAAGGCCGGATGCTGAACATCCACCCGTCCCTGCTGCCCGCCTATCCGGGCCTGGACACTCATGCCCGCGCCCTCGCCGCCGGCGAGGCCGAGGCTGGCTGCACCGTCCACCTGGTCACCGCCGGCGTCGACGAGGGCCCGATCCTGGGCCAGGCCCGCGTGGCCATCCTGCCGAGCGACGACGAGCATAGCCTGGCCGCCCGGGTGCTGGAGCAGGAGCACAAGCTCTATGCGGCGACCCTGGCGCGGTTCGTGACCCGCCTGAGCTGAGACGCCCTGCCGCAGGCAGTTAACCCTGCCGGCTCAGCGGATCGTCACTATCTCGCGCCATGATGCCGTTCATGGACGCACTGATCGCCGATCTCTCGAAACTCGCCGCCGACCACGCCGGTTGGGCGGGCGCGATCCTGTTCGCCTTCACCTTGCTGGAAGCCCTGCTGGTCGTGGGCCTGTTGATCCCGATCCTCGGCGTCATGCTGGCCGCCGGGGCGTTGGTGGCCCAGGGCGTGCTGCATCCGGTCGAGGCCGTCCTGTGGTGCAGCGCCGGAGCGGCCGCCGGCGACGCCCTCTCCTACCTCATGGGACGAGGCCTGGGCGGCCGCCGCGCCGCGCGCCTCCTCTTCGCCGGAAAGCGCCGCCTGCTGGCCCGCGCCAAGCTGATGACCCGCCGTCACGGCGTCCTGGCCATCGCCGCCGCCCGCTATCTGGGTCCGGCCCGCCCCTTCATCCCGATCCTGGCCGGCATGTCGCGCACACGCGGCTGGAGCTTCCAGGTCGCCAACATCCTGTCGGCGCCGATCTGGGTGATCTCGTTGCTGGCCCCCGGCTACCTGGCCGCCCAGAACCTGCGACTGTTCGGCTCGGACCCGGCTCTGGCCGGCGGCGTCGTCCTGGCCGTGGTGCTCGCGGCGGGCCTGGGCGTGATGTGGGTCAAGCGGACGCGGACCGCGCTCTAAATAATTCCGGGCGCACGCCTCCAAACGCCGCCGTCGAAGCCTCTTACCCGCAGGGAGGCTTCCGCCATGTCCATCGCCGCATTCCTCGCCGCCGCCCTGCTGACCGCCCCGTCTGCTCCGGAGGCGCGGGACATCGATGCCTTCGTCCGCAAGGCGATGGCTCGGATCGAGGTCGTGCCCGGCATGTCCGTGGCCGTCGTCCAAGGACCGGACGTGGTCATGACGGCCGGCTATGGCGTGGCGGACCTGCGGACTGGCAAGGCCGTCGATGCGGACACCGGCTTCTATATCGCCTCGGCGACCAAGGCCTTCACCGCGCTCTCGATCGACGCCATGGCTGAGCGCGGCGACCTGACGCTCGACGCGCCCCTGAAGAGCTGGATCGGCAAAAGCCCCTTGCCTGCCGACATCGCCGCCTCGATCACCCTGAACGACCTGCTGAGCCACCGTTCGGGCCTGGAGAACGAACCGATCGCCTACCGCGCGGCCTATTCGGGCGAATACACGCCGAAGGTCACGAGCGCCCTGCTGGCGAACACCATCCGCAGCTCGGCGACACCCTATGGGACCTTCCGCTACACCAACACCGGCTACAACCTGGCCACCACCTTGATCGAGGACCGCTTCGACCGCGACTGGCGCGCAATGGTGGACAAAGAGATCCTGGCCCCCGCCGGCATGACCCGCACCACGGCCAGGATCGACCAAGCGCGACGTAGGGCGCCGATCGCGTCGGGCCACACGCCCGGTCCCGACGGCCGCATGGCGCCCAGCCCTCTGCAGAAGACCAACGCCACCATGCAGTCGGCGGGCGGCCTGGTCTCGACCGCCAACGACATGACCCGCTGGCTGGAGATCCAGCTGAACGACGGAGTGCTGGATGGAAAGCGCCTGTTCCCAGCCGGCCTCGTCGCCGGGACGCACAAGCCGCTGGTCGCTCAGCAGACGATCTTCGGCCCGTATGTGCGCGACGGCTATGGCCTGGGCTGGCAGGTCGGTCGCTATGGCGACGCGGTGCTGATCCACCACTTCGGCAACTTCGCCGGATCGCGGGCCCACGTCTCGTTCATGCCGGCGCGCGGCGTGGGCGTGGCGGTCATGGCCAACGAGGACGCCATGGCCGGCGAGCTGGTCGATCTGGTGGCCGACTACGCCTATGACCGCTTCGCTGGCCGCCCCGACCTGGAAGCCGCCTACGACAAGGAGCTGGCCGCGCTGGTCGCCCGCCGCGACAAGCGTTTCAAGGGTCTGATGGCCGGTCGCGCCGAACGCGCCGCGCGGCCGTGGTCCCTGGGGCAGTCGAACAAGGCCTATGCCGGGGTCTACGAGAACCCGGCCATGGGACGCATCGAGGTCGCGCAGGACCACGGTCGCATGATCATCAAGGCCGGAGTGATGTCCTCGTCCGCCGAGGCCGCCGCCGATCCGGAGAGCGTGCGGGTCGAACTGATCCCGCTCACGGGCCAGATCATCCGCTTCGAAGCGCCCCATAAGCTCATCTACGACGACCAGACCTACGTCCGACGATAGGTCAGCGCGCCGGCGCCGGGGGCGCCTTCCCCTTCTCCCGCTCCAAAGCCGCCAGCAGCTGCTGGGCCTGATAGGCCGCGATCCCGCCATTGGGATCGACCGAGATCGGCTTCAGCAGCTGGAAGGCGGTGCGGTCGTCGTCCGCCGTCATGAAGGCCGCCGCCGTCACGATGCGGATCTTGGCCACCTCGGGCGCCAGGCTCACCGCGCGGCGCAGCAGCGCCAGCCGTTCGGGCGACGGCGTCTCGCCCGTGGCCATGGTCTGGGCCAGCAGGAACAGGGTCGCGTAGTCGTTGGGCTCGGCCTTGTCGGCGCGCTCCAGGTACACGCGCGCCGAGGCCTGGAGCTGGCCGCGATGTTCGGGGTCGGCGACCGCCCGATAGAGCTTGCTCATCCCCATCAGCCGCAAGGCGTCCAGGTTGCCGCCGTCCTCATCCAGCAGCTCGGCCAGCAGTTGTTCGCCCTTGTCGCGGTCCCCCAGCATGATCTCGGCGCGCGCCAGGGCCTGGCGGCTGTAGCGCTCACCCGGACGGCGCGCGGCCGCCTTGCGGAACTGGTCCAGCAGACCGGCGGTGTCGCCCCCGGCTTTCAGGCGCTGCAGCTCGAAGATCAACTCGTCGGCGCCCTTGGACATCCGCCGGAGGCGGATGGTCGGCGGCGGCCCGCCTGGTCGTGGCAGGGTCGTGCGGATGGCCGGCGTGGACAGGAAGGCCCTCACCCGCGCCGGCAGCGTCTCCGGAGGCTCGCCGAACACCTCGGCCCAGACTGCCTTCGGATCGTCGGAGCCCTCCTCCAGCCGGTTCAGATAGGCCGCCAGCTGCGCCTTGCGGACGGGGTCGGACCACAGGTAGCGCACCAGAGCTCCGGCCTGGGCGTCGTAGCCCCAGCGCTGCGGATCGCTCCACAGCGCCCGCTCGGCGATCAGGTGGGGCAGCGCATAAAGGTTCTGGACCGCCAGGCTGTTGTCGAACAGCGCCGGGACGCCGCCGATCACCACATGGTCGGGCTGGATGTCGATCGAGCTGTAGTAGAGCGCCGCACCCTTGGTCAGCCATCGCGGCTGGCGAAACGGGAAGTTCTCGCTGAAGAAGTGCAGCGCATAGGCGCCCAGGACGCCGTCGTCGCCGGCCGTCGCGTCCTCCACCTTATGGAAGGCGAAGCTGTCGCGCACCACGACGGCGAAGATGTCCTCGGGCTCGGCCACATAGACCGAAAGCGCGCCGACGACCGCGCCGGGCAGGAAGCGCTGATAGTCCGTGTTGACCTTGTCATCGCGCTTGGGCGCCCTGACCAGGTAGATGGGGAACTTGCGCGGCGGCGGCGCGTCCAGCTTGCCGTAGAGCGTGCGCAAGGTCCGATCCAGGACTTCCACGTCCTCGACCGCGCGGCGCAGCACCGCGGGCTTCTCGTCCGAATAGACGATGACGTGATCGCTCTCGGCCCGCAGCCAGCGCCCCGTGCCCTGAGGCGTGACGACGATGTCGCGCGGGGCGCGGTTGGCCGCCTCTACCGCCAGCGGGGTCGTCGCCAGTCCGGCCGCCAACAGAACCGCCGCTAGCATCCGTCTGAACGCCATCCCCGTCCCCAACGCCGAGTCTTCCCGCAACCGGGGATCGACCTTAGGACGACCTTCGCAGGCCAGACAACCCGAAGCCGCTCTGGTCGGAGCGGACGCTCTAGTTCCCCGTTTTCTCCGGCTCCGCCTCGTACTTCTCGATCAGCTCCAGCACCCGCCGGGCCTGGCGCGAGGCCTCGCCGCCATTGGGATCGGCGGCCATGGGCTTGAGCAGCTGGAAGGCCGTCTCGGTGTCGTCGGCCATCAGGAAGGCCACCGCCGCCACCAGGCGGATCTTCGGCACCTCCGGCGCCAGGGTGACGGCGCGGCGCAGGAGGGCCAGGCGCTCGGGCGACGGGACCTCGTCGGTGGCCATGGTCTGGGCCAGAAGGAACAGGGTCTGATAGTCGTTGGGCTCGGCCACGTCGGCCTTTTCCAGATAGGCCCGCGCCTCGGCCAGCAGCGCCAGCCGATGATCGTGATCAGCGGCGGCCCGATAGAGCTTGCTGGTCCCCATCAGCCGCAAGGCCTCCAGATTGCCGCCATCCTCGGCCAGGAGCTGCTCCAGGATCTTCTCGCCGGCGTCACGGTCGCCGATGTTGATCTCGGCCCGAGCCAGGGCCTGGCGGGTGTAGCGTTCGGCCGGCCGGTGATCGGCGGCCTTGCGGAAGCGACGCAGCAGATTGGCGCGGTTGTCGTTGGGCGGCCCGGCCTTCAGTTGCTGGATTTCCAGGATCAGGTCCTCGGCCCCCGCCGGCATCGCCCGGATCTTGATCGTGGGCGGCGGCCCCGTCGGGCGCGGGATCGTGGTCAGGACGGGCTTCTGGCGCACGAACTCCATCAGCCGGGGCTCGAGCTTGTCCGGCGGCTCGCCGAAGATCTGCGTCCAGGCGGACTGGAGGTCGCGCTCCCCGCCCTCCACGCGCCGCAGATAGGCGTCCAGCCGCGCCTTGCGGTCCGGGTCCGACCATAGATAGCGGACCAGAACCGCCGCCCGCGCGTCGAAGCGGCGGTTCGGAACGGTCTCGCCGGCCCCCGTCTCGCCGATGACGTCGGCGAAGCCGCCCGGGCTACCCCAGACCCGCGTCAGGTCGAACAGGGCCGGCGCCGCGCCGATCACCACCTTGTCGGGCTTGATGTCGATGGCGCTGTAATAGATCGCCGCGCCCTTGATCAGCCAGCGCGGCTGGCGGAACGGGAAGGTCTCGCTGAAGAAGTGCAGCGCATAGGCGCCCAGCACGCTGTCGTCGCCCGCCGTCACGTCCACCGCGTTGAAGTAGCGGAAGTTGTCGCGCACCACGACGGCGAAGATGTCGTCCGGCTCGGCCACGTTCATCGACAGCGACGAGGCTGGCGCGCCTGGCAGGAAGCGCCTGTAGGTGGCGTTGGCGGTCTCGGTCGGCTCGACGGAGCGGACCAGATAGATCGGATACTTGCGCGGCGACGGCCCGGCCGACCGCGGATAGAGCCCGCGCAGCGTCTGATCCAGCGCCTCCAGGTCACCGACCACCCGGCGCAACACCTCCGGTCCTTCGTTCGAATAGACGATGACGTGGTCGCTCTCGGCCCGCAGCCAGCGGCCGCTAGCCTGGGGCGTGACGACGATGACATCGTCGGTGAGGGCCTTGGTCATGGACTTGGACTGGGACTGGGCGTGCGCCGCGCCAGCCGTCAGCGCGACGGCCAGGCCGCACGCGACCGCGATGGCTCGAACAGACGTCACGCACCCTCCCCGAGCGAGTCAGCCGCACGATAGGCGCTGGATGCGTTCCGCGCATGTCGCCCGCGCAAACAAAAAGGCCGGAGCTTTCGCCCCGGCCTTCTCGCGATCGGTAAGGCGAAAGCCTTAGCCGACGATCTGGTCTTCGGTGAAGAACTGGGCGATTTCGATGCCCGCGTTCTCCAGGCTGTCCGAGCCGTGGACCGAGTTTTCGCCGATCGACAGGGCGAACAGCTTGCGGATCGTGCCTTCGTCGGCGTTTTCCGGGTTCGTGGCGCCCATGACTTCACGGTACTTGGCCACGGCGCCTTCGCCTTGCAGCACTTGGACGACGACCGGCTCGGCGGTCATCTGGCCGACCAGTTCGCCGTAGAACGGACGCTCGGCGTGGACTTCGTAGAACTTCTTGGCTTGGGCTTCGGTCAGCTGCACGCGGCGCTGAGCGACGATGCGCAGGCCAGCGGCCTCGATCACCGCGTTGATGGCGCCGGTCAGGTTACGACGGGTGGCGTCCGGCTTGATGATCGAGAAGGTGCGTTCGGTCACGGAGTGATCTCACAGAAAAGTTGTGGATTGGCAGGTTGCGGGCTTATAGCCGGGCGCCTCCTCCCCGCCAACCCCGACGCGTAACCTTCATAAAATGCTTCAGATCCGTGACCTGACTTTCAATGCGTGGGGACGCAAGTTCTTCGACCACGCCAGCGTCAGCCTGCCGCCGGGGTCCAAGGTGGGTCTGATCGGACGCAATGGCGTGGGCAAGTCCACACTGTTCAAGCTGATCCTGGGCCAGTTGCACGCCGGCGACGACGAGATCAGCCTGCCCAAGACCGCGCGGATCGGGTCGGTGGACCAGGAACACCCGGCCACGCCCTTCACCCTGCTGGACACCGTGCTGGAGGCCGACGAGGAACGTCACGGCCTGCTGACCCGGCTGGAAACCGCCGATCCGGAGGAGATGGGTGAGATCTGGGGCCGGCTTATCGAGATCGATTCCGACGCCGCCCCCGCCAAGGCCTCGGAAATCCTGGTGGGTCTCGGCTTCACGCAGGACGACCTGGCGCGACCGATGAGCGAGTTCTCGGGCGGCTGGCGGATGCGCGTGGCGCTGGCGGCGGCGCTGTTCGCCGAGCCCGACATGCTGCTGCTGGACGAACCGACCAACTATCTCGACCTGGAAGGCGCGCTTTGGCTGGAAGCTCGTCTCCAGAAATATCCGCACACCGCCCTGATCGTCAGCCACGACCGCGAGCTGCTGAACAACAGCTGCACGCACATGCTGCACCTGGCCGGCGGCAAGCTGGAACTCTACACCGGCGGCTACGACGACTTCGAGGAGCGCCGCGCCGAGAAGGCCCGCTTGCAGCTCTCCGCCAAGGCCAAGCAGGACGCCGAGCGCGCCCACCTGCAGGCCTTCGTCGATCGCTTCAAGGCCAAGGCCTCCAAGGCCGCCCAAGCCCAGTCGCGCATGAAGCGCCTGGCCAAGATGCAGCCGGTGGCCACCACGATCGAGGAGCGCGTCGCGCCCTTCACCCTGCCCTCGCCGCCGCGCCCGCTGGCGCCGCCGCTCATTCGCCTGGAGAAGGCGAACGTCGGCTACGAGGCCGAGCGCGCGATCCTCAAGAACCTGAACCTGCGCATGGACCTGGACGACCGCATCGGCCTGCTGGGCGTCAACGGCGCGGGCAAGTCGACCTTCGCCAAGATGATCGCCGGCGCCCTGACCGTTCAGAAGGGCGAGTTGCACCGCGACAAGAAGATGAAGGTCGGCTGGTTCCACCAGCACCAGATCGAGGCGATGGATCCCGTGGACACCCCGCTGGAGATCATCCGCCGGGCCATGCCGGACGCCTCGGAAAGCTCGCGCCGCTCGAAGCTGGCCCAGTTCGGCCTGGGCTTCGAGAAGCAGGAGACCACGGTCGCCAACCTGTCGGGCGGCGAGCGCGCCCGGCTGCTGCTCAACATGGTGGCGATGGACGCGCCGCACATGCTGATCCTGGACGAGCCGACCAACCACCTGGACATCGACAGCCGCCGCGCCCTGCTGGACGCGCTGAACGACTACAGCGGCGCGGTGATCCTGATCACCCACGACCGCTCGCTGATGGAACTGGTCGCCGACCGCCTGTGGCTGGCCGCCGACGGCACGGTGAAGCCGTTCGACGGCGACATGGACGACTACGCCAAGTTCGTGCTGGACCGCGCCAAGCAGGCGGTGAAGCCGACCCAGGTCGCGCGCGAGCCCGAGCCCACGGGCGCCGCGCCGAAGAAGACGGTCGCTATCGAGCCTTTGCGTCGCAAGGTCGAGGCCGCCGAGCAGGTGATGACCCGCTGCACGCGCAACCTCGCCGAGCTGGAAGCCCAACTGGCCGATCCGGACCTCTATGTGAAGAACCCGGGCAAGGTGGCCGAGCTGACCAAGCGCCGCGACAACGCCCAGGCCAAGCTGGACGAGGCCGAGACGGCGTGGATGAGCCTGGCCGAGGAGCTGGCGGAAGCCGAGGCCTGAGGCGCGAGATTAAGCTCGAAAGGATCGGGAAAGTTTAGGGTAAACCGTCGTGAACCAAGAAGTTTAGGTCTTCCTCGACTTCCTGGGGCGTACAACGTTTGCATGACGACGCCCGCCCATCCTCGCAACCATGTCGTGGCCAATCCGGAAGGCTTGTCCGCGTCGGTGGTCCTGGAATCCTTCGCCGACTGGGTGAACGCCCGCATCGGCGAGGCCATGCGCATCGAGATGGACCTGGCGTTCCGTGACCGCCCGTTCGACATCGAGGTCGGCCGCGTCCCGCCGCTGGTCGGCTGGGAACACAAGTTCATCCAGCCCGGCGCCGCCGCGCCAAAGGGCAAGATGTGGACGGTCTACCGCCTGCACGATCAGAACGGCCGCCCCGCGCACCTGCCCCACTCGGGCGACCTGGTTGAGGACCTGACGCCCCTGCTGGGCGAGCTGGGTTATCTCGGCGTGTTCGAGGACGGCGTGGCGATGTTCCCGGGCGTCGGCAAGCGCTAGCCCGCTACTGGTCCCACGGCGGCGTTCCCTTGAACGCCTCGGCCAGGAAATCCACCATCAGGCGCACCTTGGCGCTCAAGTGCCGCCGGCTGGGATAGACGGCCAGCACGTCGATGTCCGGCAGGCTCCACTCCGGCAGCAGCCGCACCAGGCGACCAGCCTTCAGGTCCTCGCCGATGATGAAGGTCGGCTGCCAGATCACGCCCTGTCCGGCCAGCGCCGCTGAGCGCGTCGTGTCGCCGTTGTTCGAGTACATCACCGGCCGCATCCGCACCGTGGCCTCCCGGCCGTCTTGGTGGGTCAGTCGCCAGTCCTCGGCCATGGCGGTGTAGCTGTAGGCCAGGCATCGGTGGGTCGAAAGTTCGTCGGGCGTGGCGGGCGTCCCATAAGTCTTCAGATAGTCCGGCGAGGCGCAGACGATATTGCGCGAGGTCGCCAGCTTGCGCGCCACATGCGCCTGCGAACCGCCGCGCGAAATGCGGATGGCCAGGTCGTAGCCCTCCTCGACCAGATCGACGACGCGGTCCGACAGGCTGATCTCCAGCTCGACCTTCGGATGGCGAGCCATGAACACCGGCCACAGCTCCGCCAGGTGGCGGACGCCGAAGCTGAGCGGCGCGTTGATCCGCAGGCGGCCGCGCGGCTCGGCGACATTGGCCGAGGCGGCGGCTTCGGCCTCGGCGATCTCGTCGAGGATGGCGCGGGCCCGCTCGTACAGCGCCTCGCCCGCCTCGGTCAGGGACAGGCGGCGAGAGGTGCGGTTCAGCAGTCGCGCGCCGAGATGGGCCTCCAGCTCGGCGACGTAGCGGGTGACATTGGCCGGCGAGGTGTCCAGCGCCTCGGCCGCCTTGGCGAAGCCGCCACGGCTGACCACGGTGGTGAACATCTCGAATGCGCGCAGTCGGTCCATGGGCGCCTCATCATTCACTTAAGCTGAATGATAGATCGCGTTTCCGCCCATCGTTCAAGTCGAGGGCTCAGCCTAAATCATCGTCACTGACCGACGCGCGGTGCGCCGGCCCGTCAAACGGAAGGATCACCTCATGTCCCGCCTCGCCAACAAGACCATCCTGATCACCGGCGGCACCACCGGCATCGGCTTCGCCGCCGCCCAGCGCGCCCTGGAAGAAGGCGCCAAGGTCGCCATCACCGGCGCCAACGCTCAACGCCTGGAAGAAGCCAAAGCGGCTCTGGGCGGCGACGTCCTGGCCATCCTGGCCGACGCCGGCGACGTGGCCGCTCAAGCCACGATCGCCAAGACCGTCGAAGCCGCCTTCGGCAAGCTGGACGCCGTCTTCGTCAACGCCGGCATCGCCCCGTTCGGTCCGCTGGAAAGCTGGACCGAAGAGACCTTCGACCGCGCCATCAACGTCAACCTGAAGGGCCCGCTGTTCCTGGTCCAGGCCCTGGCCCCGATCCTCAGCAACCCGGCCTCGATCGTCTTCAACGGCTCGATCAACGCCCATATCGGCATGCCCAATTCCAGCGTCTACGCCGCCAGCAAGGCCGGCCTGATCTCGCTGGCCCGCACGCTGTCGGGCGAGCTGATCGGTCGCGGGATTCGCGTCAACGTCATCAGCCCCGGGCCGGTGAGCACGCCGCTCTACGGCAAGCTGGGTCTCGACGCCGCCTCGCTGGACGCCATGTCGGCCGGCATCCTGGCCAACCTGCCGGCCGGCCGCTTCGGCGAGCCCAAGGAGATCGCCGACGCGGTGATCTTCCTGGCCTCGGACGAGAGCCGCTTCACGGTCGGCAGCGAGCTGATCATCGATGGCGGGATGAGCACGCTGTAGGGGCTCAAGCCCGCAAATAGCTTGTCATCCCGGAAGCCTCGCAGAGGCTGTCCGGGACCCAGGGGGTGCGTGAACGCCGTGCGCGCCGCCCCTGGGTCCCGGACAAGCGCTCCGCGCTTTCCGGGATGACAAGTTTTGTGGGCTATTTGGCGGGCGCGAACTTGATGGCGCTGAGGCTCGCGGCCCCCGTCGACTTCACCACCAGCGTGTTGGTCCCCGGCAGCAAAGTCACGACCTTGCCCTTTGCAGGATCGCCGTTGACCGCCACCTCCATCGGCCCAGTCCCGACTAGGCTCACGACGTAGCGCCCACTTGTCGCCGAGACCGTGTAGCGCAGCCACTCGCCGGCGCTGAAGTCGGTGACCACCAGCCCGCCCGCGCCGCGCTTCAAGTCCACCCCGTCGTTCCGCCCCGTCCGCCCCCGGTTCCACGGCGTGCGCTCGCCGCCGGTCGAGACGTGGTAGTTGGCCACGTCACTGTCGGCATAGGCCGCGCCGACGACGCCCAGATCGTATTCCCAGGCCGGGATCGTCGCGCCCTTGGCCCCGACCACGTGCTTCTTGAACGGCCGGACCGTCGCGTCGTGCGGCTGGCGGAACATGGCGTCGATGACGTCGGGATGGGCCTCGTTGTTCTCGAAGCGGACGTCGTGCGAGGCGACCTTCATCAGCACCTGATAGGCCTTGTCGGCGCTGACCGGCGTCTTGGCCTCGCCGGTCAGGGTGGCGACGACGTCGTCATAGGCCGGGTCGACCTTGATCTCGAGCGGCTGGTTGAAGCCGATCTTCTTCAGCGGCCAGAACGCCCAGCCGATGCCCTGGCTCTCCACGAGGCGGATGGAGTCGGCGAACCAGACGTTGGAATTCTCGCCGCTCTCGCCCAACCACAGCGGCAGGCCCGTTTCCTCGCGCAGCTTCAAATGCTGTTCGATCGAGGCCTCGTCGTTGTTGTTCCAGTACTTGTGGAAGCTGAGCGCCATGTTGGCGTCCCAGGGCTTGGGCATGCCTTTGTAGTTATTGCCCCAGCAGTTGCCTTCCAGGATGATCATGTGGCGCGGGTCGATCTCGCGGATCGCGGCCGTCAGCTCCTGGTAATAACTCCACAGCCCCGCCTGCTTCTCGTCCTTGCAGCCGTGGGTGTTGCCGGGCCCGTCGAAGTCCCAGTTGGGCTCGTTGATCAGGTCGTAGGCCCCGATCATCGGCTCGTCCTTGTAGCGGGCGGCCAGCTTCTTCCAGAGGGCGATGGTCTTGCGGCGGGCCTCGGGGCTGTCCCACAGCGAGGGCTTGCTCGGATCGCGGTCGGCGATCGGCAGGTCGTTACCCTGACCGCTGGGCGCGGCGTGCAAGTCGAGGATCAAGTACATGCCGTTGGCCTTGGTCCAGGCCAGCAGTTGGTCGATCCGCTGGAAGCCGTCCTCCTTCCAGGTGTCGACGCCCGCCTTGGGCTCCTGGTCGACGGCCAGGGTCAGCAGGTCGTAGTGCATCGGCAGGCGCACGGAGTTGAAGCCCCAGGCGGCCATGGCGTCGATGTCGACCTTGGTGGTGTGATTGTCGAGCCAGGCCTGGTGGATGGCCTTCTGGCGCTCGGGCCCGACCAGGTCGGCGATCTTGCCCTGGATGACGTGCTGCTGGCCCAGCTTGGAAAGGCGCAGCATGTAGCCTTCCTGCAGCATCCAGCCGCCCAGGCCCATGCCGCGCAGCAGGTAAGGCTTGCCGGTCTCGTCGACGATGCGGGCGTCCTTGGCCTTCAGCCAGCCTTCTGCATGAGCGGAGGTCGAAAGCAGAGCGAGCGCCAGAGCGCTGCCAAAAAACAAGGAATGCACGAGCTTTTTCATGCGAAGGCCTCCCGTCCGAGGTCGCCTTCGGAACGGGCGACGCTTACTGGTCAGGCCACTTCGTGCCGCATGATGACAACGTTGTCTAGGCCGTCGCGGGATTGGGCGAGCCGAGCGCCAGGGCCAGGGTCGACAGCAACGACATCACCGTCAGCGGCTTGGGCGTCGCGCCATCGAACACCGGGTCCAGCGGCCCCATCCGCACGTCGGCCGAGAAGGCGATGATCGGCGCGCCGGCGCTGGGCCCTTGCTCGGCCCGGATACGCTGGGCGGCCGAGACGCCGTCCAGGCGCGGCATGCGCAGGTCCATCAGGATGGCGTCATAGGGCGCCGCTGCCGCGGCGGCGACGCCCTCCTCCCCGTCCTGGGCCTCGGCGACCTCGACCCCGACGGCCTCCAGCACGGAGCGGACCAGCTCGCGGTTGCCGGCGTTATCATCGACCACCAGCACGCGGCTGCCGGGCGGCGGCAGCGGAATCTCGGTCTCGTCGATATGGTCGTCGTCCTCGGCCGCGACGTGGGCCGGGATCTCGAACCAGAAGCGCGCGCCCTTGCCGTCCTCGCTCTCGACGCCGATCTGGCCGCCCATCAGCTCGACCAGCCCCTTGGAGATGGCCAGGCCCAGGCCGGTGCCGCCGTGCTGGCGGTTGAGGGCCGCGTCGATTTGCGAGAAGCGGGCGAAGATCAGCGCCTGGTCCTCGGCGGCCACGCCTCGCCCGGTATCGACGACGGCGATGCGCAGGCGGCCCTCGTGATGGGCCGCGGCCAGGCTGACCGTGCCGGCGTCCGTGAACTTCACCGCGTTGCCGACCAGATTGACCAACACCTGGCGCACGCGCTCGGGGTCGATCATCACCAGGGCCGGCAAGGTGTTGAGGCCTCGGGCGCTGAGCACCAGGCCCTTGGCGCTGGCCCCCGTGCTCGTCAGCTCGATCACCTCGGCCACCAGGTCGGGCACGCTGGTCGGGCGGATGTTCAGGGCGATGCGCCCGGTCTCCAGCCGCGAGAAGTCGAGGATGTCATTGATCGTCGTCAGCAGGGTCTGGCCGCCGGCGGCGATGCGGTCGAGATAACGCTGGGCGCGCGGCGACAGGTCCGGCTCGTCGGCCGCCAGGTTGGCGAAGCCGATCACCGCGGTCAGCGGCGTGCGCAGCTCGTGGCTCATATTGGCCAGGAACTCGCCCTTCACGGCGGCGGCGGCCTCGGCCTCGGCGCGAGCGGCGCGCAGTTCCAGCTCCAGCGTCTTGCGGGCGGTGACGTCGCGGATGATGTCGGTGATGCCGGTCGGGACGCCGGTGACCGGGTCGCAGGCCAGGGTCGGACGCGACTCCAGCCAGATCATGCCGCCGTCCTTGCGGAAGGCGCGGTATTCGACCGTGGCGGCCGGCGGGGCCGAGGCGGCGTTCGGACACTCGCGCTGGGCCTGGACCACCACGCCGATCTTCGGGATGTCGTCGGGGTGCAGGGTCTTCAGATAGGCCGTCCCCAGCAGCTCCTCGGGCTCATAACCCATGATCGCGCGGGCGGCGGGCGAGACGTAGTTCATCTGCCCGTGCAGGTCGCTATGGGCGATGATGTCCAGGGCGCTCTCGGCCAACAGGCGGAACTTGGCCTCGCTGCGTTCGGCGCCGGCGCTGGTCTCGACCAGCTGGGCCATGATCGCCCGGCGCTGGCGCTGGAAGGCGGCGACCGGCAGGGCGACGAAGGTCGAGACCGCCAGGAACAGCTGCAGCACCGTCGACTGGGTGGCCGAGCCCGCCAGGATCAGGTGGATGGGGCCCTGGCCGGCGATGGTCAGGACCAGGGAAATGGCCGCCACCAGCATCACGCCCAGGACGGCGCCCAGCACCTCCTGGCGCCAGGCCGCCAGCAGCATGACCGGCGGCACTACGAACAGCAGCGGATAGCGGCTTTGGCCGAAGACGGCGGCGGCGGTCAGCCCGCAGGCCACGATCGACAGCACCCCGTCGCGGCTCAGCGGCCGCTCGCGCAGATAGAGGTTGGCCCGGAACAGCACCAGCAGGCACGGCCCGATGGTCAGCATGCCCAGGATGTCGTTCAGCACCCAGCCGGTCACGTTGCTCAGCAGATCGCCGCCGCGCAGCATCGTATGGATCGACGAGGCGATGGTCCCCACGATCGTCGGCGCCATGAAGCCGCCCAGCAGCACGAAGGTCAGCATGTCGCGCGGGCGGCCCAGGTCGATGGCCTCCCCCGCGATCCGGCGCACGGCGACGGCCGCCAGAAGGCCCTCGCATACGTTCAGGGTGACCAGGATGGCGTTGACCATCGGGCTGTCGCCGGCATGGGCGCCCGCGATCAATGCGCCCAAAACCGCGCCGATCACCAACGCCGGCCACCGCCGCGTGGGCGACGACAGCAGGCACGCGGCCAGGAAGCCGTTCGACAGCCAGATCGGCGTGACATGACCGTAGGCGCGAGGGATTTCGACGCAGAGATAGGCCAGACCGGCGAACCCGAACGCGACGCCGGCGGCGGCCAACAGCGTGGCCGCCAAGTTATCACGGGTCTTGGGTACGATCGTCGAGTGGTCGACCATGCGCTGAACCGGCCGGCGCGGAATCCCCGGCGATTCGGTTATTTCATCGGAACTGGGAAAACGCCAGGAAAGCTTGGCGTAACATGGTTTCTAGCCGCACTTCACTTCCTGGACGACGCCGGTATCGGCATTGAACAGGATATTCAAGCGGTCGGCGCGGTAATCCATGGTCACCGGACAGGTCGTGCAGGCCACCCGCCAGCGCGACGGATCGACCGGAGCCGGCAGACTGGTGCGCGGCTTGCCGACATAGGCTTGGGCATCCTTCAGCCCGCACTGATCCTTGGACGCGTCGATCGACGACGAGATCGGCGGCTTGGCGGGCAAGGCGATAGCCGGCGGCGCGGTGGGCGTGGCCGGCGGCGGCGGCGGGGCCGGCTCGGGCGCGCTGGAGCACGAGGCCAGGAGCAGACCCAGAGCCAGTACGGACAATGCGCGCTTCATGCCTGCTTCTCCCAACCGCGTTCGGCGCCCTGGCGCCAGTAGGACACCGGATGCCCGGCCTTCTTGAAGACGGACCAGCGGCCCCGCGCCATGGCCAGCGCCTGGTCATCCCGACCGTCGAACAGCAGGATGCAGCGCGAAACCCCCGCCAGGTCGCCGGGCTCGGCCCCGTCGATCAGGAACAGCGCGTCACCGGCGTTCGGGTTGCCGTCCTCGGCCGTCAGCAGCACCGGCTGGCGCTCGGCCATCGGCTCGCTGGCCAGACCGTGCGGCAGGAAGCTGTCCTCGCGGAAGGTCCAGAGGTGCTGGTCCAGCGCCTCCATTCGCTTGGGATCACCGCCCCGCACCAGCGCCTTCCAGCCCCGCCCGAGCGTCTTCTCCAGAAGCTCGGGCAGCACCGCCTCGAGCGGCGAGCGCTCCAGGTGGTAGAACCAGACCTCGCAAAGCGCGGCCGTCATGCTCAGCCTTCGTAGGCGTCGGCGACGAGGCGGTTCAGCAGGCGCACGCCGAAGCCGGCCGCGCCGTCCGGCACGGTCGGATCGGCCGAGGGCTTCTTCCAGGCCGTCGAGGCGATGTCGAGGTGGGCCCATGGCACGTTGTTGACGAAGCGCTGCAGGAACAGACCGGCGGTGATCGAGCCGGCCGGGCGGCCGCCGATATTCTTCATGTCGGCGATCGGGCTTTCGATCTGCTTCTCGTAGGCGGCCGGCAGCGGCAGGCGCCACAGGGTCTCGCGCTCGGCCTTGCCGGCGGCGAGAAGCTTTTCCGACAAGCCGTCGTTATTGCTGAACAAACCGGCGTAGTCGTGACCCAGGGCGATGATGATCGCGCCGGTCAGGGTGGCCAGGTTGACCATGAACTGCGGCTTGAAGCGATCCTGGCAGTACCAGAGGGCGTCGGCCAGCACGAGGCGGCCTTCGGCGTCGGTGTTGATGACCTCGATGGTCTGACCCGACATCGAGGTGACCACGTCGCCCGGACGCTGGGCGTTGCCGTCGGGCATGTTCTCGACAAGACCGAGAATGCCGATGGCGTTGACCTTGGCCTTGCGGCCGGCCAGGGCGTGCATGACGCCGGTCACGGCGGCCGCGCCGCCCATGTCCCACTTCATGTCTTCCATGCCGTCGGCCGGCTTGATCGAGATGCCGCCGGTGTCGAAGGTCACGCCCTTGCCGACGAAGGCGATCGGCTGGGCGTTCTTATCCGCCGCGCCGGTCCACTTCATGATGACGAGCTGGCTTTCGCGGCGGCTGCCCTGGCCCACGCCCAGCAGGCTGCCCATGCCCAGCTCGGCCATCTGGGCCTCGCCCAGGACCTCAACTTCGAGGCCGAGGCTTTCCAGGCTCTTGGCGCGGGCGGCGAACTCTTCCGGATGCAGGATGTTGGCCGGCTCGGAGACCAGATCGCGGCTGAAGACGATGGCGTCGGCCAGGGCCGACAGCGGTTCATAGGCCTTCTGCGCCTTGACCGGGTCGGCGGCGGCGACCTTGATCACCTGGACCGAGGGCTTTTTCTCGGCCTTCTCGGTGGTGCGGTACTTGTCGAAGCGATAGGCGGCGAGGCGCGCGCCGAAGGCGGCGCGGGCGGCGCTCTCGGCGTCGGCGCCCAGCTTCAGGACCAGCTCGGTGACGCCCGTGGTCTTCACGGCCTGATAGGCGGCGGCGGCGGCGGTCTCGACCGCTTCCGGCTCCACCGCGCCCGAGCCGTCGACGCCGATCAGCACCAGGCGGGCGGCTTCCAGGCCGTGCGGGGCCACGAGGTCCAGGGTCTGGCCCTTGGCGCCGGTGAAGCGACCGCCGGCGATGGCGCGCGCCAGGGCGCCGCCAGTCGACTCATTGGCGGCCTTGGCCTCCGGCGACAGGGCCGCGCCCTCGTGAGCGAGGACCGCGAGCGCGGCGGCGGCGCCGGCCTGGGTGTCGACGGGGACGAACTCGATACGCATGCCGCGCTCCTGCATCTGGCGACTTCTAAGGGGCGCGTCCGACGCGCTGCCGCTCATCTCGAACTAGGCGGCATAGTCCAATGCGGCGCCATAGAAAAGGCTCCGTTCGACCCCACTCGGCACAGCTAAGTCAGCTCACCGGTTGTGCCGACGCGAAGCCCCCGTGTAGAACGACCCATCTTCGGGGTTCGTCCCACGAATCCATCCGCCCCGAACCCCACTAGATGCGCCTCATAGAACGCTATCTTTTCCGGCAGTTGCTAGGCCCGACGCTGCTGGCGACGGCGGCCCTGGTGGCGCTTGCCCTGCTGGCGCGCAGCCTGTCGGAATTCGACGTGCTGGTGGAGCAGCGCCAGAGCGCGCTGGTGTTCCTCAAGATCATCGTCCTGGCCCTGCCCCAGCTTCTCGGCATCATGATGCCGCTGGCGCTGTTCGTGGCCGCGCTGGTGGCCTTGAACCGTCTGCACACAGAGCAGGAAATCGTCGTCTGCTTCGCCGGCGGCATGAGCCGCTGGGCGGTCATCTCGCCGGCCATGCGCCTGGCGGTGATCGCGGCCCTGATCTCGCTGGTCTCGGGCCTGTGGCTGCAGCCCTGGAGCGCCCGCCAGATCCGCGAGACCTCGTTCGACATCAAGAGCGACGTGGCCTCGACCCTGGTCCAGCCGGGCCAGTTCACCGAGCCGGGCCCGGGCCTGACCGTCTATGCCCAGTCGATCGACCGCGACAACAAGATCCAGAACCTGTTCATCCACCAGGACACCGCGAACGGCGGCGCCTCGACCTATTCGTCGCGCGAGGCCGAGATCGCCATGCGCAAGGGCCAGCCGGTGCTGATCATGCGCCACGGTTCGAACCAGCAGTTCTCGCGCCAAGGCGTGCTGCAATACACCTCGTTCGACGAGTACACCTTCGACCTGTCCAGCCTGTCGCACACCGACGAGCTGGTGCATTACAAGATCGCCGACCGCTATCCGCACGAGCTGTTCTTCCCGGACATGACGCAGGAGTGGGAGCAGCGGAACAAGGGCAAGCTGCTGGCCGAGGGCCATTCGCGCTTCGCCAGCCCACTCTACAGCCTGGCCCTGATGACCATGGCCCTGGCCGCCGTGCTGGGCGGTTCGTTCAGCCGCATGGGCTATGGCAAGCGGATGGCCGCCGTCGGCGCCGCCGCCGCGGTGGTCCGCATCGTCGGCTTCGGCGTGCAGGCCGCCTGCGAGGACGGCGTCTGGCTGAACGTCCTGCAGTACATGGTGCCGCTGGCCGCCATGTGGTGGAGCCTGTCGCAGATCTTCCGCCAGAAGGTCTCGCCGCGCCGCGCCGCCAAGATGGCCAAGGCGACCCCCGCCCTGTCGGGAGCCGCCTGATGCTGACCATGGGCATGCTGGAACGCTACGTCCTCAAGCGCACCATGAGCTCGCTGGTCGCGGCCCTGGCCGTGCTGGGGGCGATGGTGATGCTGATCGCCTTCGTCGATATCGCTCGCAATGTCGGCACGCGCGCCGACGCGACCTTCCTGCAGCTGCTGTACCTGACCATCCTGCAGTCGCCGGCCACCATCCTGGTGCTGGCGCCGTTCGTCTTCCTGTTCGGCACCATGTGGGCGTTCGTCGAGCTGAACCGGCGCAGCGAGCTGATCGCCATGCGCGCGGCCGGCGTCTCGGCCTGGCGCTTCATCATGCCCGCGGCCATGGCCTCGTTCGTGATCGGCCTCCTGAGCATCACCCTGCTCAACCCGCTGACCACGGCCATGACCGCCAAGTTCGAGACCGAGCGCGACGCGCTGATGAACGGCTATCTGAAGGAAACCCCCAAGGGCACGTGGCTGCGCCAGGGCGACGACAAGACCCAGATCGTCATCCGCGCCCGGGCCCGCGACGTCATCGACGGCTCGGTGCGCCTGAAGGGCGTGTCGCTGTTCGTCTACACCCTGAACGCCAAGGGCGTGATGGACTTCACCCGCCGGATCGAGGCCAACGAGGCGCGGCTGGAGCCGGGCTTCTGGCGGCTGACCGGCGTGCGCGAGGCCACGCCCGGCGCCGGAGCCATCCGCTCCGACAGCCTGTCGATCCCGTCCAACCTGGACGACCGCACCGCCTCGGAACGCTTCAACACGCCCCAGGCCGTGGCCCTTTGGCGACTGCCGGCGACGATCCAGCGGACCGAGGACGCCGGCTTCTCGGCCGCGCCGTTCAAGCTGCGCCTGCAACAGGACCTGGCCACGCCGGTGCTGTTCGCGGCCATGTCGGTGCTGGCGGCGGCGTTCTCGCTGCGCCTGATGCGCCTGGGGGGCCTGGCGGCCCTGGCCGGCTCCGGCGTCGCGCTGGGTTTCGGATTCTTTTTCTTCAACGAGCTGTGCAGCACCCTGGGCAAGGCGGACGTTCTGGTCCCCTTTATCGCCGCTTGGACACCGCCGACGATCGCGCTTTTGGCGGGCTTCACTTTGCTTTGCTATACGGAAGATGGGTGAGTCATTGCTGCCAGGGTCATTCATGACTGAAACGCGTCCCAGCGTCCCGTCCGCCGGTCGCGCGCTGCTGCTCAGCGGCGCGGCGTGGCTGGCGCTCGCCTGCGCGGGCGCGGCCCACGCCCAGCAGAGCCTGGCCTCGATCCCGCCGACGCCGGTGGTGCCCGCCACGCCGTCCGACGGCCTGACGGACGAGGGCTATTACCTCGAGTCCGACCTGCTGATCCGGGACGACGTCAACCAGATCATGACCGCGCGCGGCAAGGTGCAGAGCCGCTATCAAGGCCGCACCCTGCGCGCCGACGAGGTCATCTACAATTCCAAGACCGGCGAGATCGTCGCCAATGGTCACGTCCAGCTGCTCAATCCCGACGGCACCGCCGAGTTCGCCGATCACCTGGAACTCGACAAGGACATGAAGGCCGGCTTCGCCGAGAACTTCGCGGCCCGCCTCGACCAGAACATGAAGATCGCGTCGGTCACCGCCGTGCGCCGCAACGCCAACATCCAGGAACTGAACCGGGCGATCTACACGCCCTGCGAGGTCTGCGCCGAGAAGCCTCGGCCGACCTGGTCGGTCTCGGCCGACAAGATCGTCCAGGATAAGCAGAAGCAGCTAATCTACTACAAGAACGCCACCATCCACCTGTGGGGCGCGCCGATCCTGTACCTGCCGCTGTTCTGGCACCCCGATCCGCAGGCCAAGCGCAGCTCGGGCTTCCTGGCGCCGAAGATCGACTTCTCCAAGGGCCGGGGCACCTCGTACAACCAGCCCTACTACTACGTGATCTCGCCCTCGTCGGACGTGATCATCGCCCCGCAGATCAGCACGGGCGTCAATCCGTTCCTGAACGTGAACTACCGCAAGCGCTTCTACTCGGGCACGGTCGAGGCGCGCGGCGGCTTCACGTACGACAAGGATTTCGACATCCACGGCGACCGCTTCGGCCAGTCGACGGCCCGCAGCTACATCCTGGCCAACGGCAAGTTCGACATCGACGAGAAGTGGAAGTGGGGCTTCACGGCCGAGCGCGTCTCCGACGCCCTGCTGTTCGACAAGTACAAGATCAACGACGTCTATGTGCAGCGCGGCCTGTTCACCAGCGACGACCATCGCCTGGTCTCGCAGCTGTTCGCCACCCGCCAGGACGCGCGGTCGTGGTTCTCGGTCTCGGCCGTCTCGGTCCAGGGCCTGCGCGTCGTGGGCATCAACCCGACGACCAACTCGGCCAACGCCTTCGAGAACAGCGGCGCCTTCCCGCTGATTGGTCCGCTGGTCGAGGCCCGCTGGGAGCCGGACAGCCCCGTGCTGGGCGGCCGTCTGCGCCTGCAAGGCTCGGGCGTCATGCTCAACCGCTCTGAGTCGCAGTACGGCGAGCCGCCCTATTATCTGCCCGACTACAAGGGTCAGAGCGGCGTCGACTCCAGCCGCGCCAGCTTCAAGGCCGACTGGCGCTCCAGCACCATCGTCGGCAACGGCCTGAAGGTCTCGCCCTTCGCCCAGGCGCGCGGCGACGCCTATTCGATCAAGTCGTACATCACCCCCGCCGCGGCGGCTCTGGGCGACGACAGCAAGGACACCTACACCCGCGCCCTGGGCGTCGGCGGCGTCGATCTGAGCCTGCCGTTCTACAAGCCGCTGAAGAACGGCGGCAACATCGTGCTGGAGCCCCTGGCCCAGGTCGCGGTCGGCTCGGACAGCTCGCGCGTGCCGACCGTCGTCGCCCGCAACGGGACGACGACCTATCTCTACAACGAAGACAGCGCGACGCTGGAATTCGACGAGACCAACCTGTTCTCGGCCAACAAGTCGCCGGGCTTCGACCTCTATGAGGGCGGCCAGCGCCTGAACGTCGGCGGCCGCGCCACCTACACCCTGCCCGGCGGCCGCAGCGGCAGCATCCTGGTCGGCCGCAGCTTCCGCACCAAGTTCGACCCGCTTCTGCCGGCCCGCACGGGCCTGCAGGAGAAGACGTCCGACTGGGTGGTCGCCGCGACCGTGACGCCGATCCGCGGCATCACCGCCTTCGCCCGCACCCGCCTCGATTCGGACACCCAGGAGATCCGTCGCCTGGAAACGGGCCTCGACGCCTTCACCAACCGTGGCTACGCCTCGGTGCGCTACCTGAAGGACGAGCTGGACGCCAACGGCAACCGCCAGGAAAACTTCGAAGCGCGTGGCGAACTGAAGGTGACCAAACACTTCTCGCTGACCACCTTCGGCCAGCGCGACATGGTCGCCGACGTCTGGCGCCGCCGCGACATCGGCGTGGCCTACCAGGACGACTGCATCCGCATCGACGTGATCTACCAGCAGCAGGACCGCTACGCCTCGACGGCCCAGGGTCTGCGGCTGCAGCCTGACCGTACGATCGTCTTCAGCCTTTCGTTCGCCACATTGGGCGCCGCAGGATACGCGGGTCGATGAGTGAACACGTCTTTGGGGGGCGTGCCCTGTTCGCACGCCTCCGTAAGCTGCGTCTCGGAGGCGACGCCCAGGAGGAAACGTCAGATTTGGCGTTCGTCACTTCCGAAAACATGATAACCGACCGCGCCTGCCGTGTGCGGCCTGGGACTAGAGGAACGACACTATCCATGCGGTCTGCGCGTAGCGTCACGACTTTCGCGGCCGGCGCCGCGTCCATTCTCGCCCTGACCGTGGCGAGCCTCGGCCTGCCCGCTTACGCCCTTCAGGCGCAGGAAGCCGCACCGCCGCAAGTCGCGGCTCCGCCGGCGACCGCGGCGACGGCCGCGCCGGCCAACCCGCTGTCGGAAAGCGTGGCGGCGGTCGTCAACGACGAGATCGTCTCCAGCTATGACCTGATGCAGCGCATGCGCCTGCTGATGGCCACCTCGGGCATGCAGGCTACTCAGGAGAACCTGCCGCAGATCGAGCAGGAAGCCCTGCGCTCGCTGGTCGACGAACACCTGCAGATGCAGGAGCTGAAGCGCGTCGAGAAGCAGCAGAAGATCACGATCATCTCGACCGAGAAGGAAGTCGACGAGCAGATCGCCGACATCGCTCAAGGCAACAAGATGAGCGCCGACCAGCTGAAGACGTCGCTGGTCCAGCAAGGCATCGGCCTGGACACCTGGCGCGCCCAGCTGCGGGCCGATAGCTCGTGGCAAGGCTGGATCCAGGGCCGCTACGGCTCGCGCCTGCGTATCGGCGAAGACCAGATCAAGGCCTATCAGCGTCGCCTCGCCGACGCCGCCGCCAAGCCGCAATATCAGGTCAGCGAAGTGTTCCTCGACGCCGCGCGCGTCGGCGGCATGGAAGTGGCCACCAATGGCGCCGCGCAGCTGATCAACCAGATGCAGCAGGGCGCGCCCTTCCCGGCCGTCGCCCGGCAGTTCTCGGGTTCGGCCACCGCCGCCAACGGCGGTGACGTGGGTTGGGTCAGCCCCGGTGAAATGCCGCCGGAAGTCGACGCCGCGCTCGAAGAGCTGCGTCCCGGCCAGATGTCCAAGCCGATCCCGGTCAAGGACGGCGTCTACATCGTCTATCTGCGCGACAAGCGCGCCGGCTCGAAGACCGCGATCGTCGATCTCAAGCAGGTCGCCGCCCCGCTGGCCGCCGACGCCACCGAAGCCCAGGTCGCCGCGGCCACCAAGCTGCTGACCGACCTGAAGCCCAAGATCAACAGCTGCGCGACGCTGGAAGGCGCCGCCGGCAAGGTGGACGGTCTGGTCGCCGGCGACCTCGGCGAGGCCGAGATCACCGACCTGGCCCCCGCCTTCCAGGAAGCCGCCAACAAGCTGGACGTGGGCCAAATCTCGGACCCGATCCGCACCGACGCCGGCATGCACCTGATCGCGGTCTGCGGTAAGCGCCAGGGCGGCGCCAACGCCCCGTCGCACGACCAGATCGAGAACCGCCTGCGCGGCCAGCAGCTGGCGCTGATCTCCAAGCGCTACCTGCGAGACCTGCGCAACCAGGCGACCATCGAGACCCGATAGGGGCAAGACACGGTGACACTCCGCCCGCTCGCTCTCAGCGCCGGTGATCCCGCCGGCGTCGGCGCGGAGATCATCGCCAAGGCCTGGTCCGCCCTGCGCCACGACGGCCAGCCGTTCGTGGTGGTAGGGGACGCCCAATTGCTGGCGTCGGCGGGCGGCGGAGTGAAGGTCCGCGCCGTCACGGGCCCCGACGAGGCCGCCGGCGTCTTCGCCGACGCCCTGCCGGTCATCGACATCCCCCTGCTCTCGCCGGTCGTCTCCGGCCAGCCCTCGCCGGCCTATGCGCCTCAGGTGATCCGCTGGATCGAGACCGGCGTCGGCCTCGCACTCTCCGGCGCGGTCTCCGGCCTGGTCACCGCCCCGATCGCCAAGGCCCCGCTCTACGAGGCCGGCTTCAAGTTCCCGGGCCACACCGAATTCCTGGCCGAGCTGACCGTCACCGAGACCATGGACGGCGCGCGCGGCCCGGTGATGATGCTGGCCGCCGGCGACCTGCGCGCGACCCTGGTGACGATCCACACGGCCATCGCCAAGGTCCCGGCCGCCTTGACCATCGAGAAGGTGGTCACCAGCGGCCTCGTCACCGCCCAGGCCCTGCGCAAGGACTTCGGCATCGCCAAGCCTCGCCTGGCCGTCGCCGCCCTCAACCCGCACGCCGGCGAAGGCGGGGCGCTGGGTCGCGAGGAGATCGAGATCATCGAACCGGCCGTCCGCGCGCTGAAGGACCTGGGCGTCGACGCCTTCGGCCCGGCCCCGGCCGACAGCCTGTTCCACCCGGCCGCCCGCCTCGGCTACGACGGCGTGCTGTGCATGTACCACGACCAGGCCCTGATCCCGGTCAAGATGCTGGACTTCTGGGGCGGGGTGAACATCACCCTGGGCCTGCCGATCGTGCGCACCTCGCCCGATCACGGCACCGGCTTCGACATCGCTGGACGTGGCGTCGCCCGTCCCGATAGCCTGATCGCCGCCATCAAGCTGGCGGCCGACATCGCCGCCCGTCGCGGCGCCTGAGAGATTTGACCATGAGCCTGGCCGACCTGCCGCCCCTGCGCGAGGCCCTGGAGCGCCACGACCTGCTGGCGCGCAAGAGCTTCGGCCAGCACTTCCTGCTGGACCTGAACGTCACCCGCAAGATCGCTCGCCTGGCCCAGGTCGGCGAAGGCGATGTCGTGGTCGAGGTCGGTCCCGGCCCCGGCGGCCTGACCCGCGCCCTGCTGGAGACCGGCGCCAAGGTCGTGGCCATCGAGAAGGACAGCCGCTTCCTGCCCCTGCTGGCCGAGGTCGCCGAGGTGGCCGACGGCCGCCTGGAGCTGGTCGAGGGCGACGCCCTGAAGGTCGACGGGGCCAAGGCCGCCGGCGACGTCCCGGCGCACGTGGTGTCGAACCTCCCTTACAATGTCGGCACCCAGCTGCTGATCAACTGGCTGACGGGACCGTTCAAGCCGCTGTCGATGACCCTGATGTTCCAGAAGGAAGTCGCCGAGCGCATCGTCGCCACGACCGATGACGACGCTTACGGCCGCCTGGCGGTGATCTCCCAGGTGCTGTGCGACGCCAAGATCGTCATGGACCTGCCGGCCAAGGCCTTCACCCCGCCGCCGAAGGTCGCCTCGGCCGTGGTCCGCCTGGTCCCCAAGGCCGATCCGCCGCCGGCCGACCTCATCGCCGCCCTCGAACGCATCACCGCCGCCGCCTTCGGCCAGCGCCGCAAGATGCTGCGCTCCAGCCTCAAGGCCCTGGGTGGCGGCGAGCTTTGCGAGAAGGCCGGTATCAGCCCGGACGCCCGCGCCGAGGTGGTCGACCTGGCCGGCTTCCTGGCCCTGGCGCGAGCCACTCTGGGCTGATGTCTAGCCGCTACGGCCTGTCCGTCAGAAGCGCCCAGGTCGCGGACGCGGACGGCCTGGCCCAGCTGCTCTCGGCCGCCGGCGCGACCGTGACCAAGGACCGCCTGGCCGCCGCGCTGGACCAACCCGGCGCGGTGCTGATCGCCGACGAATGGGGTCCGCCATCGGGCGTCATCGTGGCGCACTGGCGCGCCGAGCTGACCGCCGACCTGAAGGTGGGGTCGATCTCGTTCCTGCTGGTCGATCCGGAGCGGCGACGTAACGGCATCGCCCGCCTGCTGCTGAAGGCCGCCTCCCAGGCCGCGCGGTCGGCGGGGTGCGGCGAGCTGCTCCTCGACGCCGGTCCAATGCATGACGACCTGCGCGCCTTCGCCCTCGCCACGGGCTTCGAACGGACTGGCGAGACCTTCGCCCGCGCGCTGCGCAAGCGCGGCGCCCAGGATTAGGCCTCGAACGCCTCGATGATCGGGCATGGGCCGGTGTCGGACGCCGCGCAGGCGTGCGCCAGCTTGGCTAGCGACGCCCGCGCGGCCTGCAGCTCGGCGATCTTCTCGTCCAGCGCCGTGATGCGTTCCCGCGCCAAGGCCCTGGCCCGTGCGCGGTCGTGGCCGGCGTCCAGCTCCAGGAGCTCGCCGATCTGCTCCAGCGTGAACCCCGCCGCCTGGGCCTGGCGGATGAACTTCAGGCGGCGAACGTCCTCGAGGTCGTAGCGTCGAATTCCGCCGGACAGCGCCGAACCGCCGGATTTGTCGGGCGTCCGCAGCAGGCCTCGGCGTTGATAGTAGCGCACCGTCTCCACCCCGACGCCGCCCTCGCGGGCCAAACTTGCGATCGTGCCGGTCATGCCTTGACTCCGTACCATGGTACGGAACCTACATGGGGAGCGTCGGATCGCGCGCCAAGGAGTTGAAGCGATGAACGCCCAGAAGACCGCCGTGCTTTACCGCATGGTCATGCCCGAGCACCTGTGCCCCTCCGGGCTGAAGGCGCGGCATCTGCTGAAGGCCAAGGGCTATGCCGTCGAGGACCACTGGCTGAAGACCCGCGCCGAAACCGACGCCTTCAAGGCCGAGCACGACGTGAAAACCACGCCCCAGGTCTTCATCGATGGCCAGCGGATCGGCGGCTACAGCGACCTGCGCCTGCGGTTCGGCGCGCGCGATCCCAAGGCCCTGACCTATACGCCGGTGCTGGCCGTCTTCGCCGTGGCCGCCCTGATCGCCCTGGCGGCCTCCCAGGCGGCGTTCCACACCCCGCTGACCGTCCAGGCCGCCGAGTGGTTCGTGGCCTTCTCCATGAGCCTGCTGGCCATGCTGAAGCTGCGCGACGTCGAGAGCTTCTCGACCATGTTCCTGAACTACGACCTTCTAGCCCGCCGCTGGGTGCCGTACGGCTACATATATCCGTTCGCGGAGCTGACGGCCGGGGTGCTGATGGCGGCCGGCGTGCTGACGGGATTCGCCGCGCCCCTGGGTCTGTTCATCGGCGGCGTGGGCGCCGTTTCGGTGTTCAAGGCGGTCTATATCGACAAGCGCGAACTGAAATGCGCCTGCGTCGGCGGCGACACCAATGTGCCGCTGGGCTTCGTCTCGCTGACCGAAAACCTGTTCATGGTCGGCATGGCCCTGTGGATGCTCCTCCGCCCCCACACATAAGACCTCAAACCCTATTGACGCTTGGCCCAGCGCTCTCCAGCTTGCCCCTGGGCTGAGCGGGGCGAACGTGACCACCAACAGTACGGTGAAGGCGCCTTCGACGGTGGCGCGGCGGTTGCTTTTCATGGCGCTGACCCTGGCCGCGCCGGCCATCCTGCTCATGGGCGCCCTGGTCGCCATGCAGTACTCGGAAGGCCAGCGGCGCTTCGCCATGCAGCTGACGGCCATGACTCGCGCCCTGTCCCTGGCCACCGATCGCCAGATCGGCCAGGGCCAGAGCATCCTGCAGGGCCTGGCCGTGTCCTCGGCCCTGGCCGAGGGCGACCTCAAGACCTTCGACAAGCAGGCGCGCGAGGCCACCAAGGGCCGCGACGCCTGGGTCGTGCTGATGGCCCAGGACCGGCAACTGCTGAACACCCGCATGCCCTTCGGCCAGGCGCCGCCAGCCATGCGTCTGTCGGACGCCGACTGGGATCGGATGTCCCACGGCCGCACCACGGTCTCGGACCTGATCGAGCGCCCCGCCCCTCTGCCCCCGATCATCGGCTTCGACATGCCGGTCGTGGTCGAGGGCAAGATCTTCGTGCTGGGCTACATCCAGTCGCCGGACAATTTCCACAGCCTGATGACGGCCCAGGCCTTCCCCAGCACCTGGACGGCCAGCATCGTCGATCGCAACGCCGCCCTGGTGGCCCGCTCGCGCGACCAGGTGAAGATGCAGGGCCGGCACGCCAGCAAGGACATGCAGCAGGCCATGGCCCACGCCACCGAGGGCGTGATCCATAGCCAGACCCTGGAAGGCACCAAGACCCTGTCGGCGTTCAGCCGCTCGCAGAAGTCCGGCTGGACCTTCATCGTCGGGGTGCCGCGTGACGAGTTGAACCGGGCGGTGCTGACATCGCTGGGCCCCGCCATCGCCGGCGCGGCCCTGCTGATCGCGCTGGGCGTCGTCGCCGCCCTGGGCTTCGCCCGCCCAATCTCGCGCGACGTGCGCGGCCTGGTCGCCGAGTCCGAGGCCCTGGCCGCCGGCCGGCCGCTGGATCCCGCCCCCTCGCATCTGCAGGAGATCGCCGAGGTGCGCGGCTCGCTGCAGGCCGCCGCCGACATCCTGCGAGCCCGCGACGACGAGGCCCGCCGCGCCGCCGAACGCCAGCAACTGATGATCAACGAGCTGAACCACCGGGTGAAGAACACCCTGGTCGTGGTCCAGTCCCTGGCCCGCCACAGCCTGCGGTCCTCCAGCGGGGATGGCGGCGACCAGAACGGCCTGACCCAGTTCAACGACCGCCTCTACACCCTGGCCAGCGCCCACGACCTGCTGACCCGACGCAACTGGGAAGGCGCGGACCTGGGCGAATTGCTGGCGGAAGCCCTGAAGCCCTATGCCAGCCAGGTCACCCTGGACGGCCCGCCGCTACCGCTGGCGCCGAACGCCGCCGTGGCCCTGGCGATGATCTTCCACGAGCTGGGCACCAACGCCTCCAAGTACGGCGCCTTGTCGAACAATACCGGCAAGATCGCGGTGTCCTGGAGCCTGGGCGGCCGCACCCTGCTGACCATCGAGTGGCGCGAACGCGGCGGTCCGCCGGTCAAGCCGCCCGAGCGCGGCGGTTTCGGCTCGCGCCTGATCGCCGCCAGTCTGAAGGGCGACCTGGCCGGCTCGGCCACCTTCGACTACGCGCCCGAGGGTCTGACCTGCGTGCTCAGCATCATCGCCCCGCCCAAGCCCGCCCTTTAAGCCGGCAGACCCCAGACCGATCGTCGCAGCGCCCCCTTGTCGCCTTGGCTTGGCCACAGCGCGTCTGCAATAGATCGGAGGCGTCTTAGGGGATTTGCGTGATGGACCTGCCGTTTCTGATCGGAGCCATTCTGGGCTCGGGCCTGTTCATCGTGTTCGGCCGTCCGCCGGCTGAAAAGCTGATCGCCTATGTCCAGGACCGCATGCGCGGGAACTAACGGGACTATCCAGGACTTGATTGGGCAAGGCCGCGCAGGGTGGCCTATCGCTCATGGAGTCCTTCGATGTCCATTCTCGCCTGGCTTCTTCTGGGCCTGATCGCCGGCTTCATCGCCAGCAAGCTCGTCAATCGCACCGGCAGCGGCGTGCTGCTGGATATCGTGCTCGGCATCGTCGGCGCGTTCGTCGGCGGCTGGCTGTTCAACCAGTTCGGCAATAGCGGCGTGTCCGGCTTCAATCTGTACAGCCTGGCCGTGGCCACGATCGGCGCCGTCGTCATCCTGGCGCTGTACCACCTGATCTTCGGCCGTCGCGCGCTTTAAGCGTAAGGCCCGAAAACCTCGTCCTTCGACAAGCTCAGGATGAGGTTTTCTACTGCTACGGCGTGAAAGTAGTCCTCATCCTGAGCTTGTCGAAGGACGAGGACTGCTTCTCCGCCTAGATCTCTTCCTTGAGGAGATCGCCCACCAGGTCGCCGATCCACGGGTTGCGAGCCCGCTTGAGGCGCTCGGCGTGATAGATGTGGGCCAGATCCGCGTAGGCGCGATCGAAATCATCATTCAGGATCACGTAGTCGAACCGCTCCCAGGCGGCGACCTCGTCCTTGGCGCGCGAGAGGCGGCGGTGGATGACCTCCTCGCTATCCTGGCTGCGCGCGTGCAGGCGGCGGCTCATCTCGGCCAGCGACGGCGGCAGGATGTAGACCAGTACGCTATCCTGCTCGGCCTGGGCATGGACCTTCATGGCGCCCTGGAAGTCGATGTCGAACAGAGCGCTCTCGCCCCGCTCCAGCGCCGCCATGATCGGCGGCTTCGGGCTGCCGTAGAAGTTCCCGTAGACCTCGGCCCACTCCAGGAAGGCGTTCTGGTCGATCATCGACTGGAACTCGTCGCGCGTCGTGAAGTGATAGTCGCGGCCGTGATGCTCGCCCGGACGCGGCTCGCGCGTCGTGTAGCTGATCGACAGGTGCAGGTCGTTGTGGTCGGCCACAAGGCGGCGGGTCAGTGAGGTCTTGCCGACGCCTGACGGCGCGACGACCATCAGCAGCAGGCCGCGAGTGTTATGATGGGGCTTATTCAACGTTCTGGACCTGCTCGCGGAACTGCTCGATCACGGCCTTCAGCTCCAGACCGATCGCGGTCAGGGCGGTCAGGGCCGATTTCGAGCAGAGGGTATTGGATTCTCGCATGAATTCCTGGGACAGGAAGTCGAGCCGGCGGCCCGACGCGCCCTCGCCTGACAAGAGACCGCGCGCCGCCACCACGTGGCTGGCCAGGCGGTCGAGCTCTTCGCGCACATCGGCCTTAACGGCCTGGGCGGCGGCTTCCTGGACGATGCGTTCTTCGCTGGCGGCCTCGCCGACCAGTTCGGCCATGCGGCGGGCGAAGCGTTCTTTCAGCACGGCCGGCTGGCCGGCGGCCTCGCGCTCGGCCTGGGCGGTCAGGTCCTCGATCTTGTCGATCAGGCCATTCAGCACCGGATCCAGCGCCGCGCCCTCTTCCTGGCGCGCCAGCTTAAGGCCGTCCAGGGCCTGGACGATCGAGGCGGCCATAGCGGTCTCGACGGCGGCGCGGGTCTCGGCGTCGTCCTCGTCCTCGCGAGCCTCGATGACGCCCTTCAGGGACAGCAGGCCGTCCAGGGTGGGCTTGGCCACCATGCCGGTGGCCACATAGGGCCCGCCGGCGGTCAGATAGCGCTCCAGGGCCGCGATATTGACCTGGGTCTCGCCCGAGGTCTCCGCGCGCTTGGCCTGGACATTGACGGTCAGCTGGCCGCGCTGGAAGCGGCCTTGCGAGCCTTCACGCGCGGTGCGCTCCAGGCTCTCGAAGCCGGGCGGGCCACGGAAGCGGGTCTCGAGGTTGCGGCCATTGACGCTGCGCGCCTCGACCGCCCAGGTCCAGGCGCCGTGGGCGCCCTCGACCCGGGCGAAGCCGGTCATCCCCGAGATCGCCATGGCGTTATTTCCCCGCCGGCTTGGCCGGCACGACCGGAACATTGTCGTCCGCGCGCTGGCGTTCGATCACACGCCACTTGGCGACATTGGCGTTGTGCTGCTCCAGCGTCGAAGCGAACACGTGGCCGCCCGTGCCGTCGGCGACGAAATAGAGGTCGTTGGTCTTGGCCGGGTTCAGCGCCGCTTCCAGGGCCGCGCGGCCCGGATTGGCGATCGGCGTCGGGGGCAGGCCAGCGATCTTGTAGGTGTTGTACGGCGTGAACGCGTCCAGCTCGGACCGGCGCAGGCCACGGCCCAGCGGACGACCGCGCGAGATGCCGTAGATCACGGTCGGGTCGGTATCCAGGCGCATGCCGGTGCGCAGGCGGTTGATGAACACCGCCGCCACCTGCGGACGCTCGCCCTTCACGCCCGTCTCCTTCTCGACGATCGAGGCCATGGTCACGGCCTCTTCCTTCGACTGGTACGGCAGGCCCGACTGGCGGTTGGCCCACAGCTTGTTCAGCAGCTGGTCGCGATCATCCATCATGTGCTTGAGCACGACGGCCCGGTCCTCGCCGCGCTGGACCTCATAGGTCTCGGGCAGAATCGCGCCCTCGGGCGGCGTCGCGGCGTCGCCGGTCAGCAGGTCGGACTTGGTGAGGATGTCCATGACCATGTCCGAGGTCAGGCCCTCGGGGATGGTGATCCAGTGGCGGACGATGCGACCGTGGCGGATGGCGTCCAGCACCTGGGCCATCGAGGCGCGGCTGTCGAATTCGTATTCGCCAGCCTTCAAGGCCCGGGCCGCGCCCGTCAGCTTGGCGGCGGTCATGAAGACGGAGTTGGAGCGGATCACGCCGCCCTGCTCCAGGCTGGAGGCGATCTCCGGCAGGCTGGCGCCCTTGCGCAGGACGACGGTGGTCTTGTCGCCGGCCTTCGCGGCGGGACCCGGGCCGTTATAGACCCAGGCCGCGCCGAGGATGGCGACCATGCCGACCACGACCAGGGTCGTGACGGCGCCGAAGAAGGCGCGGATCAGCCGCCGCCCCACGGACGCGGTTTCGCGACGGTTCGCCCGAGCGGGCGCGCGCTTGGGAGCGCGTGGGGCGCGAGGTGGGGCTGGCGGCTTCTTGCTCACGAGACCTTCTTGAACACCACGGTGGCGTTGGTGCCGCCGAAGCCGAAGCTGTTGGACACGGCCACGTCGATCTTCATCGGCACGGCCTTGTTCGGAGCCAGGTTCATGGCGACGTGGACGTCGGGATTGTCGAGGTTGATGGTCGGCGGGGCGATCTGGTCGCGGATCGCCAGGATCGAGAAGATCCCCTCGATCGCGCCAGCCGCGCCCAGCAGGTGGCCCGTCATCGACTTGGTCGAGGACATGACGACGTTCTTGGCGTGGTCGCCCAGGAAGCGCTCGACGGCGCCGGCTTCCAGGCCATCGGCCATGGTCGAGGTGCCGTGGGCGTTGATGTAGTCGATGTCCGAGGGCTGGAGCCCCGCGTCCTTCATGGCCGAGGCCAGGGCGCGGCCGCCGCCTTCGCCGTCTTCCGACGGGGCGGTGATGTGGTGGGCGTCGCCCGACAGGCCGTAGCCGACCACCTCGGCGTAGATCTTGGCCCCGCGCGCCTTGGCGTGCTCGTACTCTTCCAGGACCAGAGCGCCCGCGCCCTCGCCCATCACGAAACCGTCGCGGTCCTTGTCATACGGACGCGAGGCCTTTTCCGGGGTGTCGTTCCAGTCGGTCGAAACGGCGCGGCAGGCGATGAAGCCGGCGATGCCGACCTTGCAGACGGCCGCTTCGGCGCCGCCGGCCACCATCACGTCGGCGTCGCCGTACTTGATCAGGCGCATGGCGTCGCCGATGGCGTGGGCGCCGGTGGCGCAGGCCGTGACGACCGCGTGGTTCGGGCCCTTGAAACCGTGCTTGATCGAGACCTGGCCCGAGATCAGATTGATCAGGGCCGAGGAAATGAAGAACGGGCTGACGCGGCGGGGGCCCTTGGCCTCCAGCTCCAGCGCGGTGTCGGCGATCGTCGACAGGCCGCCGATGCCCGAGCCGAGGATGACGCCCGTGCGCCACTTGTCCTCGTCGGTCTCCGGGACCCAGCCCGAATCCGCGATCGCTTCGTCAGCCGCGGCGATGCCGTAGAGAATGAAATCGTCCACGCGCTTCTGGTCGCGCGGGCTCATGGTCTTGTCGGGGTCGAAGCTGCCCTCGACGTCCGGACCGCCGCCACCGCGGCCATCGACGCGCGGAACCTCGCAGGCGACCTTGCAGGCATAGTCGGTCGGATCGAAGGCCGTGATGCGGTTGGCGCCGGACTTGCCGGCGAGGATGTTCTTCCAGGTCACGTCAACGCCGTGGCCCAGAGGGGTCAGCAGGCCGATACCCGTGACGACAACTCTACGCATGGATCACTCCCAAACCTTCGATGCGGGACGTGAGATGTGGGGATAACCCCAAACCTCCGCCACTCGCGAATCCCCATTCCTAGAGATTCTGGGCCTCAAACGAAAACCGCCGCGCGCACGATGGCAAGAGCCCGTGCGACGCGGCGGAAATGGTCAGGTTCGACTAGCGAACTCGACGCCTTTTAGGCGGTCTTTTCCGTGATGAACTTCACGGCGTCGCCAACGGTCTGGATGTGTTCAGCGGCGTCGTCGGGGATTTCGATGTCGAACTCCTCTTCGAACGCCATCACCAGCTCAACGTTGTCGAGGCTGTCGGCGCCCAGGTCGTCGATGAAGGAAGCCTTCTCGGTGACCTTCTCGGGATCGGCATCCAGGTGTTCGATGACGATCTTACGCACGCGCTCGAGAATGTCGGACATTCGGTTCAGTCCCTCGTTATGAAAATATCGGCCCATGAACAGCGAAGTGAAAACCGCGCTATTCGCAGGAATTGTCGGGCTCCGCCTATCACGTTCTTTTTCGGCTTGCTAGCGGCAGACCGAAAGAGGAACAGCGGTTTTAGATCATGGCCATGCCGCCGTTGACGTGCAAGGTCTGACCGGTGACGTAGCCGGCCTGGTCGCTGGCCAGGAAAACGCACGCGGCGGCGATATCGCTCCCCTCGCCCAGCTTGCCGGCGGGAATCGTCGACAGGATGCCGGCCTTCTGCTGCTCGTTCAGCGAGTCGGTCATCGGGCTGGCGATGAAGCCGGGGGCCACGCAGTTGACCGTCACGCCACGGCTGGCCAGTTCCTGGGCCAGGGCCTTGGAGAAACCGATCATGCCGGCCTTGGAGGCCGCGTAGTTGGTCTGGCCGGGGTTGCCGGTCACGCCCACCACCGAGGTGATGCCGATGATGCGACCGGCGCGGCGCTTCATCATGCCCTTGGCGGCCGCGCGGGCCAGACGGAAATAGCCTTCCAGGTTGACCTTGATCACGGTCTCCCAGTCCTCGTCCTTCATGCGGACGATCAGGCCGTCGCGAGTGACGCCGGCATTGGCGATGACGATGTCAAGCGGCGCGCCGGCGGCTTCCTCGGCCTTGGCGACCAGACCGTCGACGGCGGCCGAGTCGGACAGATTCGCGGCCACATACGAGACGCGCTCACCGAACTGGGCGGCCAGTTCCGAGAGGGCCGATTCGCGGGTGCCCGAGAGGACGACGTGGGCGCCTTGCGCGTGCAGGGCCTTGGCGATGGCGCCGCCGATGCCGCCGGTGGCGCCGGTGACGAGAGCGGTCTTGCCGGTCAGATCGAACATGTGTCGGTCTTCCTTATTGATTTAAAGCGAGGCCGCGAAGGCTTCGAGATCGGCGGGCGTGTTCAGCGGCGTCGCTTCCGAATCCGGGGCGATGCGCTTGGCCATGCCCGAGAGCACCTTGCCGGCGCCGGCCTCGGCGAAACGCGTGATGCCGCCTTCGGTGGCCAGCCAGGTCATGCTCTCGCGCCAGCGGACGCGGCCCGTGACCTGCTCGACCAGCAGCTTGCGGATGACGTCCGGATCGTGGACCGGAGCGGCGGTGACATTGGCCACCAGCGGCGCGCGCGGGGCGATGATGGTGGTCTTGGCGAGCGCTTCGGCCATCTCGTCGGCCGCCGGCTGCATCAGCGGGCAGTGGAACGGCGCCGAGACGTTCAGCGGAATGGCCCGCGCGCCCAGCTCCTTGGCCTTTTCGATGGCCTTGTCGACGGCGGCCTTGGCGCCCGAGATCACGACATTGCCGTTGTTGTTGTCGTTGGCCACGACGCAGACGCCGACTTCCGAGCCCGCCAGGGCGGCGGCTTCAGCCAGGGCCAGATCCGTCTTCGGACCAATCAGCGAGGCCATAGCGCCCTCGCCCACCGGCACGGCGCGCTGCATGGCCTGGCCGCGCAGCTTCAAGAGGCGCGCGGTGTCGGCCAGGGTGATGGCGCCGGCGGCGGCCAGGGCCGAGTATTCGCCCAGCGAGTGGCCGGCCACGAAGGCGGCGCGATCGACGCCAATCCCGAATTCTTTTTCAAGCGTGCGGGTGACCGCCAGCGAGACGGCCATCAGGGCCGGCTGGGCGTTCTCGGTCAGGGTCAGGTCGCCCTCGGGACCTTCCTTCATGAGCGCGAACAGCTTCTGGCCCAGGGCGTCGTCGATCTCCTGGAAGACCTCACGGGCGCTGGCGAAGGCCTCGGCGAGATCGACGCCCATGCCGACCGACTGGCTGCCCTGGCCGGGAAAAATGAAGGCGATGCTCATGATGGCCCGCTCCGTTCTTTGCAGATTCAAGGCCGGGAGGGTTAGGCCAAAGGCGTCCAGGCGGCAAGTCGGGCGGCCTATTGAACCTTTCCGCGCGGCCGGAACACTGAAGTCACGGTCGCAATCCTGGCCATTCCTCATCCACTCGCCGCGCCAGGCCCGTCACCGACAAAGGTAGCGGTTTGGAAGACGGCGGAATGGGGTTATCCAAGGCGCGACCCTCGTCGTCCTCTCCGCTGGAGCCTCCCGATGTCCCGTCTGCTTGCCGGTATCGCCGCCGCCGCCCTCGCCTTGGCCGCCACCTC
>NZ_JBWKZF010000014.1:0-142132 GCF_059424195.1 Caulobacter sp. GW456-12-1-14-TSB4
CCCCCATCCCCAACCCTTCCCCCATCCAAGGGGGAAGGGGGCTAGCTGAACGTGCTGACCACCAGCCAGACGTTCGCCGCCGAGATCACCACGAACAGGAACCAGGCCACGATCTTGGTGATCCAGCCGTTGGCGAAGGCCCCCATCAGCGCCTTGTCGTCGGTGAAGCGCAGCAGCGGCCAGATGGCGAACGGCAGCTGGGCCGAGAGCACCACCTGGGTCAGCACCAGGAGCTTGCCGACCGAGTGCTCGCCAAGCGTCAGCACCCCGATCAGCGCTGGGACGATCGCCAGGCCCCGGGTGATCAGCCGCCGCTGCCAGCAGGGGATCTTCAGGTCCAGGAAGCCTTCCAGGATCACCTGGCCGGCGATGGTGCCGGTGAAGGTCGAGCTCTGGCCCGAGGCGAACAGGGCGATGGCGAACAGCACGCCGGCCAGCACGCCGCCGGTGACCGGGGCCAGCAGCTTGTGCGCCTCCTCGATGCCGGCCACCTCAGTCAGGCCCTTGCCGTGGAAGGCCGAGGCCGCCAGCACCAGGATGGCGGCGTTGATGAACAGGGCGAGCACCAGCGAGACGACGGTGTCGATCGTCGACAGGCGGAGGGCGGCGCGCTTGCCGGGCTCGTCGGCGGGCGTCACCCGCGTCTGCACGATCGCCGAGTGCAGGTAGAGGTTATGCGGCATGATCGTCGCGCCCAGGATGCCGATCGCGAGGTACAGGGCGTTGCCTTGCTTCAAGGCGTCCAGCGACGGGACCAGCCCGCGCGCCACGTCGCCGGCGTTGGGCGGGGCCAGGATCAGCTGGACCAGGAAGCAGATCCCGACCGTCGAGATCAGGCCCAGGATGATCGCCTCCAACTGCCGGAAGCCCTTGCCCTTCAGGCCCAGCACGATGACCGTGTCCAGCGCCGTCAGCAGCACCCCGGCCCAGAGCGGGATGCCCAGCAGCAGCTTGAAGGCCAGGGCGCTGCCCAGCACCTCGGCGATGTCGCAGGCGATGATGGCCAGCTCGGCCAGCAGCCACTGGACCTTGACCGTCCGCGCCCCGAACCGCTCGCGCGACATCCGCGCTAGGTCCTTGCCGGTGACCAGGCCCAGCCGCATCGACAGGGTCTGCAGGACGATCGCCGCCAGGCTCGACAGCACCACGACGAACAGCAGGGATGTCCCGTAGCGCGACCCCGCCTCGATGTCGGTCGCCCAGTTGCCGGGGTCCATGTAGCCGACGCTGACCAGCAGGCCCGGTCCCGCGACCCGCAGCATCCGCTTCCAGGTCGGCAGGCCGTCGGGCACGGCGACCGCGCCCCGCACCTCGGCGGGACAGAACGGCGCGGTGGCGGTCTTGGGCAGGCGGTCGAGCAGGGCGGCGAACATGCGCCAAAGCCTTACGGCATTTGGCCTCGTGGGCAACGCCAGCTAGGCCGTGCGGTGACATTAGGGATCGAAAAGAACAAATTCGCGCGGGCGCCGCCCTAGACTTTGGTCGTGATGGGAACGCGCGCCGAAACGTGGAGTCTGGGCGGAAAGCGTGGGAGGCTCAGCATGCTCGTCAAAGCTCTGGTCGTCATGGCGCTGCTGGTCGCGCCGCTCTCCGCGATGGCGCAGATCAACCCGACGGTCCCGCTCTGGCCGCACGGCGCGCCCGGCTCGGAGGCACGCGCCAACGAGCCCGAGATTGTCGAGAACACCTATGTGCGCAACGTTCACAGCCCGTCCCTGACGGTGTTGCAGCCCGACCCGCGCCACGCCAATGGCGCGGCGATCATCATCGCGCCCGGCGGCGGCCATCGCATGCTGGTCTTCGTCAATGAGGGCATGGGACCGGCCAAGGCGCTGAACCGCTACGGCGTCACCGTCTTCGTCCTGAAGTACCGTCTGTCGCGTGAGGCGGGATCGACCTATGCGATCGAGCGCGACGCCGCCGCCGACCTGCGCCGGGCGGTCCGCTGGGTGCGGGCCAATGCCGAGCAGTATGGCGTCGATCCGCGAAGGATTGGCGTCATGGGCTTCTCGGCCGGCGGCGAGCTGGTCGAGCTGGTCGCCGACAATCCCGCGCCGCCTTCAGCCCCCTCGAGCGATCCGGTCGAGGCCGTCAGTGCGCGTCCCGACTTCCAGGTGCTGGTCTATCCCGGGCCGCTTGGGGTTCCAGCCAAGGCCGTGGCCGACGCTCCGCCGGCCTTCATCGCCGCCGGCACGCTGGACCCATGCTGCGCCGAGCCGGCCATGACCCTCTACGCGCAGCTGCGCAAGGCGGGGGTGTCGGCCGAGCTGCACCTGTTCGCCGACATGGACCACGGCTTCAACATCGCCAACCATTCGGAGAGCCTGACGATCCAGCACTGGCCCGACCGTCTGGCCGACTGGCTCAATGACGGAGGCTGGCTGCACGCGCGTCCCACGACGCCCTATGCGCCCCTCAAACCCTAGACGATCCGGCTCTCGCCCTTGCCCCAGTACGCATCGCGGATCAGCCGCTTGTAGAGCTTGCCGGTCGGATGCCGGGGCAGCTCCGCCATGAAGTCGATCCGCCTCGGCGACTTCACATGGCTGAGGTTGGCGCGGGCGAAGGCCAGGAGTTCGGCGGCCAGGGCGGTCTGGTCCTCGGTGTGGTCCATGGGCTGGATGACGGCCACGACCTTCTCGCCCATCTCCTCGCAGGGCGCGCCGACCACGGCGGCGTCGGCGACCTTGGGGTGGGTGATCAGCAGGTTCTCGATCTCCTGCGGATAGATGTTCACCCCGCCCGAGATGATCATGAAGCTCTTGCGGTCGGTCAGGTAGAGGTAGCCCTCTTCATCGGCCCAGCCCACGTCGCCCAGCGTCGTCCAGCCGTGTTTGTTGTAGCTCTCGGCGGTCTTGTCGGGGGCGTTGTGATAGTTCACCGCCGGGCCGTTGGCGAAATAGACCGCGCCTTCGGTGCGCGGCGGGACCGGGTCGCCGGCGTCGTCACAGATGCGCAGCTCGCCCAGCACGGCCTGGCCGACGCTGCCCTTGTGGGCCAGCCAGTTGTCGGAATTGATCCAGCAGAAGCCGTTGCCCTCGGTGCCGGCGTAGTATTCGTAGATCACCGGACCCCAACAGGCGATCATCTGTTCCTTGACCGGGACGGGGCAGGGGGCGGCGGCGTGGATCGCCGACTTCATCGACGAGACGTCATATTTCGCCCGGACTTCCTCGGGCAGCTTCAGCATCCGCACGAAGTGGGTCGGGACGAACTGGCCGCAATTGACCTTGTGCTGCTCGATCAGCGCTAGCGCCTGCTCGGGATCGAACTTCTCCAGCACGATCACGGTGCCGCCCAGTTTGTGGACGGTCATGCACCAGCGCAGCGGGGCGGCGTGGTAGAGTGGGGCGGGCGAGATGTAGATGCTGTCGCCGGAAAAGCCGAACAGGCCCTGGGCCATCATCTGCAAGGCGTTGGGCGCGTCGATCGGGCCACCGGACAGCGCCGGCTTTACGCCCTTGGGCCGGCCGGTGGTGCCCGACGAATAGAGCATGTCCGAGCCGGCGCTCTCGTCGGCGATCGGCGTGGTCGGCTGATCGGCGCGGGCCGCCTCGAAGTCGGCATAGGGGCCGTGCGGGCCGCCGACGGCGTAGAGGGTCAGGCCGGGGACCAGCGGTGCGACCTCGTCGATCAGCGCGCCCATGGCGGTGGAGGTAATGAAAACCTTCGCCCCGCAGTCCTTCAGGATGTACTCGACTTCTGCCGCCGTCAGCTTGGTCGAGACGCAGACGAAATAGAGCCCCGCCCGCTGCGCCGCCCAGGCGACCTCGAAGAAGCGGGCGTTGTTCTCCATCAGGATGGCGATGACGTCGCCGTGGCGCAGGCCCAGCGAGCGGAAGAGATGCGCGCCCTGGTTCGAGCGCTGGTTCAGCTGGGCGTAGGTCACGACCTCGCCGGAGCCGGCCATAACATAGGCGGCCTTGTCGCCTTGGGATTGGGCGTGGAGGTAGGGGTGCATGTCCGGGACCTCTGCGTCTGTTGTTCAGCAAATTCCGCTTGTCATCCCGGCCGCAGCGAAGCGGAGAGCCGGGACCCAGGGGCAACCGCAGTGCGCCGACCCCTGGGTCCAGGACAGCCTCTGCGAGGCTTCCGGGATGACAAGGAAAGGGATCAGGCGGCCACCGTCTGCTTCGCCGCCTCGCGGATCATGTCGCTGGCCTTCTCGGCGATCATGATCGTGGGGGCGTTGGTGTTGCCGGACACGAGGCGCGGCATGACCGAGGCGTCGACGACGCGCAGGCCTTCGATCCCGCGCACGCGGAGCTGGGCGTCGACCACGGCCATCACGCCCTGGCCCATCTGGCAGGTGCCGACCGGGTGATAGATCGTCGAGCCCGACAGGCGGGCATAGGCCAGCAGCTGCTCGTCGGTGGTGAACTCAGCCCCGGGATTGATCTCGCTCTCGATATAGGGCGACAGCGCGGCGGCCTCGCCGATCTTGCGGCCCCACTTCAGGCCCGCGACCGCCACCTCTTGGTCCAGGGGATCGGCCAGGTAGTTGGCGAAGATAGTCGGATAGACCGAAGGATCGGCCGACTTGATCCGCACGTGGCCACGGCTTTCGGGGCGCAGCTGGCAGGGGGCGATGGTCAGGCCAGGCTGGTCTTCCAGCTCCATCTTCTGCTCGTTGACCAGCTTATTCAGGTCCATGGTCGCGGGCAGGATGTGGAACTGGATATCCGGACCCGAGAGGTCCGGGCGCGACTTGCAGAAGGCGGCGATGTGGGCGGCCGACAGGGTCAGCAGGCCTTTGCGCTGGAACAGGTAGCGCAGCGCCTCGCCGGCCAGGCGGCCGCCCTTGGACTGCTCGTTGACCGAGACGACGCCGGCCTTCAGCCGATAGCGCACGCTCATCACGTAGTGATCTTGGAGGTTCTCGCCGACGCCGGGCAGGTCCTGGATCACCGGCACGCCGTTGCGCAGCAGCAGCTCGGCCGGCCCCACGCCCGACAGCTGCAGGAGCTGGGGCGAGTTGATCGCGCCGCCGGCCAGGATCACCTCGCCGCGCGCCTTGGCGACGCGCTTGACGCCATTCTGGGTGAACTCGACGCCGACCGCGCGCTTGCCCTCGAACAGGACCTTGCCGGCCAGGGCGTTGGTCTCGACCGTCAGGTTCGGGCGGTTCATGGCTGGGTGCAGATAGGCCACCGCCGCCGAGCAGCGCTGGCCGTTCTTGACCGTCAGCTGGTAGTAGGTCGCGCCCTCCTGTTCACCGCCATTGACGTCGTCGTTGCGCGGGATGCCAGCCTGCTCGCAGGCCGCGATCACCGCGTCCGAGACCGGGTGCTTGGTGGTGACGTCCGAGACGTTCAGCGGGCCGCCGGTGGCGTGCCAGTCGCAGTCGCCGCGCTCCTGGTGCTCGGCGCGGCGGAAGTAGGGGGCCACGTCGTCCCAGCCCCAGCCCTCGCAACCCAGCTGCCGCCAGCCGTCATAGTCGGCGTGCTGGCCGCGGATGTAGAGCAGGCCGTTGATCGAGGACGAGCCGCCCAGCACCTTGCCGCGCGGCCAGACGTGGGTGCGGCCGCCCGTGCCGGGGTCGGGCTCGGTCTGGTACAGCCAGTTGACCTTGGGATCCTTCAGCGTCGACGAGTAGCCGACCGGGATGTGGATCATCAGGTTCGAGGCGAACTGGGAGAGGTTCTTGGTCGGGCGATCGTCGCCGCCGGCCTCCAGCAGCACGACCTTGAACTTGCCGCCCTCGGACAGCCTTGCCGCCAGCACGCAGCCGGCCGAGCCCGCGCCCACGATGACGTAGTCGGCCTCGATGATCCCGGTCATCGCTTCTCTCCCTGGAACCGTCGCGCGTGTGCCCCGCGTGATCGATGTTCAGTTGGGAGCATGCGCCCACCTTTCGGGATCGCGCAAGTTGCCGTCGCGGCGCCGTTCCTCCGACGCGTTTCCGGGTTATCGTCGCCTCAAAGAACGGCGTTCAAAAATGGGGGGCGCGACATGGACCTGATCAGCCAGACAGTGGTGGACGGCATCGCCGGTCCGGGCGCGCCGCCGACCTATCCGACGCTCGCCGGCGTCGATCTCGCCGACATCTTCCGCTTCACCAAGGGCCAGCCCTGGGCGGACTTCGCGCGGATGCGCACCGACGCTCCGGTCATGTGGCATCCCGAGCCGTTCGACGGTCCCGGCTTCTGGGCGCTGACCAAGTACGAGGACGTCCAGCGGGTCAACGGCGACCCGGCGACCTTCTCGTCCCAGCGCGGCGGCATCCTGATGTCGATGGGGCCGCCCGATAAGCGCCATGCCTTGCTGTTCCGGGCGTCGATGGACACCATGATCAATCTCGACGCGCCGCATCACCTGCAACTGCGTCGCGAGCACATGCCGTACTTCACGCCGGCTTACCTGCGCGGCCTGACCGAGCGGGTGCGGGCCGAGGTCACCCGGCTGCTCGACGCGATGGAGCCGATGCTGGCGGATGGCGCCGAGATCGACATGGTCGAGCACTTCAGCTCGATCCTGCCGTTGTTCACCCTGTGCGAGATCCTGGGCGTGCCGCCCGAGGACCGGCAGAAGTTCCTGGGCTGGATGCACTATCTGGAGCGCGCCCAGGACCTGGCGGTGCAAAACGCCGCCGCCCCGATCGCCCCGACCCTGGAGCTGATGCAGTTCGTCCAGGACTTCAACAACGGCGTCGAGGAGATGTTCGAGTACGGCCGTCGGATGCTGCTGAAGCGCCGCGAGGACCCGAAGGAAGACCTGATGACCGCCATTGCGCGCGCTCAGGTCGATGGCTCTCTGCTGGCCGACGAGTACCTGGACGGCTCGTGGCTGCTGATCGTGTTCGCGGGCAACGACACCACCCGCAACACCCTGTCGGGCGCGATGAAGCTGCTGACCGAGTTTCCGGACCAGAAGCAGAAGCTGATCGACGATCCGTCGCTGCTGGGCGGCGCGGTGGACGAGTTCATCCGCATGGTCAGCCCGGTGATCTATATGCGCCGCACGGCCACCGCCGATGTCGAGGTCGACGGCCAGCTGATCCGCGAAGGCGAGAAAGTCGTGATGTACTACGGCGCGGCCAACCGCGATCCGGAGATGTTCCCCGAGCCCGACACGCTGGACGTGACGCGGCCCAACGCCGGCAAGCACATCGCCTTCGGCTACGGCCCTCACACCTGCATCGGCAAGCGCGTGGCCCAGATCCAACTGGAGGAGGCCTATCGCCAGATCCTGGCGCGCTTCCCGGACCTGACGTGGACGGGGAACATCGAGATCGCGCCGAACAACTTCGTGCACGCGATCAGCAAGCTGGGCGTGAAGCGGGGGTAGGGCGGTAGATCCTCCCCTCTGGGGGAGGTGGCCCAGAGGGCCGGAGGGGGCAGCGCGGCATAGGCCGAGCAGGCCCTCTCAGTCGCTCCGCGACAGCTCGCCCAGAGGGGGAGCATCTATCTTGCCGCCATTTCATACGCGTGTTTGACTGCCTGCAAATCACGAGGACCGCCCCCATGTCGCAACCCACCTTCGAGACCCTGCTCTACGCCGTCGAGGACGGGATCGCGACGATCACCCTGAACCGTCCGGAGCGGATGAACGCCTTCACCGCCCGGATGATGAAGGACATGCTGGAAGTGCTGGACATCACCGACGCCGATGATGCGGTCAAAGCCGTGATCATCACCGGCGCGGGCCGGGCGTTCTGCGCCGGGGCCGACCTGGGCGGCGGCGGATCCACCTTCGATCGCTCCTCGCCCCAGGCGGTCGAGCGCGAGGAGGGCAAGGTCGGCGATGTCTATCGCGACGGCGGCGGCCGCGTGACCCTGCGGATGTACGAGAGCCTCAAGCCCATCATCGGCGCCATCAACGGCGCGGCGGTCGGCGTGGGCGTGACCATGCAGCTGCCGATGGACATCCGCCTGGCCTCGACCGAGGCCAAGTTCGGCTTCGTCTTCGCGCGCCGGGGCATCAATCCTGAAGCCGCGTCCAGCTGGTTCCTGCCGCGCCTCGTGGGCCTGCAGACGGCGCTGGAGTGGTGCTACACCGGCCGCGTGTTCCCGGCGTCCGAGGCGCTGGAGAAGGGCCTCGTCCGCTCGCTGCATGCGCCCGACGACCTCATGCCCGCCGCCCGCGCCCTGGCCCGCGAGATCGCCGACAACACTGCCCCCGTCTCGGTCGCCCTGACCCGCCAGCTGCTGTGGCGTATGGCCGGCGCGGCCCACCCGATGGAGGCCCACAAGGCCGACAGCCGGGCCATCCAGTCGCGCGGCGCCTCGGGCGACGCCAAGGAGGGCGTGACCTCGTTCCTGGAGAAGCGCGGTCCCGTCTATCCGAACAAGGTCTCGACCGACCTGCCCGACATCTGGCCGGAGTGGGAAGAGCCGGAATTCCGGTGAGTTTGTCGCGGCCTTCGCTCATCGGTCGTTAAGCACGATCTGATCTTGTCGTTCCGATGAGCGAGCCCGCGTCCCTGTCGTCGTTCCAAGAGCCGGAGGCCTCCCGCCCCGCGCCGCGCTCGCGCACGGCCCTGCTCAAGCGGCTGGCGGACGTGGTCTGCCTGCCGACCAGCCGGATCAACGCCTTCGAACGCTCGATGACCGCCGACCTGTTGGTGGAGATGCTGCGCGACGCCAATGTCGGCGAGCGCGAGAAGGTCGCCCGTCGCCTGGCCACGCTGGTCGAGATTCCCGGCGTGCTGGTGCGCCTGCTGCTGCGCGACGAGCTGCCGGTCGCCCGCGCCTTGCTGGTCGATTGCGAGAAACTGTCGGACGCCGACCTGATCGCCTGCCTCTATCAGTCCAGCATCGATCACCGCCGGCTGATCGCCCAGCGCCGCGGGGTCAGCGAAGTGGTCGCCGACGCCCTGATCGACATGGGCGAGTCCCCGGTCATCGAGACCCTGCTGCGCAACGACCTGGTCAAGTTCAGCCACCAGGGCGTCGAGAACATCGTCGCCGCCACTCGCGACGCCCAATACCTGATCCCGATGCTGCTGCGCCGGCCCGAGCTGCGCCCCAGCCACGCCTACGTCATGTTCTGGTGGGCCGACGCCGAGGCGCGCAAGACCATCCTCCAGCGCTTCGCGGTGTCGCGCGAGATCCTGCAGGACGCGGTCGGCGACGTCTTCGCCCTGGCCTCGGCCGAGGGCTGGCAGGACCCGCTGTCGCGCAAGGCGCTGCAATTCATCGAGCGCCGCCAGCGCAACCGCGCCGCCATCGCCAAGAGCCCGTTCGAGAGCCTGGACGCCGCCGTCGCCGCCGGCGAGACCGGCATCACCCGCGAGATCGCCGAGGAGATCTCGTATCTTTCGGGCCTGAAGCCGATGACCGGCGCCAAGATCTTCACCGATCCGGGCGGCGAGCCGCTGGCCATCCTCTGCAAGGCCACCGGCCTGCCGCGCAACAACGTACGCCTGTTGTGGCGCGGCCTGCGCCGGCAGGAGGTCGACCGCAGCGGCCACACCGACCACGCCCTGGAGCGGGTGCTCACGGTCTACGACTCCATCGCCGTCGATCGCGCCCAGACGGTGCTGCGCTACTGGAACTGGTCGCTGACCTCGGCCCTGACGCCGGCCCTGCTGAAGGCTATCCGCGACGGCGACGAAGCGGCCGTCGACGAATACTCGGCGCCGCAACGGGCGGCGATGCTGGCGCTGTCGCGCGACTTCGGTCGTTGATTTCGGGATATCTTCGGTATCTCATTGTGTTCGCTGGACCTCGTTCAGGAACTCAATATGCGGGACACAACCTCTGGCCGGTTATGTCCTGTCCATGAACACTGCAAGATTACGTACGATCTCTTTGTAGAGGCCGTATTGCCGGGCGCATCCAATCTTTGTATGCAGCCCTCGACTGATCCAGGAATCAGCCGCATCAACAAAAAGATTTGTCGACGGGCGAGGCCATGATGGAAGATCAATCCGACCTGATCGAGATGACCGCAGGTATTGTCTCGGCCTATGTCGGCAACAACGTGGTCTCGACCGCGGACCTGCCGGCGCTGATCCACCAGGTGCATACGGCCCTCGCCGGCGTCGGCGCGCCGGCGGTCGAACCCGCTCCGGCCCCGAAGGAACCCGCCGTCGCGGTCAAGAAGTCGATCACCCCCGACTTCCTGATCTGCCTGGAGGACGGTCGCAAGTTCAAGTCGCTGAAGCGCCACCTGCGCACCAAGTACGACATGACCCCGGAAGAGTACCGGGCGAAGTGGAACCTGCCCAAGGATTACCCGATGGTGGCCCCGAACTACGCCGAGGCGCGTTCGAACCTGGCCAAGCAGATGGGCCTGGGCCAGGGCGGTCGCAAACCCGCCCGCAAGTCGAAATAGCCGAGTCAGAACAAAAGCTTGGCCGTAAGGCCATGCCGAAGATCATCGCGCCCGTCGTCCGAACCCGGACGGCGGGCGTACTTCTTGGTGATTGACTCTCCCCGGGAATCTTGTCGCGCGACATGTTTTTCACTTGCCGCCGATTCGTTCCTTAAGCGATAGTGAATCGAAGTGATTCCAATAGCTTGTTAAGGACTCTGAAGATGTCCGCGCAACTGAGCGCATCCGCTACGGCGGCCCGCGCTCACCAGGAGATGTTCGCCTACTGGGCGTCCCTCCGCCGGGGGGCGAGCCTCCCTGCGCGCGTCGACCTGCATCCTACGAGCATGAAGCGGCTGCTGCCGACGGTGTCCCTGATCGACGTCGTCGATCAGCCCCGCGACTATCGCCTGCGCCTGGCGGGCACCGGCCTCTACGGCGTCTATGGCCGCGAGATCACCGGCCGCATGATCGGCGACGTCTACAACAAGGACGCCTTCGACTACTGGCGCAAGGAACTGGACAAGGTGGTCGACGAGCGTCGCCCCGGCGTCGGCGTCCACAGCCTGGCCTGGCGCGGCGCCCCGCACATGTCGATCCTGTGGCTGCGCCTGCCGCTGGCCAGCAACGGCAAGGACGTCGACATGATCCTCGGCTACGACGCCGTGGTCGGCGCGGCCACCGAAGGCTTCTCGGGCATCCGAGCGGCTTAGGCTTCAGCCGGCATCCCGCGTTTCAGGCGCGGACCGTTAGTCCACCCCCAACTGCCGGAAACGATCCAGGCGACGATAGTCTCGGGTGATGTAGCGCGCCGCCAAGTGGGCCGCCTCGCTCTGGGGATCGACGGTTTGGGAGGCCTCCTCGCAGCGGCGGATGGCCAGGCGCAGGTCGCCGAGCGAGGCGCGGGCGTGCTGCTGGGCTTCCAGGCAAGGACGGATGGTCTGCCGTTCGGCGACCGACAGGGTTGGCGCCTGGTGGCGGATCGCCAGGTCAGGGTCGATCGTGAGGACCGTCGTGATGGTGAATGCGCCGGCGAACACCGGCGCGCCCACGAAGAGCGGAATCCAAATCTGCCAATAGATTGGCCGACGCCAGGTCGCTTGGGCGATGAAGACGGCGGCTAGGGCCAGCAGGGCCGCGCCCAGCGCCAAGGCGATAACATCCACCGTGTCGGTCGAGGGGCGGATCCGGACAGGCGACAGGCCGATCCCAACACCCAGAACCTTCACGCTCATCAATTGCGGGAAGAAGGCCAGGGCGACCTGGAAGCCGCCCAGATAGGCCAGCATGGCCGGAATGATCCAAGGCGACCGCTTGGCCTGCTGCACGTGACGCCCTCTGGGTTATGCGCGATGCTAGCGCACCTTCCGGTCGAGCGTCACCTGGTCTTGGAGGATCACTCCTCCAGGAACGCCTCGACCTCGCGCCGGCTCGGCATCGACGGCGCCGCGCCGGCCTTCTGCACCGACAGCGCCGCGGCGGCGTTGGCCATCTCGACGGCCTCCCGCAGGTCCATGCCGCCGGCCAGGGCCGCGCACAGGCTGCCGCAGAAGCAGTCGCCGGCTCCGACGGTGTCGACCGCCTTGACCTTCTTGCCCTCGACCAGGAAGGCCTCGTCGCGGCGCACGGCGGCGACGCCGGTAGAGCCCAGGGTGACGATGATCGTCTGGTCGGGGCGGCTCATCAGCTTGCGGGCCGCGACCGAGACCTCCTCCAGGCGCGACGGCTCGCGGTCGAGCTTGGCGTAGGTGGCCAGTTCGGTCTGGTTGACGATCAGGATGTCGGTCAGCGGGAACAGGGCCGCGCCCTGCGGCAGGGCCGGGGCGGCGTTCAGCACGCGCAGCGCGCCCTTGGCCGCGCCCAGGCGGAACAGGCTCTCGATCGCCGTGGCCGGGGTTTCCAGCTGGCAGAGCAGCACCCGCTGGCCCTCGATCGCCGTGGCGGCGACCTGCTGGGCGGTGACCATGGCGTTGGCCCCGGCGGTGACGACGATCATGTTCTCGGCGTTGTTGGCGACCCAGACGTGGGCCTGGCCGGTCGGGACGCCTTCCAGCTCCATGACGTCGGCGACCTGCACGCCGTAGCCGGCCAGCTTGGCCTTGAGGCTGACGCCGCTATCGTCGCCGCCCACGGCGCCCATCAGCCGGGTGGCCACGCCCATCCGGGCGGCGGCGACCGCCTGGTTGGCGCCCTTGCCGCCCAGGAACAGTTCGAGGGAGGTGCCCGCCACGGTCTCGCCGGGGCGCGGCAGGTCGTCGACCCGCGCCACGGCGTCCAGATTGATCGAGCCCAGGACAAAAACAGTCATGTCGTCACGTGTCTTCTAGCTAATCGCCTAACCGCCGCCGCCGCGCTGGAAGCTCTCCACGAGGCTGCCCGCGACGAGTCGCCAGCCGTCCACTAGCACGAAGAAGATCAGTTTGAATGGCAGGCTGATGGTCGCTGGCGGCAGCATCATCATGCCCATGCTCATCAGCACGCTGGCCACGACCAGGTCGATGACCAGGAACGGGATGAACAGCAGGAAGCCGATCTCGAACGCGCGCTTCAGCTCCGAGATCATGAAGGCCGGCGTGACCACCTTCATCGGCAGATCCTCGGCCTTCTGGTTCGCCGGGACCTTGGACAGGCGGACGAACAAGGCCAGGTCCTCGCGGCCGACCTGCTTCAGCATGAACTGCTTCACCGGCCCGCTGGCCTGGTCGAAAGCTTCGGGCAGCTCGATCTGGTGGTCCAGCAGCGGCTTGATGCCGGCGTCGTAGGACTTCTCGAACGTCGGGCCCATGACGATGGCGGTCAGGAACAGCGCCAGGCTGATGATCACCGGGTTGGGCGGGCTCTGCTGGATGCCGATGGCGGTGCGTAAGAGGCCCAGCACCACCACGATCCGCACGAACGAGGTGGTCATGATCACGATCGACGGGGCCAGCGACAGCACCGTCATCAGGCCGACCAGCTGGACGACCCGGTCGGTCAGGCCGGCGCCCGTGCCGAGGTTGATGTTCACCGCCGACTGGGCCAGCGCCGCGGACGGCAGCACGCCAAAGGCAAGGGCCGCGATCGCCGAGATGGCCAGGGCGCGGCGGACGTCCTCGGCCTTCGCCCCTGTCACGGTCTTGAAGAGGTCGCGGATCATCAGGCCACGGGCTCCTGAAGCGTGACAGAGGGGGAGGGCGCTTGTTCGACGGCTTCGATAGCGGGACGGCCGGCCGGGACCCAGTCCAACAGCTTGCCGTCGCCCAGCAGGACCAGGCGCTCCTCGCCGTCCAGGCTGACGACCACGAGGCGGCGGGTGGGATCCAGCGCCAGGCTCTCGACGATCCGCAGGCGGCGGTCCTGGCGGGCGGCGATGACGCGGCCGATGGCGTCAGGGCCGTACTTGCGCATCGCCCAGGCGGCCAGGCCGATCAGGCCCAGCGTGACGGCCAGGGCGGCGAGGGCGCGGATGAACTCGATGATGTCGATCATGGTCGCCCAAAGCGAGACAACTTGGCGCAGGTAAAACCTGCCTAGGACCCTGGTGTGCCTGAGGGTTCTTAATGCCGAATTAACCCTGTTTCTTCACCATGATCGCCATGGGTCCGGACGACATTCCCCTCTTCGGCATGCTCAAGAGCCGCCTCGGTTATCTGACCGAGCGCCAGAAGCTTGTCGCCCAGAATGTCGCCAACGCCGACACGCCCGGTTACCGACCCCACGACCTCAAGGCCTACAGCTTCCAGGCCTCGCTGATGAACCAGGGTTCTGGCGCGGTCTATCGCGGCGGTCGCGCCGCGCCGACCTCGGGCGTCCAGATGATGGAGACCTCGGCGGCCCACATGGCCCCCTCGAACGCTCCCAGCGCCTGGCGGGCGTCGGCGGGCGTCGACTCGGAAGTCACGCTGGACGGCAACGCTGTCTCGCTCGAGGACCAGATGCTCAAGATGACCGACGCGCGGATGAACTACGACGCGGCGATCAGCTTCTACCAGAAGTCCATGGACATGCTGCGCCAGGCGGCGCGCAAGCCGAACGGCTAGGGGACTAAGCGATGCCCGAGATCAAATCCAACTCGCTGGCGACCATGGCCGTGGCCTCCTCGGCCCTCCGCGCCCAGCAGGGCCGCATGCGGGTCATCGCCGAGAACCTGGCCAACGCCAACTCGACCGCGCGCACCCCGGGCGGCGATCCCTACCGCCGTCAGGTGCCGGTGTTCAAGCCGACCAAGGTGCAAGGCGCCGAGGGCGTGCAGATGCTGCGCGTCGATCCCGACCAGACCGACTTCAAGACCGAATACGAACCCGGCAACCCGGCCGCCGACGCCAAGGGCTACGTCAAGCTGCCCAACGTCAACACGCTGGTCGAGGCGCTGGACATGAAGGAGGCGCAGCGCGCCTACGAGGCCAACCTCAACGTGATCGAGACCGCGCGGTCGATGGAATCGCGCACCCTCGACATCCTGAAGAAGTAAGGGGCTAGGCCATGATCACCGCGCTCGCGGCCGCCAAGGCCTATGCTTCGCAAGGCGCCATGGGCGTCGGTTCCATCGGTGGGATCGGCGGCTCGGACAAGCCAAAAGGCATGGACTTCGGCGACATGCTGAAGTCGGCCATGGAAGGCGCGACCAAGACCTCGAAGGTCGCCGAGCACAAGATCGCCGACCAGGTGGCCGGCAAGGCCGAACTGGTCGACGTCGTCACCGCCATCAGCTCCGCGCAAGCCAGCCTGGAAACGGTGATGGCCGTGCGCGACCAGGTGATCTCGGCGTATCAAGAGATCATGCGGATGCCGATCTAAGGAGAGTTTAATTCCTCTCTCGGTGGTGATTTTTGCACTTTAACAACCTTGACGGGCTTTTTGCTTGAGGTGACCCTTCGTTTTTCGCGGAGGACCTCATGTCCAGTCATGCGTCAGGCGATAAGCCATCAAACCCCTGGAATTCTTTGGAAATCGCCAAGCTTGTCGTTGGCGCGGTGCAGGCTCTCGCCGTGGTTGGTTTTGGCGCCAGCGTTCAAATAAGTCTCTCCCAAAAGCAGGACGCACGTGTAGCGGAGGAGAGGAAGCTAAGCTCCGACGCTGCAAAGGACGAACGCGTCCTGACGAAGAGGGCGGAGATTTGGAGTTTCTTGGCCCCTAGGATGAATAGCATTTATTCGTATGTTCTTTATGTTGGAAAATATAAAGAACTATCCGCATCCGATCTTGTAAAAATAAAGAGAGATTGTGACTCTCTTGTTTATTCTTTCAGATCTTATCTTACGGATGATTTTTTCGTAGCTTATCAAAATTATATGTCTGCGGCATTTCAAATGTACAATGACTGGGGTGTCGACGCGAAGCCAAGAGCCTCACCTGACCATCGGGCGCCTGGGGATCGAGACAGGGTTTCCGGCGAGGACAATAGCCTAGCGGTTCACGAGGCTTACTACGCGTTGCAGGCGGTTGCCGCGAAGGAGCTGGATTTGCCGCCGACCATCTTGCCGCAAAAGCCAAAGGGTAAGAGCGGCGAGTAGCAAAGAAAGGGCCGCGTCCGGAGAGGACGCGGCCCAGTTTGCTTCAGGGGAGAAGATGGAAACGCTACGCTTACTGAACAAACTCAGAGGTGGAGGAAGCCTCTGGCGACCGTGAACAGGCCGCCCCAGACGACGGCGTTCAGCACCGAGGCGACCAGCACCGCGAAACCCAGCGGCCACTGATGGGCGGGCCGGCGAGCGGGACGCGGATCGAACGGGCGGGCTTGCGACGCGACGGTCATGAGACGCTCCTTAACCATGCCCCCATGCTCGTGATTGACTCGGCCCGTGCGAACCCGGCGACCTGTCGCGCGCCGCCTTGTCGCACCTCTTCGTTGAGTCAACGCTTGGAAGGGGCGATGGTTGATTCTCGCCGTCCGGAGTCCGCATGACCGAAGCCATCGTCCTCGATCAGGTCAGCAAGACTTACGGCGGCCAGACGGTATTGGCGCCGACCTCGCTGACCATCGCCAAGGGCCGGTTCGTCGCCCTGGTCGGCGGCTCGGGGGCGGGCAAGACCACGCTGCTGAAGCTGATGAACGGGCTGTCGACGCCCAGCGCGGGCCGGGTGCTGCTGGACGGCGCGGACATCGCCGGGCGGCCGGGACCAGAGCTGCGGCGGGGCATCGGCTACGTCTTCCAGGAGATCGGTCTCTTCCCGCACATGACCGTTGGCCAGAACATCGGCGTCACGCCGGAGCTGCTGGGCTGGCCGGCGGGCGAGATCGCGACGCGGACCGACGAACTGCTCGACCTCGTCGCCCTGCCACGCGAGGTCGCCGGCCGGGCGCCGTCGCAGCTGTCGGGCGGCCAGCGTCAGCGCGTGGGCGTGGCCAGGGCCCTGGCGGCGCGGCCTTCGATCCTGCTGATGGACGAGCCCTTCGGGGCGCTGGACCCGGTGACCCGCGCGGCCCTGGCCGACGACGTCCGGGCGCTGCACGAGCGACTGGGGCTGACCACGGTGATGGTCACCCACGACGTCGGCGAGGCCCTGCTGCTGGCCGACGAGGTGGTGGTGATGGCCGGCGGCGAACTCCGGGCCCACGCGCCGCCTCGTGACCTCCTGGCGGGCCATCCCGACCCCGTCGTCGCCGACCTGATCGCCGCGCCGAAGAAGCAGGCCGAACGTCTCGCGGAGCTGGCTCGTGGCTGATCGTCTTTCCGCCGCCCTGGCGGCGCTTCCCGAGCGCTTGGGCTGGCACGTCACCCTTTCGGCGTCGGCCCTGGCCCTGGGCTTGGCCATCGCCCTGCCGCTCGGGATCGCCGCCGCCCGCAACCCGCGCCTGAAGTGGATCTCGCTGGGCGCCGCTGGCCTCGTGCAGACCATCCCGAGCCTGGCGCTGCTGGCGCTGTTTTACCCGGTGCTGCTGCTGCTCTCAGGCTTGGCGACCAAGGTGCTGGGCCATGGCTTCCCGGCCCTGGGCTTCCTGCCGTCGCTGCTGGCCCTGACGCTCTATTCGATGCTGCCGATCCTGCGGAACGCGGCGGCGGGTGTGTCGGGGATCGACCCTGCCGTGGTCGAGGCAGCGCGCGGCGTGGGCATGACCGATCGCCAGCGGCTGTGGCGCGTGGAGCTGCCCCTGGCCGCGCCGGTGATCATGGCGGGCGTCCGCACGGCCGCTGTCTGGACGATCGGCGCGGCGACTCTGTCCACGCCCGTCGGCCAGACCTCGTTGGGCGACTACATCTTCTCCGGCCTGCAGACCGAGGACTGGGTGGCGGTGCTGGTCGGCTGCGCGGCCTCGGCGGGCCTCGCTTTGATCGTGGACGGCCTGCTGGGCCTGATCGAGGGCGGCGTGGCGCGGCGGGAGCCCAAACGGCTGTGGGTTGGCGGCGTGGGCCTGCTGATCGGCCTGCTGGCGGCGCTGGGGCCGCTCGCCGGCGCGGCGCTGTCGCACGGCAAGCCGGCCTACGTCATCGGGGCCAAGAACTTCTCCGAGCAGTACATCCTGGCCGAGCTGATGGCCGGCAAACTGGAGGCCCAGGGCGCGGTTGTGCAGCGGCGCGTGAACCTCGGCTCGGTCATCGCCTACCGCGCCCTCGCCAGCGGCGAGATCGACGCCTATGTCGACTATTCCGGCACCCTGTGGGCCAACATCCTGAACCGGACGGACAACCCCGGCCGCCAGGCGGTGCTGGACGGTCTGCGCACGCAGCTGAAGACTCGCGACGGCGTGGTGCTGCTGGCCCCTCTGGGCTTCGAGAACGCCTACGCCCTGGCCATGCGCCGCGACCGCGCCGAGGCGCTGGGGGTGAAGACCTTGGCCGATCTCGCGACCAAGGCCCCGCAGCTGACCATGGGCGGCGATCTGGAGTTCTTCTCGCGGCCGGAATGGGCTGCGGTGGTGAAGGCCTACGGTCTGGAGTTCAAGTCCAAGCGCCAGTTCCAGCCGACCTTCATGTACCGGGCGCTGGCAAGTCGCGAGGCCGACGTGATCTCGGCCTTCTCGTCGGACGGCCGGATCGCGGCCGACGATCTGGTGCTGTTGGGCGACCCCAAGGGCGCGCTGCCGCCGTACGACGCGGTGATCCTGGTCTCGCCGAAGCGGGCCGGGGATCGGCGGCTGCTGGACGCCTTGACGCCTCTGGGCGGCAGCATCGACGTCAAGGCGATGCAGGCGGCCAACTACGCGGTCGACCGCGATACGGGCAAGAAGAGCCCCGCCGAGGCGGCGGGGCTGCTGGCGCGTTAGAGAATCCCCGGCAGGTCCAGGCCCTTCTCCCGCGCGCAGTCGAGGGCGATGTCGTAGCCGGCGTCGGCGTGGCGCATGACGCCGCTGGCCGGGTCGTTCCACAGCACCCGCGCGATACGCTTGGCGGCGGCCTCGGTGCCGTCGCAGACGATCACCATCCCCGCGTGTTGCGAGAAGCCCATGCCGACCCCGCCGCCGTGGTGCAGCGACACCCAGGTCGCGCCCGAGGCGGTGTTGAGCAGGGCGTTCAGCAGCGGCCAGTCCGACACCGCGTCCGAGCCGTCCTGCATCGCTTCGGTCTCGCGGTTGGGCGAGGCCACCGAGCCCGAGTCCAGGTGATCGCGGCCGATGACGATCGGGGCCTTAAGCTCGCCTGACGCGACCATGTCGTTGAAGGCCAGGCCCAGGCGGTGGCGGTCGCCCAGGCCGACCCAGCAGATGCGCGCCGGCAGGCCCTGGAACTTGATCTTCTGGCCGGCCATGTCGAGCCAGTTGTGCAGGTGCGGATTGTCCGGGATCAGCTCTTTGACCTTGGCGTCGGTCTTGGCGATGTCTTCGGGATCGCCCGACAGCGCCGCCCAGCGGAACGGGCCGATCCCCCGGCAGAACAGCGGGCGGATATAGGCCGGCACGAAGCCCGGGAAGTCGAAGGCGTTGGCGACGCCTTCCTCCAGCGCCATCTGGCGGATGTTGTTGCCGTAGTCGACGGTCGGCACGCCGGCGGCCTGGAAGTCCAGCATCGCCTGCACGTGCACCGCCATCGAGGCGCGGGCGGCGCGGTTGACGCTGTCGGGATCACGCTCCTTGGCGTCGGCCCATTGATCGAGGCTCCAACCCGCCGGCAAGTAGCCGTTGATCGGGTCGTGGGCGCTGGTCTGGTCGGTGAGCAGGTCGGGGCGCACGCCGCGCTTGTAGAGCTCCGGCAGCAGCTGCGCGGCGTTGCCCAGCAGGCCGACCGAGATCGGTGCCTTGGCGGCGTTGGCCTCTTCGATCCAGGCCAGGGCCTCGTCGACATTGTCGGTGGACTTGTCGAGATAGCCGGTGCGCAGGCGCATCTCGATCCGCGACGGCTGGCACTCGATGGCCAGGCACGAGGCGCCGGCCATCACCGCCGCCAGCGGCTGGGCGCCGCCCATGCCGCCCAGGCCCGCGGTCAGCAGCCACTTGCCCGACAGGTCGCCGGCATAGTGCTGGCGGCCCATCTCGACGAAGGTCTCGTAGGTGCCCTGCACGATGCCCTGGGCGCCGATATAGATCCACGAGCCGGCGGTCATCTGGCCATACATGGCCAGCCCCTTCTTATCGAGCTCGTTGAAGTGCTCCCAGTTGGCCCAGCGCGGGACCAGGTTGGAGTTGGCGATCAGCACGCGCGGCGCGTCGGCATGGGTGCGGAAGACGCCGACCGGCTTGCCGGACTGGACCAGCAGGGTCTCGTCGTCCTCGAGCCGGCGCAGGGTCTCGACGATCTTGTCGAAGCTTTCCCAGTCGCGAGCGGCGCGGCCGATGCCGCCATAGACGACCAGCTCCTCGGGCCGCTCGGCGACGTCGGGGTGCAGGTTGTTCATCAGCATCCGCAGCGGGGCTTCGGTCAGCCACGACTTGGCGGAAAGCTCTGTGCCGGTGGCGGGGCGGATGACGCGGGTGTTGTCGCGGCGGGTCATGCGTTTCTCGCGAACTGGAGGCAGGCGGAAAGGACGTCTTCGAGGACCACGCGCAGAGGCTCGGCGCGGTCGGCGTGGAAGGGCGTGGGCCAGGTTTCTTCGGTCGGCGGCTCGGCCGGGTCGTCCATGTAGCCCCGACAGGCCAGCTCCATCTGGATGGCATGGACGCCGGTCGCCGGCTGGCCGTAGTGGCGCGTGGTCCAACCGCCCTTGAAGCGGCCGTTGGTGACGCGACTGCGGCCGGAGGCGTCGCAGGCGGCCTCGACGGCGGCGGTCAGGGCGTCGTTGCAACTGGCGCCGCTGTTGGTGCCCAGATTGAATTGCGGCAGCTCGCCATCGAACAGGCGCGGGACGAGCGAGCGGATCGAGTGGGCCTCGTAGAGCACCACGGTCGGGTGGACCGCACGAAGGCGGTCGATCTCGGCGCGCAGGGCGGCGTGGTAGGGCTCGAAATACAGCGTCCGCCGCCGGTCGATCTCGGCCGCGTCAGGCCCGCCGTGGTGGTACAACGGCTCGCCGTCGAAGGTGGTGGTCGGGCACAACTCGGTCGTCGCCTGGCCCGGATAGAGTGAGGCGCCCGACGGGTCGCGATTGACGTCGATGACGGTGCGCGAGATCGCCGTCCGCACGATCGTAGCCTCCATCCCCTCAGCGAAGGCGTAGAGGCGATCCACCCACCAGTCCGCGTCCTTGCGGGCCAGCCAAGGGGAGGCGAGGTGGGCTTCGATATCCGGCGGGATCTCGGTCCCCGTGTGCGGTAGGCTGACGATCAGCGGGGCGTCGCCGCGCGTGACCTGGAGCCAGGGTTCGAATCCCACCCTCTCCGCCATCAAGACACCCCCGGCAGCTCACCCGCCGCTTCGATCACCGCGCCCGACCGCACCAAGACGTTCGCCGCCTCCATGTCCGGATGGAAGTGCCGATCGTCGTCCAAGTGAGGGACCTCGGCGCGGGTCAGCTTGCGCACCGCCTCCAGGGCCTTGCTCGACCGCAACGGCGCGTGGAAGTCGCAGCCTTGCGCCGCCGCCAGCAGCTCGATGCCCAGCACCGCGGTGGCGTTCTCGACCATGCCCATCAGGCGCCGCGCGCCGTGGGCGGCCATCGAGACGTGGTCTTCCTGGTTGGCCGAGGTCGGGATCGAGTCGACGCTGGCCGGATAGGCCTTCTGCTTGTTTTCCGAGACCAGGGCGGCGGCCGTGACCTGCGGGATCATGAAGCCGGAGTTGAGGCCCGGCTTGGGCGTCAGGAACGCCGGCAGGCCCGACAGCGCCGGATCGACCAGCATGGCGATGCGGCGCTCGGCGATCGAGCCGATCTCGCAGACCGCCAGGGCGATCATGTCGGCGGCGAAGGCCACCGGCTCGGCGTGGAAGTTGCCGCCCGACAGGGCTTCGTCGGCTTCTGGGAAGATCAGCGGGTTGTCCGAGACGCCGTTCGCCTCGGTCGCCAGCGTCGTGGCCGCTTGGCGCAGCACGTCCAGCGCCGCGCCCATCACCTGCGGCTGGCAGCGCAGGCAGTAGGGGTCCTGGACGCGCTCGTCCTCCTTCAGGTGCGAGGCGCGGATTTCCGAGGTCGCCATCAGGTCGCGCAGGGCGGCGGCGGTTTCGATCTGGCCGGCGTGGCGGCGCAGCGCGTGGATGCGCGGGTCGAACGGGGTGTCCGAGCCCTTGGCGGCTTCGGTGGAGAGCGCGCCGGTGACCAGGGCCGACTGGAACAGCAGCTCGGCCTCGAACAGGCCCGCCAGGGCGTTGGCGGTCGAGAACTGGGTGCCGTTCAGCAGGGCCAGGCCCTCCTTGGGGCCCAACGTCAGGGGTTCCAGACCGGCCTTCTTCAGCGCCTTGGCGGCCGGCTTGCGCTCGCCGTCGACGAAGATTTCGCCGACCCCGATCATGGTCGCGGCCATGTGCGACAGCGGGGCCAGATCGCCGGAAGCGCCGACCGAGCCCTGGCACGGGATCACCGGGATCAGGTCCTGGCGCAGCATCTCCTCCAGCATCCGCACGGTCTCGACCCGCACGCCCGAGGCGCCTTGCGCCAGGCTGGCCAGCTTCAGGGCCATCATCAGGCGGATGACGGGTACAGGCGAAGGCTCGCCGACGCCCGCCGCATGGGACAGGACGATGTTGCGCTGCAGGGTCTCCAGGTCGGCATCGCCGATGCGGACGCTGGCCAGTTTCCCGAAGCCCGTATTGATGCCGTAGACCGGCTCGCCCTTGGCCAGGATGCGCTCGACGGCGGCGGCGCTTTGCGCGATCACCGGCCAGGCGGTCTCGGCCAGGGTCGCCGTCGCGCCGCGATAGATCGCCTTCCAGTCCGCCAGCGGCACGTCGCCGGGGTTCAGAACAAGCTTGGTCACTGGCCTCTCCACACGCGCGCATGGAGCGGGTTGAAGCCCATGCGATAGACAAGTTCGGCGGGACGCTCGACGTCCCAGATCGCGAGGTCGCAGGCCTTGCCGGCCTCCAGCGTCCCGCGGTCGTGCAAGAGGCCCAGCGCCCGCGCGGCCTCGCGCGTGACGCCGGCTAGGCACTCTTCGACGGTCATCCGGAAGAGCGTGGCGGCCATGTTCATGACCAGCAGCGGCGAGGTCAGGGGCGAGGTGCCGGGGTTGCAGTCCGTGGCCAGGGCCATCGGCACGCCCGCATCGCGCAGGGCGGTGATCGGCGGGGCCTTGTGCTCGCGGGTGAAGTAGTAGGCGCCGGGGAGCAGGGTCGCGACCGTGCCGGAAGCGGCCATGGCGGCGATCCCGGCCTCGTCGAGGTGCTCCAGGTGGTCGGCCGACAGTGCGCCATATTCGGCGGCCAGCGCGGCGCCGTTCAGGTTCGACAGCTGCTCGGCGTGCAGCTTGACCGGCAGGCCATGGGCCTTGGCGGCGTCGAACACGCGGCGGATCTGGTCGGGCGAGAAGCCGATGCCCTCGCAGAAGCCGTCGACCGCATCGGCCAGGCCGCGCGCGGCGATGGCCGGGATCATCTTCTCGCAGACCAGGGCGATGTAGCCGTCCTTGTCGTCGCGATATTCCGGCGGCAGGGCGTGGGCGCCCAGGAAGGTCGTGCTGACCCCGACGCGGCGGATGTCGGCCAGGGTCCGAGCGGCCCGAAGGCTCTTGATCTCGTCGTCGAGGGACAGGCCGTAACCGGACTTGATCTCGACCGTGGTGACGCCCTCGGCGATCAGGGCGTCGAGCCGGGGCAGGGCGGCGGCGACCAGGTTTTCTTCCGAGGCCGCGCGGGTGGCGCGCATGGTCGAGACGATGCCGCCGCCGGCCCGGGCGATCTCCTCATAGGAGGCGCCGGCCAGGCGCAGTTCGAACTCATGGGCGCGGTCGCCGGCATAGACCAAGTGGGTGTGCGGATCGACGAGGCCGGGGGTGATCCAGCGGCCTTCGCAGTCGATGGTCTCGGCGGCCTCGAAGACAGGCGCGTCATCGGCCGAACCAGCATAGACGATGCGGCCGTCGCGGGCGGCGATCACGCCGTCTTCGACGATCCCTAGGCCCTCACGCGCAGGGTCGAGGGTGGCCAGACGGCAAGTTATCCACAGGGTGTCGCACTGCATGTGTCTCTCCCTTGCCGTCGGCTTCAATATGTATAGACATATTTGCGAACGATGAGGCTTGTCCAGTGACCGACGCGCAGAATCCTGAGTCCTCCACGGTCATCTGGTGTGAGAGCGCGCTGCTGGCGGACGGCTGGGCGCGGGGCGTCAAGTTCACCATCACCGACGGTCGTATCGCCCGGATCGACACGGATACGAGCGCCGGCGACGCCCAGCGCCTCGGTCCCGCACTGCCAGGCCTGGGCAACGTCCACAGCCACGCCTTCCAGCGCGCCATGGCGGGCTTGGCCGAGACGCGGGGCGAAACCGGCGACAACTTCTGGACCTGGCGCGAGGTCATGTACCGCTTCCTGGAGCGCCTCGACCCCGACATGGCCCAGGCCATCGCCGCCATGGGCCAGGTCGAGATGCTGGAGGGCGGCTTCACGCGGGTGGGCGAGTTCCACTACCTGCACCATGCGCCCGATGGCTCGTCTTACGACAACCCGGCCGAGATGGCCGTGCGGATGGCGGCGGCGGCCGAGGAGACCGGGATCGGCCTGACCCTGCTGCCGGTGTTCTACGCGCACTCGAACTTCGGCGGCCTGCCGCCCACGGACGGCCAGAAGCGCTTCATCCACGATGTCGACGGCTTCGCACGTCTGGTCGAAGCCTGCGGTGAGATCGTCGCGCCCTTGCCCGAGGCGGTGGTCGGCATCGCCCCCCACAGCCTGCGCGCGGTCACGGCCGAAGAGCTGGACGCCATCATCCCGCTCGCCGCCGGCGGGCCGATCCACATGCACGTGGCCGAGCAGACCAAGGAGGTCGACGACTGCCTGGCCGCCACCGGCGCGCGTCCCGTCCGTTGGCTGATGAACCACACCGAGGTGGGCAAGCAGTGGTGCCTGATCCACGCCACCCACATCAACGCCACCGAGACCGAGCGCCTGGCCAAGAGCGGCGCGACCGCCGGCCTGTGCCCGATGACCGAGGCCAATCTGGGCGATGGGATCTTCCCGACCCCGGACTACCTGGCCGCCGGCGGTAGCTTCGGGATCGGCACGGACTCCAACATCGTCATCGACGCCGCCCAGGAGCTGCGGACGATGGAATACGCCCAGCGCCTGACGCGACGGGCGCGGAACGTGCTGGCGGGCGGCCCGCGCCGCTCGACCGGCGGCGACCTGTGGCGCGCGGCGGTGACCGGCGGCAGCCAGGCGCTCGGCGTCGGACGCGGGGGCCTGCGTCGCGGCGCGGCGGCCGATTTCATCACGCTCGACGCCAACCACCCGAACATCGTCAGCCGCTCGGGCGACACCCTGATCGACAGCTTGGTCTTCGCGGGCGGCGGGATCGACACCGTCTGGCGGCACGGCAAGCAGCTGGTCTCGGGCGGTCGCCACCATGCGCGCGAGGCGATCACCGCCCGCTACGTCCAGACCCTGAAGGCCCTGCTGGCGTGACCGGCCCGCTGCACCAGCGCATCCGCTCGGAGATCGAGGCCCGCATCCGCTCCGGCGAATGGGCCCCTGGCCACCGCGCCCCGACCGAGGCGGAGCTGATGACCCAGTACGGCTGCTCGCGCATGACGGTGAACAAGGCCATGACCGCCCTGGTCGAGGCCGGGCTGATCGTGCGCCGCAAGCGCGCCGGCTCGTTCGTGGCCCGGCCCCGCGTCCACGCGCCGGTGCTGAACATCCCCGACATCCAGTCCGAGATCGTCGCGCGCGGCGAGGCCTACGCCTTCCGCCTGCTGTCGCGGACGGTGCGGGACGCCGACGGCGAGGACGAGATCGAGCTGGCGGCCGGCGGCAAGCTGCTGGAGCTGGACGGCGTCCACGACGCCGGCGGCCGCCCCTTCGCCCTGGAACGGCGCTTGGTCGCCCTGAAGGCCGCGCCGGAAATAGAAGCCGCCGACTTCGCCGAACACCCGCCCGGCGCCTGGCTGCTGGAACACGTCGCCTGGACCGAGGCCGAGAGCCGGATCAGCGCCATCAACGCCGACGCCGAGGACGCCCGCCTGCTGGCCCTCGACGAAGGGACCGCCTGCCTGGTCGTCGACCGCAGGACTTGGCGCGAGGGCCAGCACGTCACCCGCGTGCGGCAGGTGTTCCCCGGCGAGGCCTACGACCTTGTCGCGCGGTTCGGGCCGGGAGCTTAAGGAAGCGGTTCCTCTGGCGTTCCTAGGCGAGGTCAGCTTACCTCCCGCCCAAACTCGGAGGACGCCCATGGACCTGCACGCTCTCGCCATCCCGACCTATGCCCAGATGCTGAAGGGCCTCAGCGGCCAGCTGACCAAGGCCGAGGCCCACGGCGGCGACCTGCTGGGCGCGCGGCTGGCGGCGGACATGTTCCCGCTGGCGACCCAGGTCCGCTTCGTCTGCAACCAGGCCAGCGACCTGCTGCGCCACCTGACCGGCGCCGACTCGTTCGCTCCGGCCGAGGACGCGACCGACTTCGCCGGCCTGAAGGCCCAGCTGGCCGACGCGGTGGCGCGGATCGAGGCGGTTCCGGTCTCGGCGTTCGAGGGCGTGGCCGGCAAGACGATCGAGATGAAGATGCCCAACGGCATCGTCTTCGACCTGACCGGCGAGCAGTTCGTCCGCGACTGGAGCTTTCCGCAGCTCTACTTCCACCTGATGGCCGCCTACGCGATCCTGCGCAACCAGGGCGTCCCGCTGGGCAAGCCCGACTGGGTGCCGCACATGTTCGCCTATATCCGCCCCGGCACGCTGCCCGGCGGCTAGCGACGCCTGGCTACCCCCTGTTCGGGGGATGTCGGCCCCGGACGTCGTCGCCGTAGAACGGCGTTCGGGGACCAAGGGTGGCGCGTGGTGCGGCGAGTGGGTCCCGGAGGGATCCCGTCATGGCCGAACCGACGCTTCGCGACTTCCAATTCCTGATCCAGCTGGTCGACAGCGGTATTATCCAGGCCAGCTTCAAGTTCGTCGATCTGCGACCGCTGCTGAAGAGCTTCGGCGTGCTGACGCCCGACGTCGACGCCGCTCTGGCCCTGGTCGAGGCCAATCCGGCCCTGATCAATATCGGCGTCGCGACCCTGAAGGAGGCCCTGACCAAGTATCCGCTGGATACGCCACTCAGCGTGGCTTTCGGCACCGGGACGGGCGGGAGCACGGGCGGTGGGACGGTGGCCGATCCGATCCACCTGACCGACGCCCAGATCAAGGACGCCTACAAGGCCCTGGCCGGCATCTCGGCCAGCTCGTCCAAGGCGCTGTCGGAATATCTGACCGGCCCGAACGGCGAGAAGGTGCTGAACGCCTTCTATGCCGAGATGAACGAGCTGGCCAAGCTGCAGGCCGACGTCATCGCCAACAAGATCACCAAGGCCGTCTTCATCGACAAGCTGGTCGGCTACTCGCTCGACACCTCGGCGCTGGCGCTGCAGGCGATGAACTTCTTCACCGGCAAGACGCCGACCCAGACGGCGCTGAACGAGCTGATCGACAGCGCCACCAACACCACCGACCTGACCGACTACGCCTATGCGATCTACAACACCGCCAACAAATATATCGAGTTCTCGGTCAACCAGGCCATGAGCGGCACGGGCGCGGCGACGTTCAAGACGGCCTATGACAGCCTGTCGTTCCGCGACGCGGTGGTGAAGGCCTATGACGCGATCATCGGCAACACCAAGGCCGCGGCGGCGGGCGTCAATGTCAGCGCGGCGGTGGACTACATCGTCTCGCAGCAGAGCTACTTCACCGCCTACGGCCACGACGCCCTGGGGGCCAAGGCGGCGATGGCGGGCTTCGTCATGTACGCCGGCATGAACGCGGGCGTGGGCGCCTATGCGGAATCGACCAAGGCCTTCCTGACCAACGCCTATGACGGCAAGGCCAGCTACGGCAGCACCCTGATCGCCGCCAAGGCGCCGGCCGAGGCGGTGGCCCTGATCGCCCAGCCGACCGACCACCACGACGCCGGCGTGCTCGGCTAATCCGGCATCGTCTCGAACACCATCAGGCCGTCCGGCAGGATCACCCAGTCCGGACGGTCGCGGTCGAACAGAGCCAGGGTCGGCTTGAACAGGTTCGGGTTGTCCAGGCTGCCGGCATAGATCGTGTGGCTGTCGCTCAGCCCGTGCTCGCCGCCGAACACGAGGCCTCCGCAGGTGGGGCACGAATTGCGAGTGGCCTCGGTTCCGCGGAAGGCCCGGCTGCGGTACGGCCGCGCCGGACCTTTGATCGTCAGGGCGGCGGCCGCAAAGCCCATGAACGGGATGAACCCGCCGCCCGACGCCTTGCGGCAATCGGCGCAACAGCACACGCCCATGAGGTCCGGCGCACGATCAGCCTCCCAGCGCAGGGCGCCGCACAGGCAGCCGCCTTTGAAGGTCTCGTCGGTCATATCGGGAGTAGAACGCCGGCCTTCGAAACCGGTCAATTCCTGGTGGCGGGGGGCGGGATCGAACCGCCGACCTGTGGGTTATGAATCCACCGCTCTAACCATCTGAGCTACCCAGCCCCAGGAGGCGGGGCTTATAGGCGAGAACCGCGCGGCATTTCAAGCGCCGGCTTCTTTGAAGGGCGCGCGTTTGGGCGGGCGAAACCGCTCACACTTTCGCCCACGCGCTTACTCCGAAACGATCGCCGCCGTCACCGCGCCCAGGGCCTTCACCGCATCGGCCGGGGCCAGCTTCACCTGCAGGCCGCGTTGGCCGCCGTTGATGAAGACGTAGGGCTCGGCGAGGGCGGCTTCCTCCATCACCGTCGGCAGGCGCTTCTTCTGGCCGAAGGGGCTGACGCCGCCGACCTTGTAGCCGGTGATCCGTTCGGCGTCGGGGACGGGGGCCATGGCGGCCGACTTACCCTTCAGAGCGGCGGCCAGCTTCTTCATGCTGACCTCCTTGTCCGAGGGCAGGATGGCGCAGGCGGGCTTGCCGTCGAGCATCACCACCAGGGTCTTGAGCACGCGGCTGGGGTCCTCGCCCAGGGCCTCGGCGGCTTGCAGGCCGACGCGTTCCGAGCCGGGGTCGTAGTCGTACGTATGCAGGTCGAACGCGACGCCGGCCTTGGTCAGTGCGATCGTGGCGGGAGTGCTCTTGGACATGCTTCGGGTGATACCCAAGTGCGCTGAAGGTTGGAATACGGATAGCGGATGATCGATCGACGGACCTTGTTGCGCGGCGCTCTTGGACTTGGCGCGGCCGGCCTGCTGCCGGAATGGGCGCTGGCCAGCGAAGGGACGCGGTCTCCGGCGGCGCTGACGGGCCAGGAGATCAAGCTGACCGTCGGCCACATCATGGCGAAGATCGACGGCCGCGCGGGCCACGCGGCGGTGGTCAACGGCACGATCCCCGGTCCGCTGATCCGGCTCAAGGAAGGACAGAATGTCCGCCTCTCCGTGACCAACAATCTGGACGAGGACACCTCGATCCACTGGCATGGCCTGCTCGTCCCGTTCCAGATGGACGGCGTGCCCGGCGTCAGCTTTCCGGGCATCAAGCCGGGCGAGACCTTCACCTACGACTTCCCGGTCCGGCAGGCGGGCACCTACTGGTGGCACAGCCATTCGGGGCTGCAGGAGCAGATCGGCCACTACGGCCCGATGATCATCGACCCGGCCGGCGAGGACCCGATCGCGTATGACCGCGAGCATGTGGTGGTGCTGTCAGACTGGAGCTTCCTGCACCCGCACGAGCTGTTCCGGAAGCTGAAGGTCAATGCCGGCCATTTCAACATGCAGAAACAGACGGTGGCGGGCCTGCTGAAGGGCCGGGACCAGTCGCTGAAGGACCGCGTCGACTGGGGCAAGATGCGGATGGACCCCACCGACATCGCCGACGTCACGGGCTCGGTCTACACCTACCTCGTCAACGGCCACGGGCCCGGCGACAACTGGACGGGCCTGTTTTCGCCGGGCGAGCGGGTGCGGCTGCGCTTCATCAATTCCGCGGCCATGACGATCTTCAACGTCCGCATCCCGGGGCTTGGCCTGGAGATCGTGGCGACCGACGGCCAGCCTGTTGTCCCGGTCGGCGTCGATGAGTTCCAGATCGCGCCGGCCGAAACTTTCGACGTCATCGTGCGGCCCACCGAGGACAAGGCCTTCACCCTGGTCGCCGAGGCTTCGGACCGGTCGGGCATGGCCCGCGCCACCCTGGCCCCCCGCCTGGGCATGTCCGCGCCCGTGCCGCCGCTGCGCAAGCGGCCGCTGGCGACGATGAAGGACATGGGCATGGGCGCCATGCATCACGGCATGGACATGCCGGGCATGGACATGTCGATGCGGTCCCAGAGCAATGCGCCCAACGTGCCGTTGACGCCGGGCGTCCAGACCATCGCGCCGATGGCGATGGACCGGATGGGCCAGCCGCCGCAAGGCCTGGAGGATGTCGGGCACAAGGTGCTGCGCTACGCCGACCTCGCCAACCCGTATCCGCCGGCCGACGCGCGGCCGCCGGGACGGGAGATGGAAATCCATCTGACCGGCAACATGGAGCGCTTCATGTGGGCGTTCGACGGCGAGGCGTTCGGGCCGATCAAGAAGCCGATCGCCTTCCAGCGGGGCGAGCGGGTGCGCGTGACCTTGATCAACGACACCATGATGGCCCACCCGATCCACCTGCACGGTCACTTCTTCGAGCTGGTCAACGGCCAGAAGAACCAGCCGCTGAAGCACACGGTCAATGTCGCGCCGGGCGGCAAGGTCGCCTTCGACCTGACGGCCAGCGAGCCCGGCGACTGGGCGTTCCACTGCCACCTGCTGCTGCACATGCACGCGGGGATGTTCAACGTCGTCACCGTGCGGCCGCTCGCATGATGGTTCAGCACGAGCATCACCAGCCGCCGCCGGCGCTCCAGGCGGCCGACCCGCACGCCGGCCATGACATGTCGGCGATGGCGCCGGACAAGCCCGCCGCCGAGGTCAAGCCGCCGGCCATCCCGACCGACCATGCCGCCGAGCGGTTTTACAGCCCGCAAGCCATGGCCGCCGCTCGCGCCCAGCTGATGAAGGAGCACGGCGGCATGACGGTGTGGACCGTCCGCGCCGACACCCTGGAATACCGCGCGCGCGACGGCGCCGACGGCCAGGCGTTCGAGGGCGAGGCCTGGTGGGGCAAGGACGCCTCCAAGTGGGTCGTCAAGGCGCGCGGCGAACGCACGGAAGGCGAGGGTTGGGAGCAGGGCGAGGCCGAGGTGCTGAAGGCCTGGCCGGTCGGGCCGTATTTCGATCTCCAGGCAGGGTTGCGTTACGACCTCGCGCCGAAGGGACGGTCCTATGCCGCCGTCGGCTTCGAGGGCCTGGCGTCCTACTGGTTCGAGCTTCAGGGCACGGCCTATCTCTCCGACCAGGGCAAGGTCTCGGCGCGAGGCGAGGCGTCCTACGACCTGCGCTTCACCCAGAAGCTGATCCTGCAGCCCCGCGTCGAGGCCGAGGTCGCGGAGGCTGGCTGGGCGCGGCTCGAGGGCGGCTTGCGTCTGCGCTACGAGATCACGCGTGAGTTCGCGCCCTATGTCGGGCTGGTGCGCGAGCGGGCCTACGGTCCGGCGGTTGTCGCTGGCGAGCGGGCCGGGAGCACGGCGGTGGTGGTCGGCGTGCGCGCCTGGCGCTAGCGCCCTATCGATACGAATAGGTTGTCGCTGTCCTCAGTCTGGCCCAACATCCGTTTGACCGGACGTAGAGCCGGACAACGAGGGAGTCCGGCGCGATGGCCGAAGCGATCGATTTCGACCGCATGCAGACCCTGGGCGACGTCGCCCGCTATCACGCGGAGGCGCGGCCGCAGGCGACGGCCTTCAGCTTCGAGGGGCGCGACAGCAGCTTCGCCGCCTTCGACCGGCATACGAACCAGGTGGCCAACGCCCTGATCGCCGCGGGCCTGTCGACCGGCGACCGCATCGCCTATGTCGGCAAGAACAGCGACCACTATTTCGAGCTGCTGATCGGAGCGGCCAAGGCCGGTGTGGTGACGACGCCGATCGGCTGGCGTCTGGCGGCCGCCGAGATCGCCTACATCGTCGGCGACAGCGAGGCCAAGATGGTCTTCGTCGGCCCTGAGCTGATCGGCCACGTTGGCGAGGTCGCCGCTGAGCTGACTGAGCAGCCGACGGTGATCGCCATGGAGGCCGGGGAGGGCGGCTACCAGACGTTCGAGTCCTGGAGGGACTCGCACCCCGACGCCGATCCGCAACAGGCCATCGAGACCTCCGGCATCGCCATCCAGCTCTACACCTCGGGCACCACGGGGCGGCCCAAGGGCGCGATGCTGACCCACGACAACCTGCTGGCCATGCGCCGGGCGGCGGCCAAGGACCCGCTGGACTGGAACCAGTGGGGACCGGACGACGTCAGCCTGGTGGCCATGCCGGTCGCCCATATCGGCGGCACCGGTTGGGGGCTGGTCGGCCTGCTGAACGGCGCCAAGGGTGTGGTGGCGCGCGAGTTCGATCCGTTCAAGGTGCTGGACTATATCGAGCACGACCACGTCTCGAAGATGTTCATGGTGCCGGCGGCCCTGCAGATCGTCGTGCGCCAGCCGCGCGCCCGCGAGGTCGACTATTCGCGGATGACCCACATCCTCTACGGCGCCGCGCCCATCCCGCTGGACCTGCTGCGGGAATGCATGGAGGTGTTCGGCTGCGGCTTCGTCCAGCAGTACGGCATGACCGAGACCACGGGCACGGTGGTCTACCTGCCGCCCGAGGATCACGACCCGGCCGGCAACAAACGCATGCGCGCGGCGGGCCTGCCGATGCCGGGCGTCGAGATCAAGGTCATCGACGAGGCGGGCCAGCCCGTCCCGACCGGCGCGGTGGGCGAGGTCGCGGTGCGCTCCCTGGCCAACATGGCCGGTTACTGGAAGCTGGACGAGGCCACCGCCAAGACCATCGACGCCGACGGCTGGCTGCGCACCGGCGACGCCGGCTACCTGGACGAGGACGGCTATCTGTTCATCCACGATCGGGTGAAGGACATGATCATCTCGGGCGGCGAGAACATCTATCCCGCCGAGGTGGAGAGCGCCGTCTACGGCCACCCGCACGTGGCCGAGGTGGCGGTGATCGGGGTGCCGGACGAGAAATGGGGCGAGGCGGTCAAGGCGGTGGTCGCGGCCAAGCCTGGGGTGGAGCCTGATGCGGCGGACATCATCGCGTTCGCGCGGACACGGATCGCGGGGTTCAAGGTTCCCAAGAGCGTGGATTTTGTGGCGGCGTTGCCGAGGAATGCGTCGGGGAAGATCCTGCGGCGGGAGTTGCGGGCGCCTTACTGGGAAGGGCGTGAGCGGCAGATCAACTGAAGCTCAGCACAGGCCCCCACCTGACCTGCCGCGCAGGTCTGTCCGCCCCCAAACGGGGCGGAGAGTGGAGCTCTCCTCCCCCTCTTGGGGGAGGGGGACCGCCGAATGGCGGTGGAGGGGGCTGGTGCGGCGCTATTCGATGAACGCCTCGACGCTCTCCCGCACGCCCACCAGAAACGCATCCGCCACCAGCGTCAGCGGCCGCACGTCCACCTCGGATTGGCCCTCGGCGATCAGCGTCGCGAACCGGTCGTAGAGGCCCGGATATTCCCGGTTGTCGCCGACCTCCACGACCGCGTCGTCGATGGTCAGTTCCGCCCCGCCTAGCGACAGCTTCAGCACCCCGTCATCCGTCCAGGCCTTGATGTCCCAGGTCTGTGGCCCGGTCTGCAGGAAGTCCAACTCAGCAACGATCTCCGCCCCGGCCGCCGTCGTCATCGCCACGGAGGCCGCGATCGGCGACTGCACGTTCTCCGGCACGTCCAACCGCGCGCCCGTCACGAACACCTCGACCGGCATGATCTCCGTCAGGATCGACAGCGCGTTGATCGCCGGATCGAAGACGCCCATGCCGCCGGCCTGCCAGATCCAGGTCTGGCCGGGATGCCAGCGACGGACGTCCTCGCGCCAGTCGACGGCCACCTTGCGGACTTGCCGATCCGCCAGCCAAGCCTTGGCCTGAGGCACCCCCGCCGCGAACCGCGAGTGCCAGCTGGTGAACAGCACCACGCCGTGATCCCGCGCGACGGCCGCCAACTCGGCGACCTCGCTGACCGTGGCGCCGGGCGGCTTCTCCAGGAACACATGCTTGCCGGCGCGGAGAGCCGTCAGGGCCGTCTCGCGCCGCGCCTGGGGCGGGGTGCAGAGGGCGACCGCGTCCAGGTCCGGGCCCTCGGCCAGCATCGTCTCGATGTCGTGGAAGACCGGGACCTCGCCCAGGTCCGGCCTGCTGCGGCTGGCGGCGGCGACCAGCTGGAAGCGCGAGTCAGCGGCGATCGCGGGGATGTGCTGGTCCAGGGCGATCTTGCCCACGCCGACGAGGCCGATCCGGATCACGCTGTCTCTCCCGCTGGCGTCCACGCGCCGTTACGGTTCAATTATATTATAAATAGTCCAAGGCAAGCCAGCAGGCAAAAAAAGGGGCGTCGCGAACGACGCCCCGGAGAAGGGAAGAGACTGACGGATGCGGGGCAAGGGGTAGGCTAGTGGAGCCCCGCACCCCTCACTTGCCTGCCGGTGATACCGGCAGGCTCCGGGCCGCCAGGGTGACCTGGGCGGTGGAGGAGAGAGCCCGGGACGAAGCGCCCAGGGCGATGTCGTATTGGCCAGCGGCGATCTGCCAGCCGTGGGCCTTGCCGTCCCAGGTGGCCAGCAGGCGCGGGTCGACCGTCACGGTCACGCGCTGCGTGGCGCCGGGGGCGAGAGCGACCTTCTTGAAGCCGGCCAGGCGCTTGGGCGCTTCCCAGCCACCGGCCTTCGGCGCGACGTACACCTGCGGCACGTCCTTGCCGGCGCGGGCCCCGACGTTCTTGACGTCGAAGCTGACCGTCACCTTGTCGCCGGCCGCCGTGGCGGTCAGGTTCGAATAGGCGAACTTGGTGTAGGACAGGCCGTAGCCGAACGGGAACAGCGGCTCGATCTTCTTCAGGTCGTACCACTTGTAGCCAACCGCGGCGCCTTCGATGGTGTAGTCGGCGTCGAACAGCTCACCCTCGGCCTTGCCGACGCCGTCCAGCTTGGGACGCGGCAGGTCGGCCACGCTCTTGGGGAAGCTGACGGGCAGGCGGCCCGTGGCGTCGATCTCGCCGGACAGGACGCGGGCGATGGCCTCGCCGCCGGCCGTGCCCGGGAACCAGGCCTCGACCACGGCGCCGACCTTGTCGAGCCAGGGCATCACCACCGGACCGCCGGTCTGCAGCACCACGACGGTCTTCTTGTTGGCCGAGGCCACCGCGTCGATCGTGGCGTCCTGCTTCTTGGGCAGGTTCAGGTCCTGGACGTCCCAGGACTCGGTGGTCCACTGGTCGGCGAAGACCAGGGCCAGCTCGCTGTCGGCGGCCAGCTTGGCGGCGCGCGCGGGGTCCGTGCCGTCGTCATAGACGATCTTGGCGTTGGGATAGCGGGCCTGCAGCGCCTTCAGCGGCGAGGACGGATAGTAGATCACTGGACCTGGCCAGGTGGCGGGTTCGAGACCCTTCACCGCGCGGCCGCCGACCGGATAGACCTGCGAGGAGCCGCCGCCCGACAGCACGCCGACGTCGGCATGACCGCCGATCACGGCGATGGTCTTGGCGGTCTTGGCGATGGGCAGCAGATCGCCGTCGTTCTTCAGCAGGACGATGCCTTCCTCGGCGTCGGCCTGGGTGATCTTGGCGTGGGCGACCAGGGTGGCGGCCGGAAGGTTGACCGGGGCCGGATTGACGACCGGATGCTCGACCAGGCCGCTGGCGAACATGGCGCGCAGCACGCGGCGGGCCATGTCGTCGATGCGGGCCTGGCTGACCTTGCCCGAGGCCAGGTCCGCCTTCAGCGGCGCGCCGAAGAAGGGCTGGTTGTCGAAGGCTTCGCCCGCCGATTCCTGGTCGAGGCCGGCATTGGCGGCCTTGGCCGACGAGTGGTCGGCGCCCCAGTCCGACATCACGTAGCCCTTGTAACCCCAGTCCTTCTTCAGGACGGTGTTCAGCAGCCAGTCGTTCTCGCAGGCCCAGTCGCCGTTGACGCGGTTATAGGCGCACATCACCGAGTGCGGGTCCGACTGCTCGATAGCGAACTGGAAGGCCAGGAGGTCGGAGGTACGGGCGGCGGCGTCGTCGATGTTGCTGCTGACCACGAAGCGGCCGGTTTCCTGGCCGTTCAGCGCGTAGTGCTTGATCGTCGAGATGATGTGGTTGGACTGGATGCCCTTGATCTGGGCGGCGACCATGGTCCCGGCCAGCAACGGGTCTTCACCGCCATATTCGAAGTTCCGGCCGTTGCGCGGCTCGCGCATCAGGTTCACGCCGCCGGCCAGCTGGACATTGAAGCCCGAGTCGCGGGCCTCCTTGCCAATCATCGCGCCGCCCTTGAAGGCCAGTTCGGGATTCCAGGTGGCGGTGGTGGCGATGCCGGAGGGCAAGGCGGTGCGGCCGCGCAGGTCCTGGTGGCTGCCCTGGGTGGCGACGCCGACGCCGGCGTCGGTCTGCCACTGGCCGGGAATCCCTAAGCGCGGCACGCCGGCGACATAGCCGGCCGAGGCCTCGTGCGAGTCCTTGTGACGCGTGTACTTCGGCTTCATGTCCGAGCCGAAGTAGCCGAAGATGACCGTGAACTTCTCGTCGTTGGTCATCGCCTTGACGGCCAGGTCGGCGCGGGCGTCGGCGGAGAGCTTGGCGTTCAGCCACGGACGCGCCGGAGCGGCGGCGGGCTTCTTGGCGGCCTGGGCCATTGCGGGGGCGACGGTCAGCGCCGGGATCGAGGCGCCGATCAGCAGGGCGAGCTGCAGGCTCCGCCAGGTCGTCCGAGTCATGTTTCCTCCGTCGTGGTCTTCTTGCGCCCCGCGCGGCTCTCGGGCCGGGTCGGGGGCGGGGTTCAAGTCTTGCGTCGGGGCGGCGAGCCGCTCCGGGCGGGACCGGTGGACTCGCGCACCATCAAGGTGTGTTGCGCGAGGAAAGGGGTGTTGGTCTTGCCGGCGCCCTCGTTGGCGTTCCAGGCCGCGAAGGTCTGCATCGCGCGCAGGGCCATCTCGTTGAACGGCTGGCGGATGGTGGTCAGGGTCGGCCAGATCACGCCGGCGATCGGGGCGTCGTCGAAGCCCACCACCGAGACGTCGTCGGGGATTCGCAGGCCCCGGCGCTGCACTTCCATGCAGGTGGCGGCGGCCATGTCGTCATTGGCGGCGAAGATGGCGGTCGGCGGATCGGCGATGTCCAGCAGCTGGCGGGCCGCGTCGAGGCCGGTCTTGAAGGTGAACTCGCCGCCGACGATCAGCTCGGGCGGCGGACGTGGCAGGCCGCGGGCGGCGTAGGCCTCGAAGAAGCCGTTGCGGCGGTGGGTGCTGGCGGCGTGATCCGGATGGCCGGCGATGTGGCCGATGCGGGTGTGGCCCAGCGAGAACAGGTGCTCGACGACCTCGCGCGCGGCCGCGCGGTCGTCCATGCCGATGGCCGGGAACTGGGTGTCGGGGGTGGTGGGCGTGATCAGCACGCAACGCACGTCCAGCTCGCGCATCAGCTCCTTCATGGGGCCGAAGTCGCATTCCGGCGGCAGCAGGATCATCTCGCGGATGCCGCTGTCCCGGACAAAGGCGCGGACACGGTCGGCCCAGCCGGGGATCGGGCCTTCGGAAAGGTCGACCGACAGGTGGCGGCCGGTTTCGACGCAGGCCAGCAGCAGGGCGTGGTGGACGCGGGTGTGGTAGCCGCCGGACGGGTCGCCCATCAGCACGCCGACCGAACCCGACCCCTGCGAGCGCAGGCTGCGGGCCACGGCGCTGGGCTGGTAGTCCAGGTCGGCCATGGCCGTACGGACACGGTCGCGCGTCTTGGCGCTGACGCTGTCGTGATCGTTGAGGACGCGGGAGACGGTCTTGGGCGAAACGCCCGCCCGTTCGGCCACGTCTGTGATCGTCGTCATCGGTCCCCGAACCCCCAACCGTCAAGCTTGTACGCCGCACCCCAACAGTGAAAGGCGGCGCCCGCAAGGCGGCGAACGTCCAAAGCCATAGTCCATGCTGTCCTGGTTGTCATGTCGTCGGGACAAAAACGGGTCAAAAAATCACAACCATCAGGACAATTTAAGGACATTTAGAAGCCTTGACGCAGCGTCATTGGGGCTTTTCTGGCGCTGTTCTGGGCGCGGATGAAGCATTGTGACGCCTCTGCAAAGCCATGACCGACACCGGTGTCCGGTCTCGAAAAAGCTAAGCTAAAACAAGGAAAATAGGTTTTTAGGCGGAGGGTGGGGGCCGGGGAGTGGCGCTCAAATATAGGCTCCAGGTTGTGCCGCTACCCGTCGGAAACCCTTGTCCGACAGGAATGACAACGTTGACATTCTTGTTGACTTGCTCGGGACATTTGGAGAATGTGACGGCGTTCGGTGAAGGCGCGGGGCCTGAATCGAGTGTCCGGGCGCCGAGGCCGCCGAGGATTTTGTCCGATCGCAAGACATGCGGCGGACGGGTCCGCAAAGCCTCAAACGCTTTCCGAAAGCCACCGACACGAGCGGCGGCGCGGGGAGCGGGCGGGCGGCCAATAAGAACGACTTATTTTTGGGGAGCGAGGAATTGTCACAGGAAACCAGGAAAGCCGTGCTCAAGCGCGGCCTGACGTTGGCGCTGGTCGCCGGCGCATCGCAATTGGCCCTGGCGAGCGGGGCCTTCGCCCAGCAAGCCGACGGGACCCAGGTCGAGGAAATCGTCGTCACCGGCGTCCGCGGCTCGCAGATCAAATCGGTGGACGTCAAACGCCGCGAGGTCGGGATCGTCGACGCCATCTCGGCGGAAGACATCGGCAAGCTGCCGGACGTCACCATCGCCGACTCGCTGCAGCGCATCTCGGGCGTGCAGATCCAGCGCAACGCCGGTGAAGGCGCCACGGTCAACATCCGCGGTCTGGCGCAGGTCATCACCCTGCTGAACGGCGAACAGTATCTCAGCGCCGGCAACCTGGGCTCGGCCCAGCCGAACCTGCTGGACGTGCCCTCGCAGCTGATGAACCAGGTGCTGGTCTACAAGTCGACCAACTCCAAGAACGCCCTGTCGGGCATCTCGGGCACCATCGACCTGCGCACCCGCCGTCCGTTCCAGTTCGGCGAAGGCCTGAGCATGACGGGCGCGGCCGAAGCCCAGCGCGGCGACCGCACCAAGAAGGACGACTACCTGGTCAACGGCGTCATCAACTGGCGCAACGACAATGTCGGCCTGATGATCTCGGCCGCCAACAGCAAGTCGAACCTGGGCAACAACTCGTCGGGCGCCGTCGGCCTGTCGGGCAACAATGACTGGGGTGGCTCGGCCACCAACAACTGGGTCTCGCCGCACGGCTACGAGAGCTTCAACCGCGTGGTCGAGCGTAAGCGCCTCGGCGTGAACGCGGCGTTCGAAGCGCACCTGGGCGAAGGCTTCACCCTGATCGCCGAAGGCTTCTACGCCAAGCTGGACGAATATAACCGCGGCGCCGGCATCAACATCTCCAACCGCTGGGACGGCGGCGCCTTCGGCGTCTGGAACCAGCCCACCATCTTCGACAAGGGCGTCGTCAGCCCGTCCAACAACCGTCCGTGGCTGGCCGTCGACGAGTACAATATCGACGCCTGGTGGGTGAACTCGTTCACCGTCAACCGCGTCACCAAGTCGACCTCGAAGAACTACAACCTCGAGCTCAACTACGACAACGGCGGTCCGTTCACCTTCGAGACGCGCGCCATCCGCTCGGACGGCCACCGCCTCAGCATGAACGGCCAGGCCCAGGGCGACCTGAGCAACTGGCAGTACGGCCCTAACCGCTTCAACCTGTTCCGCGATGCCAACGACCGCACCCGCGGCACCTTCTATCCGAAAGCGATCTGCGATCAGTACCCGGCCACCCAGCGCAGCAATGCGATCTCGGGCAGCGCCGGCGGCTGCTATCTGAACCCGAACCCGCAGGGCTACGGCCAGAACCCGCAGCTGGTCTACAACATCGCCGGCGATCACCCGGTGTGGAGCGGCTTCGACCGTCCGATCACCGGTGGTCTGGGCGCTGGCAAGTCGCTCAAAGACTACATGGCGAACAAGGACAGCTACGCCATCGGCGCCTTCTCGTCGGAAGGTAACAACGAAGTCGACTCGGACATGAACGTGTTCCGCGCCGACGGCCACTACAAGTTCGACGACAAGCTGCTGGGCTTCATCACCAAGGTCGACGCCGGCGTCCGCTTCAGCGACCGCTCGGTCAGCGTCGAGCAGTTCCACCTGTTCTCGGGCTTCTACGGCGGCGTCCCCGGCGCGGTGCAGGCCAACGGCCAACCGGTTCCGGCCGGCGGCTGCGAGGCCCAGTGGAAGGCCATCGACGTCGTCATGAACCAGAACCAGTGCCAGGCGGGCGAGTTCGTGCCCGATCCGGTCACGGGCAAGCCGGTGTTCCAGGGCTACACGGTCAACAAGCCGACCAAGCTCTCGACCTATAACAACGTGGTCTGGGTCGATGACCTGGGTGGCGTCACGTCGGGCATCCCGGGCTTCTGGACGATCGACCCGCACGACTTCGACAACGTCAAAGCCTTCCATGACAAGGTCTTCGGCGGCTCGATCCGCGTCCAGGTCCCCGGCCAGACCTACGATGTCACGCTGAAGGAGCAGAACGCGTACGGCGCGGCTGACTTCGAGATCGGCAATCTGCACGGCAATGTCGGCGTGCACGTGATCGAGACCCAGCTGACCGTGAAGCAGAACCTGACGGGCGACACCCGCAACTACGGCGACACCAACGCCGACGCGGGCGACAACGTCACCAAGCGCAAGTACACCGACTGGCTGCCGTCGGTGAACGCGGTCTACGACGTCAACGACCACATCAAGCTGCGCGCCGCCTACGCCAAGACCATGCAACCGCTGGATCTGGGCAGCTACGGCGGCGGTCTGAAGATCAACACCGCCGACTGCGGCGCGGCCCTGCCGAACGTGCGTTGCGTCACCAGCGCCAACGCCGACGGCAACCCGAACCTGGATCCGTGGCGTGCGTCGAACTTCGACGGCGCGGTGGAATACTACTTCGGTCGCGCCTCGATGCTGAACATCTCGGCCTTCAAGCTGAAGATCGACAGCTTCGTGACCGGCGGTCAGACGACCGGCCGCTTCCCCGACCAGGACGGCGTCATCCGCCGCACGGTCAACGTCTCGCTGCCCATCCAGGGCGCCGGCGGTTCGGTGAAGGGTCTGGAAGTCGGCGCCAAGCTGGCCTTCAGCGACATCCTGCCGGACATGGGCCTGCTGTCGAACTTCGGCGTGGACAGCAACTACACCTACTCGCCCAGCCACGAGAGCCGTCTGGACCTGGAGAAGAACGAGATCCCGTTCTTCGACAACTCCAAGCACCAGTTCAACCTGGTTGGTTGGTATCAGGACGCCAAGCTGCAGGCCCGCGTGGCCTACAACTACCGCACCGCGCGCCTCTCCGGCACGATGGGCGCGGGCGGCGATCCCGTGGATCCGAAGATCTCCTACGTGATCCCGATCATGCAGAAGGCCACGGGCTATGTGGACGTGAACGTCAGCTACAACGTTCGCGACAACGTCACGGTCTACTTCAACGGGTCGAACGTCACGGGCGAAATCGAGGACTACTACTTCCGCTTCGCCAAGGGCCAGACCCAGTACGCCAACCAAAACGAGTTCGAGCCCCGCTACACGCTGGGTATCCGCGCTCGCTGGTAGTCACCCCTCTCACCTCCTGCAGCCGCCGTGGAACCCCCACGGCGGCTATCTTTTTTTGGAGGCGGGGCCTGTCCGCCCAGGGCGGCAGCCGATAGCTTGAAGACAACCGGACGAAGACGCCGGAGAGTGAAGTCCAAGGGGAGTTGAGGCATGCAGGACAATCGAATCCGCAAGCTCGTGATCGTCGGCGGCGGCACCGCCGGCTGGATGGCGGCGGCGGCCCTGCGCCGGCACTTCCAGGGTAGCCCGCTTGAGATCACCCTCGTCGAAAGCTCCGAGATCGGCACGATCGGGGTGGGCGAGGCGACCATCCCCACCATCCGCGCCTTCTACAACCAGCTGGGCCTGACCGACATCGAGGTGATGCGGGCCACCCAGGCGACCTGCAAGCTGGGCATCCGCTTCAACGGCTGGGTCCGCGAGGGCCAGTCGTTCACCCACCCGTTCGGCCATTTCGGCCAGGACCTGAAGGGCGTCCCGTTCCATCACTATTGGCGCAAGCTGGCCCAGGCGGGCGAGCCGACCAATATCGCCGACTATTCCCTGGGCGCGTCCCTGGCCGAGGCCGGCAAGTTCATGGCCCCGTCGCGCAACCCGTCCTCGACGATGTCGATCTTCGATTGGGCCCTGCATTTCGACGCCAGCCTGTTCGCGCAACTGATGCGCAGGGTGGCCGAGGAGAACGGCGTCCGCCGCATCGACGCCAAGATCACCAAGGTCAACCTACATCCCGAGACAGGTTTCGTGACCTCGCTCGATCTGCACACCGGCGAGACCGTCGAGGGCGACCTCTTCATCGACTGCTCGGGCTTCCGGGGCCTGCTGATCGAGGAAGCCCTGCAGACCGGCTACGAGCACTGGAACGACGTGCTGTTCTGCGACCGCGCCTATGCGGTGCAGAGCGAGGGCGTGGGCGATCCGATGCCGTACACGGACGTCACCGCCCACACGGCCGGCTGGCGCTGGCGCATCCCGCTGCAGCACCGCTACGGCAACGGCTATGTCTTCTCCTCGCGCCACATCAGCGACGAGGACGCCCTGGCCGAGCTGAAGGCGGCGATCCCCGATCCGCTGCTGCACGAGCCGCGCCTGATCCGCTTCAACCCGGGCCGCCGCAAGCAGGTGTGGAACAAGAACGTCATCGCCCTGGGCCTGGCGTCCGGCTTCCTGGAGCCGTTGGAAAGCACTTCGATCGCCCTGATCGAGACGGGTATCGAGAAGATCAAGGCGCTGTTCCCGGACAAGGACTTCGCCCCCGAGGTCGTCGATGAGTTCAACGACTGGTCCAGGCGCGAGATGGAGCGCGTGCGCGACTTCATCATCCTGCACTACTGGGCCAACAAGCGTGGCGACACCGCCTTCTGGCGCGACTGCAACCAGGTGGTTCTGCCCGAAGCGCTCAAGCACAAGATCGACCTCTTCACGACGCGCGGCCACTTCGTCCGCTACCGCTGGGAGATGTTCGCGCCGCCCAGCTGGATGGCGATCTATGCCGGCTTTGAGCTGCTGCCCGAGACGGTCGATCCGTCGCTGGACGGCATCGATCCCAAGACCCTGAGCGCGCCGCTGGCCGAGATGCGCAAGGCCGTCCGCGAGGTGGTCGCCAACGCGCCGCCGCACGAGGCCTTCCTCGACCAGTACTGCCGCCCCGCACCGATGGCCGCCCAATGACCCCGAAAAACCCCAACGCCATCAAGAAGATCGTCATCGTCGGCGGCGGCTCGGCCGGCTGGATCTCGGCGGCGATGCTCAGCCACTACTTCAAGGACGGCTCCTGCGACGTCGAGCTGATCGAGAGCGAGGAGATCGGCACGATCGGGGTCGGCGAGTCGACCATCCCGCCGTTCCTGCAACTGATCGCCAGCCTGGGTATCGACGAGCGCGAGTTCATCCAGGCCACCCAGGCCAGCTTCAAGCTGGGCATCCGCTTCGAGAACTGGAAGCAGAAGGGCCAGACCTACTACCACCCGTTCGGCGCCATCGGCGGGCCGATCGGCCCGCACGAGTTCTACCAGTGCTGGCTGCGGGCCAAGGCCAATGGCCATCCGTCGCAGCTGCAGGACTTCGCGCCGGGCACGGTGATGGCCGACCAGTGGAAGTTCATGCTGCCGTTCAAGGCCCAGCGGTCCTTGATCGCCGGCGCCAGCTACGCCCTGCATATCGACGCGCGGCTGATCGCCAAATACCTGCGCGACTTCGCCGAGACGCGCGGCGTCAAGCGAACCGAGGGCATCGTCACCGACGTCGTCACCCACCCGGACGGCTCGGTGGCCAAGGTGGTGATGAAGACCGGCCAGGAGGTCGAGGGCGACCTCTTCATCGACTGCTCGGGCTTCCGCGCCCTGCTGATCGGCAAGACCCTGGACGTGCCGTTCAACGACTGGTCGGACATGCTGCTGTGCGACCGCGCGGTGGTGGTGCAGACCGAAAACGTCGGCGACCCGCACCCCTTCACCGTCTCGGCGGCCGAGGACGCCGGCTGGCGCTGGCGCATCCCGCTGCAGCACCGGGCCGGCAATGGTTATGTGTTCAGCTCCAAGCACCTCAGCGACGACGAGGCCCGCGCCACCCTGGTCAAGAACGTCCGGGGCCCGATGCTGATGGAGCCGATGTTCATCCCCTTCAAGACCGGCATGCGCCAGCGCCTGTGGGAGAAGAACGTGGTGGCCGTGGGCCTGGCCGGGGGCTTCATCGAGCCGCTGGAATCGACCGCCCTGCACCTGATCTATCGCGGCATGGACTTCCTGCTGCGGTTCTTCCCCGACCGCGATTTCAGCCCGGCTCTGGCCGCCGAGTACAACCGGCGCATGACGGCTGATTACGAGGAAATCCGCGATTTCGTCGTGCTGCACTACTGCACGACGGAGCGTGACGACACGCCGTTCTGGCGCGCTGTCCGCGAGGCCCCGATCTCCGACGCCCTGAAGGCCAAGATCGAGCTCTTCAAGGCCTCGGGCCTGCTGCGCGAGGGCGTGGACGAGATGTTCCGCAACCCGTCCTGGCAGTCGATCATGGAGGGCATGGGCGTGCGGCCCGCGCGCTACCAGCAGCTGGTCGATACCGTGCCCTACGAGGTCATCGCCCAGACCCTGGACCAGTCGAAACCCATGCTGGCCGCCCAGGTCGCGGGCCTGCCCAGCCACGGCGAGTTCCTGGCCCAGAACTGTCCGGCGCCGCCGCCGGAACCGGTGACGGCGCCGTTCAAGACGGTGGCTTAGACCCGCTTCATCGAGATGATCTTCACGGCCGGGTTCAGGATCTGGCCCTTCATCGACGGCACGTTGGTCGGGCCATCCGTGCGGCCCGACAGGATCTTCTTCACGACATCCATGCCCTGCACGACCTTGCCGAACACGGCGTAGCCCTGGGCCGCGTCCGACTTGCCCGGCTTGGCGTCGAGATAGGGCTGGGGGCTGGCGCAGATGAAGAAGTCGGCGGTGGCGCTGCCCGGCGCGTCGCGGCCCATCGAGATGGCGCCGGCGGTGTGCTTCAGGCCGGTCTTCAGCGTGCTCTCGTGGGCGATCGGCGGGGCGCGGCGGGAATAGGGCTTGGGCTGGCCCTGGATCGAGCCGGCGCCCGGCGCGCCCTTGGCCCGGTTGGCGCGGAAGAACTGGCCGCCGTCGAAGCGGTGGCGGTCGACATAGGTCAGGAAGTTGGCCGAGGTGATCGGGGCCTTCTTGTCTTCCAGCTCGACGACGATGGTCCCCTTGTCGGTCTCGATGGCCACGCGCGGCTTGCCGGCCGCGAAGGCGGATGTCGAGGCCAGCAGGGCGAGGGCGGCGCCGATCACGGCGCGGCGGACGATCTGGGTCATGGGGGATCTCTACCGAAGGTTCGGCGCGACCCTAGCCGAGGGCGCGCGCCGAAGTCGACCTCACCGTCGTCGTCGTTTCTTGGTAGCGCTACCGGAAAAGCTTGATCTAAGAATCCTGTTCTCTGAGCTAGGCTCAGCACGACCGCGGGGGACACGCGGCGACCTAAGGGAAGGAAGAAGCGTAATGGGGGCTGACAGCCAAGCCGCGCCGACTAAAGGGCGCGACGCGCTGGTGATCGGGGCGTCGTCGCTCGGCACCGTGTTCGAGTGGTACGACTTCTACCTCTACGGCTCGCTGGCGGTGATTATCACCGGCCACTTCTTCTCGGGCGTCAACGAGACCACCGGCTTCATCCTGGCCCTGCTGGCCTTCGCCGCCGGCTTCGCGATCCGGCCGTTGGGAGCGGTGATCTTCGGACGCCTGGGCGACATCTGGGGCCGCAAGAACACCTTCCTGATCACCATGCTGCTGATGGGCGTCTCGACCTTCGTGGTCGGGCTCTTGCCCTCGTACGACCAGATCGGCGTCGCCGCGCCGATCCTGCTGATCGTCATGCGCCTGGTCCAGGGCCTGGCCCTGGGCGGCGAGTATGGCGGGGCCGCCACCTACGTCGCCGAGCACGCGCCGGAGGGCAAGCGGGGCTTCTACACCAGCTGGATCCAGACCACGGCGACCGTGGGCCTGTTCCTGTCGCTGCTGGTCATCCTGATCGTCCGCACCCAGCTGGGCGAGGAGAACTTCAAGGTCTGGGGCTGGCGCATCCCGTTCCTGGTCTCGCTGCTGCTGCTGGGCGTGTCGCTGTGGATCCGCTTGAAGCTGCACGAGAGCCCGACCTTCCAGAAGATGATCGCCGAAGGGAAGGGGACTAAGAAGCCGCTCGCCGAAGCCTTCGGCGAGTGGAAGAACCTGAAGGTCGTGGTGCTGGCCCTGGTCGGCCTGACCATGGGCCAGGCGGTGGTCTGGTACACCGGCCAGTTCTACGCCCAGTTCTTCCTGGAGAAGACGCTGAAGGTCGATGGGGCGCTGGCCAACACCCTGATCGCCACGGGCCTGTTGATCGGCACGCCGTTCTTCGTGTTCTTCGGCTGGCTGTCGGACAGGATCGGCCGCAAGTGGATCATCATCGCCGGCTGCGTGCTGGCGGCGGCGACCTATTTCCCGATCTTCAAGGCCATCACCACCTATGCCAACCCGGTCCTGGCCCATGCCGAGGCCTCGGCCCCGGTGACGGTGTCGGCCGATCCGGCGACCTGCGCCTTCCAGTTCGATCCGGTCGGCAAGGCCAAGTTCAACACCGCCTGCGACGTGGCCAAGGCGTATCTGGCCAAGGCTGGGGTCAGCTACGAGGTCCACGAGGGTTCGGCCGGGTCGCCGACCTCGGTCCAGGTCGGCAGCGTCACCCTGCAGGGCTTCGACGCCCAAGGGGCCACCGGCAAGGCCTTCGCCGCCAAGCGCAAGGCCTGGGAGACCGACCTGGGCGACCAACTGAAGGCCGCCGGCTATCCGGCCAAGGCCGACAGCAAGCTGGTCGACAAGCCCAAGGTCATCGGCCTGCTGGCCTTGCTGGTCCTCTACGTGACCATGGTCTACGGCCCGATCGCGGCCATGCTGGTCGAGATGTTCCCCACGCGGATCCGCTACACCGCCATGTCGCTGCCCTACCATATCGGCAACGGCTGGTTCGGCGGCTTCCTGCCGACCACGGCCTTCGCGATCGTGGCGGCGACGGGCAATGTCTATTCGGGCCTCTGGTATCCGGTGATCGTCGCCTCGGTGACCGCGGTTATCGGCGGTCTGTTCCTGAAGGACACGCGCCACAACGTGATCGACGATTAGGCACGGACCTCCCGCAACCCAGCGGCCGTGTCGTCGCCGGGTTGCCTTCGGGGCGCTAATCCGCTTGGCTGCGCGTCGAGGGGGCGTCGATGACGCAAGACGATGAACACCGGCGCGCCTGGTTCAGGCGCGAAATCCTGCCGTTGGAGGCGGACCTGCTGGCCTATGCGCGGCAGTTCTGCCGTGACGGCCAGACCGATCCCGAGGACCTGGTCCACGAGACCTTCGCCCGCGCGATCGCCTGCAAGACCTGGCGCGAGATCGGCAATCCGGGCGCTTTCGCCACCCGCATCCTGCGCAATTGCGCGCTGGACGCGCTGCGCCGCCGCAAGGTGCTGACCATCACCGCCGTCGCCGATTTCGACCGCATCGAACCGATCGACGAGACGCCCAGCGCCCACATGCTGCTCGAATCACGCGAGGAGCTGCGGCTGCTGGCCGACGCGATCGCCGAACTTCCCACCCAATGCCGACGCGTCTTCACGTTGAGAAAAGTTTACAGCCTCTCGCCTGAGGATATAGCGGTTCGGATGGGGCTGTCCGTCTCTACTGTTGAGAAGCATCTGGTGAAGGGCCTTCGGTACTGTTCCGACAAGCTGGGACGTCGTATCGGACGCAAGAACAAGGTCGACGAAGGACGCTCATGGAGCGCGAAACGGGATCACGACGCGAAGCGGTGAGGCAGGCGGCCGCCCAATGGGTGGTCCGGCTTGACGATCCTTCGTGCTCGGCCGCCGATCGCGTCGCCTTCGAGGCCTGGCGCGACGACAGCCACGAGCATGAGGCCGCTTACGAGCGCGAGGCCGCCGCCTGGACGCGGCTGGAGCGTCTGCGCGCGCTGCGTCCGGGCGTGGAGCGTCCGGATCGCGACCTGCTGGCCGCCGAGCGCCGGATGATCCTGCCCAAGCTGAGCCAGTCGACCTGGGCCCGGGGCATGGCCGCCGCGGCCGCCGTCGCCCTGGCCGTGGCCGGGGTGACGACCTTCGGCGGCGGGACCGCCTACGCCACCGCCATCGGCGAGCGCCGGGTGGTGGTCCTCAGCGACAACAGCCGCATCGAGCTCAACACCAACAGCAAGGTCGTGGTGCGCTACCGCAAGGGCGTGCGCGAGGTGAAGCTGATCCGGGGCGAGGCCGTGTTCGAGGCCGCCAAGGACGATGTCCGCCCGTTCGTGGTCAAGGCCGCCGATGCGGTGATGCAGGCCGACGCCTCCACCGAGATGGCTGTGCGCCTGCGCTCGGACGGCGCGGCCGTGACGGTCAAGCGCGGGGCGGTCGACCTGGACGCCGCGCCTTCGGAACACAAGGACGAGCAGCGCCTGACCGCTGGCGTGGCCGCGATCTACAGCTCGGCCGGCAGCCGCTCGCGGGCGGTGTCGGACAGCGAGATCGACCGGGCGCTGGCCTGGCGCCAGGGCGCGATCGCCCTGAACGGCCAGTCGCTGGAGCAGGCGGTGGCCGAGTTCAACCGCTACAACAAGCAGCAAATCCGCATCGCCGATCCGTCGATCTCGGGCCTGCGCCTGGCCGGCTACTTCCAGACGACCGAGCCCGGAAGCTTCGTCACCGCCGTGACCAGCGCCTTCCCGGTGAAGGCCGCGCCCGGCTCGGACGGGGCCATCCGGCTGTCGCGCCGAGGATAGCTTGTCCATTCCCGTCTCCCCGGCTTTCGCCGGGAAGATCGGAGGGTGTGCGTAAAAAAGTTCGCGTCACGAATGGCGGAAAGCCGACGTCTCATCGTCGGTCCAGTTGAAGGCGTCTTCCCATGGGGATGGATGACGCCCCGAGGGGTTACCAAGAAAAATGTCGATCGACACTCGCAGCCGCACCATGCGCGGCTTCCTGCTGGCGTCCGCCGCCGTGCTCGTCCTGGCCGGTCCGGCCCTGGCGCAAGAGGCCCGCCACAGCTTCAACATCCCGGCCGGTGATGCGGTGGGCGCGCTGCAGGCCTTCGCCAAGCAGTCGGGCAAGCAGGTGCTGTTCCCGTTCGAGGCCGCCTCGGGCAAGAGCACGCCGGCGGTGACCGGCGACGTCGCCGACGCCGACGCCCTGGCCAAGCTGACCAAGGCCGCCGGCCTGGTGATCGCCTCGGACGACGGCAAGACCATCACGCTGCGCCAGGCTTCGGCCCAAGGCCCCCAGTCCTTCAGCGCACGGGCCGGCGCGACTGACGAAGAGGCCCAGACGGTCGAGGCCATCGTGGTCGTGGGTTCGCAGATCGAAGGCGCCCGCACGACCGAAGCCCTGCCGGTGACGGTGGTCGGCGAGAACGACATCATCGCCACGGGCGCGGTGTCGGGCGACGAGCTGTTCCGCGCCATCCCGCAGGCCGGCGACGTGCAGTTCCAGGAAGCCCGCACCACCGGCAACCTGAACGACGCGCGCGGCGACATCGCCTCGCTGAACCTGCGCAGCCTGGGCACCGGCAACACCCTGGCCCTGCTGAACGGCCGCCGCGCCGTGCTGGCGCCGGGCAGCCAGACCGAGAACCTGGTGCCGGTTCAGACCGTCAACACCAACTCGTTCCCAGTCGCGGGCGTCAAGCGCATCGAAGTCCTGCGCGACGGCGCCGCGGCCATCTACGGCACTGACGCGGTGGCGGGCGTGGTCAACACCGTGCTCGACACCAAGTTCCGCGGCCTGAAGATGGAAGCCCAGTACGGCGGCTCGGAAGGCACCAGCTACCGCGAAGGCTCGTTCAACGTGAAGGCCGGCACGCGCCTGGAAGACGGCACGCGCCTGACCTTCTTCGGCAACTACACGGGCCGCAGCCGCCTGAACGCCACCGAGCGCGACTACTCGGCCACCGAGGATCACCGCGCCCAGATCGCCAATACCCCGTGGGTGGACAACACCACCTTCGACAGCCGTTCGACCTCCAGCCCGTGGGGTTCGTTCACGCTGATCCCGGCGACCACGGCCGTGCGCCAGGGCACGACGGCCCTGACCACTTCGGGCGTGTTCCACATCGAGCCCGTCAGCAACACGGCGGCCGGCTGCTCCAGCACGGTCCTGACCGGCGGCCTCTGCATCAAGTCGGGCACGATCACCGGCGCGGCCGACCGCGCCCTGCGCTATGACGAGAACCCCGACCGCACCCTGAAGGGCGGCGTTGAGCGGACCAACCTGTTCTCGACCGTCGAGCACGACTTCGGCGACGTCACCGCCTATGGCGAGGCGGGCTACTACCACGCGCTCTTCACCGGCAGCCGCGAGCAGTCGGCCCCGCTGTCGACCGCGCCGATCACCATCGCGGCCAACGCCTATTGGAACCCCTTCGGTCCCGTGGGCAGCGTCAATCGCCTGGCCAACCTGACCGGCGTGCCGACCGGCGGCGCGGCGATGAACATCACCACCTATCGCGTGGTCGACACCGGCCCGCGCACCTACACGGTGACGGACGACAGCTATCGCCTGCTGGGCGGCCTGAAGGGCAACTGGAACGGCTGGAAGTGGGACACGGCGGCGCTGTATTCCAAGGCTCGCACCAAGGACATGACGCACAATGCGATCAGCAACACCCTGTTCCAGCAGGCGCTGAACCGCACCGACGCGTCGGCCTACAACCCGTTCAACGGCGGCAACCTCGAGAACTACTCGCTGGGCGACACGTCGGTGAACAGCCGCGACACGATCAACTCGTTCCTGGTCAACGTCTACCGCATCAGCGAGACCTCGCTGGCCCTGGCCGACTTCAAGGTCTCCAAGAAGGACCTGTTCCGCCTGCCGGGCGGCGATGTCGGCTTCGCGGCCGGCGTCGAGTGGCGTCGCGAGACCTATGACGACGATCGCGACGACCGCCTGGACGGCAAGATCAAGTACACCAACAGCGTCACCGGCGTGACCTACGGCACCGACGTGCTGGGCGCCTCGGGCTCGCCTGACGTGCATGGCAGCCGCTCGGTCAAGTCGGCCTTCTTCGAGCTGGCGGTGCCGGTCATCTCGCCCGAGATGAACATCCCGTTCGTCGAGGAGATCAGCCTGCAGATCGCCGCGCGCGGCGAGGACTATTCGGATTTCGGCAGCGTCTATAAGCCCAAGGGCGCGATCTACTGGAAGGTCGGCCAAGGCCTGGCGTTCCGGGGCTCGGTCTCGCAGAGCTTCCGCGCGCCGAACCTGCCGCAGTTCTACAGCGACGGCGCGACGGTCTCGAACAGCCGCACCGACTACGGCCAGTGCCGGATCAACGGCACGACCTGCGCCAGCGTCAGCACGATCGAGTCGCGCAGCGGCAACAAGAACCTGAAGCCGGAAGAGGCCGACAACGCCACGGTCGGCTTCGTCTATCAGCCGACCTTCATCCCGCAGCAGTTCGGCAAGCTGACCCTGACGACCGACTTCTGGTCGATCCGCGAGAAGGGCGTCATCGGCGTGGTCGGCGGCTACAACGCCATCGCCTACGACTACTATCTGCGCCTGCACGGCTCCTCGAACCCGAACGTCGTCCGCGACGCGCCGGTCGGCGGGGTGGCGGTGGGCAACATCGCCTACATCAACGACACCTATCAGAACCTGCAGCCGCGCATGGTCCAGGGCGTCGATTTCAGCGTCGACTACGACCTGGACGACACCCCGTGGGGCGACTTCGGCCTGTCGGTCAACGTCGCCAAGCTGTTGAAGTACGACCAGTCGGCCAGCCCGCTGGAGTCGCTGCTGCAGACGGCCGTCGCGGCCGGCGAGCTGCCGGGCCTGACGATCTTCTCGGCCGGCAACCAGATCAAGATGGACGGCTTCCCCGAGTTCCGCGCCACGGGCAACATCACCTGGCGCTACAAGAACTGGGGCGCGGGCGCCTTCGTGCAGTATGTCGGCGAGACCTACGACACCGGCCCGGCCCAGGTGAACGGCCAGTACTTCCCGGTGAAGGACTGGACCACCGTCAGCCTGTACGCCCAGTACGCGTTCAAGGACGGCATGTTCGACGGCTCGACGGTCCGCGTCGGCGCGCGCAACGTGTTCGACAAGGACCCGCCGATCACGGCGTCCAACTTCGGCTACTCGGGCGCGCTGCACAACGCCACGGGCCGCTACTGGTACGTGAACCTGTCCAAGAAGTTCTAGTTCGCTAACCCGTTTCCCCGGCGAAAGCCGGGACCCAGATCGTAGGGCGCAGCAGGGCCAAGTACGGCTCAAGCACAGCCTTATGATCTGGGTCCCGGCTTTCGCCGGGAAGAACGGATTTTGATGTGTTCGCTTACCTGAACGAGGCCACCGTGAAGCTCCTTCGTCTCGTCTCGACCAGCTTGGCCGCGCTTTCCATCGCCTTCACGCCGGTCGCTTCGCTCGCCCAGAAGAAGCAGCTGCTGGAATATCCCAGCATCCACTCGCCGGTCGTGGGCGAGAAGGGGATGGTGGTCAGCCAGAACGCCATCGCCACCCAGGTCGGCGTCGAGATCCTGCGCCAGGGCGGCAACGCCGTGGACGCCGCGGTCGCTACCGCTTTCGCCCTGGCCGTGACCCTGCCGCGCGCCGGCAATATCGGCGGCGACGGCTTCATGATGGTCTACATGGCCAAGACCAACGAGACGGTCTTCATCGACTATCGGGGCATCGCCCCCAAGGCCGCCAAGCTCGAGACCTTCGTCGATGCGAACGGCAAGGAGATGGACGACGTCGCCTCGCGTGGCTACCGCGCGCCGACCGTGCCGGGCACGGTGGCGGGCCTCTTCCTGGCCCACCAGAAGTACGGGAAGCTGCCGTGGAAGGCGGTCGTCGAGCCGGCCTTCAAGCTGGCCAGCGAGGGCGTGGCCTTGTCGCCCGATGAGGCCTTTGTGTTCAGCTGGGGCAAGCAGCGCCTGTCGGAGAGCGCGGCTGGCAAGGCGGCGTTCTACAAGCCCGGCGGCGAGCTCTATCGCGCCGGCGAGATCCTCAAGCAGCCGGACCTGGCCTGGTCGCTGCGCCAGATCGCCGACCAGGGCGCGGACGCGTTCTATCGTGGAGAGATCGCCCAGCGCTTCGCCGCCGACATGAAGGCCCATGGCGGCCTGATCACCGCCGAGGACCTGGCGTCCTACAAGGCCGTGGTCCGCCAGCCGCTGGAGGGGACCTATCGCGGCCTGACCGTGAAGACCTCGCCGCCCGCCAGCGCCGGCGGCGCCACCCTGCTTGAGATGCTGAACATCCTGGAGCAGTTCGATCTGAAGGCCTCAGGCCCCGGCTCGGCCAAGTCGCTGCACCTGATGGCCGAGGCCATGAAGCTGGGCTACGCTGACCGGGCCAAGTTCCTGGGCGACACCGACTTTGTGAAGGTCCCGCTGAAGGGCTTCACCTCGAAGGCCTACGGGATCGAGCGCGCCAAGCTGATCGATCCCAACAAGGCCAAGAGCGCCAAGGAACTGGGCGTCGGCGATCCCTGGGCGTTCGAGAGCCACAACACCACCCACTTCTCGGTGGCGGACGCCGAGGGCAACGCCGTCTCCAACACCTTCACCCTGGGCGCGGACTTCGGCTCGGGCGTGATGGTGGCCGGCGCGGGCTTCGTGCTGAACAACCAGATGAACAACTACTCGCACGCGGCGGCCTGGCGGGCCCAGAAGAGCGGCCGACCCTTGCCGCCCAACGCCCTGCAGCCGGGCAAGCGCGTGCTGTCGACCATGATGCCGACCATGATCTTCAAGGACGGCAAGCCGTGGCTGATCACCGGCACGCCGGGCGGCAGCACGATCATCGACACGGTGCTGCAGGTCATCGTCAATGTCGTCGACTTCAAGCTGAACGTGGCCGAGGCCACTCACCAGCCGCGCATCTTCCAGAACGCCAGCGACGAACTGGAGGTCGAGCCGAACTTCAATCCCGATACCGTGACCCTGCTGAAAGCGATGGGCCACCCCGTAACCTCGGACGAGACCATGGGCTCCGCCCAGTCGATCATGATCGACAAGGGTCTCTATCTGGGCGGCGCCGATCCGCGCCGTCCGGGAGCCGAGGCGATCGCGCCCTGAAGGGTCTCCGCCCCCACCTGTGAGACCCCGAAGGATGCGATCCACGGCGCCGGGACTGCCCTCCCGGCGCCGTTTTCGTTTCTGGTGTTTGACATTTAGCTAAATGACGAAATATGCTTCTCCCAACAGTTGAGGGAGAGCGAGATGGACCGGCGACCGATCGTGTTGATCGCAGGCATCCTGGTGGTGATGACCGTGGCGGCGGTGATGGTCATCGTCGATCGGCCGGTCGAGCACCTGCTGCCCCTGGCGGGCCATCTGGGCGAGGGCAGGCGGCCTCTGCCGATCGAGACCCTGCTGGCCGCGCCGGCCGGGCTGCTGCTGGGGACACTGTTCGTGGCGTTGCGCCAACCGCGCGGCGAGTCCGAGGGCGCCGAGCAGCGCCGTCGCTGGAGCGGCACGCTGCTGGCCGGCGTCGCGGCCCTGTTCGCGGCCTTGGAGGCCATGGAGATCGGCGCGATCTACGGCTGGTTCCCGACCGGCGAGGCGCCCTCGCGCCTGCTGCTGGCGGCCGCCGCGCTGTGGATGATGCTGGGCGCGAACGGGGCGGCCAAGCTGATCGTGCTGGGCCGGGACGATACGCCGGCCTCGCCGCGACGGCTGATGCTGAACCGCTTCAGCGCCATGGGCGGGGTGGTGCTGGGCGCGGTGCTGGCGGTGGTCAGCCTGTGGGCCCCGCTGAACGAGCTGCGGACGGCGTGGGTGGTCGCGCCGCTGGCCTTGGCGCTGATCTATCTGGGACGGCTGATGACGTCGGGCGCTCGGCCAAGCACCTAATTCTTGTCATCCCGGCCGCAGCGAAGCGGAGAACCGGGACCCAGGGGCAACCGCGCTGCGCCGGCTCCTGGGTCCCGGACAAGCCCTGCGGGCTTTCCGGGATGACAAGTGTTTGGGTTACTTCGAAGCGCTCACCGCCGGCCCGTACAGCAGCCCGTTGAACAGGAACTTGAACGTCCCGTACGACTGGGCTCGCTGGGTGATTTCCGGACCGAAGGCGAAGACCTTGCCCTTGCCGATGTCGATGTCGAGCATGGCGGTCGAGCCCTTCAGCTTCTCCTGGCCGACGGCCCAGCCGCTGCGCAGGGGCTTGTCGGCGTCGAACCAGGCGACCTTGGACACGCCCTTGGCGTCGGCTTTCACGGTGAAGGCCGGGCTGCGGTCGAAGAACACGTCCACCTGGTCAGAAGCCCCGTAGGCCAGAGGCTGCTTGGGATCGACCTTGGCGCGCAGCACCGAGCCCGGGATGTAGAGCTCGCGGGTGGTCAGCGCCTTCAGCTGGCCGTTCTCCATCTTGGCGGTGGCGACGTCGACCGGCGCGCCCAGGGCCGTGGCCAGGCGCGTCGAGGCGCCGATGGCCACCACCGTGCCGCCGCCCTTCACGAAGTCGGCGATCTTGGGCAGGGTCTTCTCGTCGGTCACGCGGCCCAGCCACGCGCGGTATTCGGCCGGAATCTCTTCGGGCTTGGGTTGCGGACCGCCGCGGCCGGCCTTGAACGGGCTGTCGGCCGGGGCGGGGACGACGCCGTCCGGGAACACCAGCACGTCGTAGTCCTTGGCGATGTCGCCGGCGTCCAGGCGCTGCGGGTAGACGACCTGGAAGGGCGCTTCGAACTTCTCGAACATCCAGCGGTTCCAGCCCGAGGGCATCGAGCCGCCATAGACGTCCACCAGGCCGATGCGGATCGGCTTCAGGGCGATGGTCGCGCCCGACGGCTTGCCGCCGACGGCATAGGCGTCGATGCCGAGGTCCTTGACGCCCTGGTCGATCACCGCCTTGGCGGCGGGCGAGGCGGGGACGAAGATCGCGCCGGGACCGAAGGCGGTCTTGCCGGCCTTGGCGCCGTCCTTGACCCAATAGACCTTGGCGCCGGCCTTCAGCAGGCGGTTGGTCAGGGTGAAGCTGCCGTTGGTCTCGTGGCTGACCAGCCAGCCCGCGCCGCCCGAACCCTTCACCGCGCCCGGCGTCACCGACATCACGTCCGGCACACGGGTCGTGGGGGCGTCGAAGCCCTCCAGGATGCGGTCGTACTTGATGCCCATCTGGTAGGCCAAGGTATAGCCGGTGACGTCGTACGGGGCCTTGGGCGGACCGCCCGGATATTCCAGGTCGTGCGGGTGATCCTGCGGCTCGAACATGTCCATGATGTGCGGGCGATAGGCCTGGGCCGAGCGCACGACGTAGGAGCCAGCCGGGTAGGTCTTGGCCCCGACGGTGAAGGCCTTGGTGGCCTTGTCGACATCGACGCCGGTCTTGATCAGGGCGTTCAGGAAGGCGACGACCGTGGGCATGTCGGCCTGGTCGGCCGGGATGATGTAGCCGCGCGGATCACGCTCTTCGGGCGTCTGCAGCACGGTCTTGTAGAGCTTGGGATCGATCGCCTGGCCGTACGGACCCGGCTTGTCCTTGCCGGCGGCCTGCAGTTCCTCGACGCGGGTCGGGGTGATCGTCCAGGTGTCCTTGTTGCCGCGCTTGATGCTGTTGTCGCCCATCTTCCAGATGTTGAAGAGCAGGCGTTCCTTGTTGCGGGCGGCGTAGTCGACCACGGCCATGTTCATGGTCCACTGGTAGTCCAGCGAGTCCTGCAGATGCCATTCGCGCGGCGCGATCGGGGCGGGGCGGTCGTTGCCCGGCAGTTGCAGCTCCGGCACCAGGTTGACGGTCGTCGGGGTCGGGCCGCCGATGATCTCGGTCAGCAGGCCGATCGAGTTGTGGAAATAGGCGACCGACCGCTCCATGCCGTTGTGCCAGGTGGAGTAGGGGGCGGCGCTGCGGGCGCCCGAGCCCGGCTTGTCCTCGGCCACCAGGCGGCTGTGCATGGCCATGCCGACTTCCTGCAGCTCGGTCATGACCAGCGGGTCGTAGTTGAAGTTGAACGGGTCGCGGAACGGCGGGACGAACACCACCATGCCGTTGGGGCCGGTCTGGTGCTGGTTGTAGACGATCTGCGGATACCACTCGCGGAACAGCTGCTTGTTGACGTTCGTGGTCTCGGCCATCGACGACATGAAGCTGTCGCGGTTGTTATCGTGGCCGATATACTTGTGGTACAGGCGCGGCAGCGAGTTGAACTCGCGCTTCTTCGGATCCTGGTTGCGCATGTACCAGTCCGAGATCATCTCCATCCCGTCCGGATTGTCCTGACCGAACAGCATGATGGTGTCGTCCAGCAGACGCATCGTCTCGGGATCGGTCTGGGTCAGCATCCGGTAGAGCACCTGGATCTGGCCTTGCGAGGTGATGGTCTCGCTGGCGTGCAGGCCGGCGTCGATCCAGACGATCGCCTTGCCCTCGGCGGCCAGCTTGCGGGCCTCGTCTTCCTTGACGCCCTCGGCCTTGGCCAGCTTGCGGGAGATTTCTTTGTAGCGGTCCAGCTTGGCCAGGTTGGCCGGCGAGGAGACGATCGCCACCCACATGGTGCGGCCTTCCTCGGTCTTACCGATGTCGACCAGCTTCATGCGGTCCGACTGGCCGGCCAGGGTCTTCAAGTAAGCCTCGTAGGCGGTGTAGTCGGCCAGGAAGTAGTCGCTGCCAACCGGCTGGGCGAAGGCCTTGTCCGGCGGGGTGATGTCGGCGGCGATCGCGCCGCCAATCCCCGTGAAAGCCAGCACCACGCCAAGGGCCGCCCCGGCCATCGCTCCGCTGCGCGTCATAGTCACTCCCCGTAAGCCCTTGGCGGACGCATGGGTGCGTCGCCCCTCTCCTTAGACTGACGTAAGTGGAGGGCTTTTCCGCACCTTCGGCAACGCCCGGCCCAGCCCATTTTTTCAGGCGCCCAAAAGGAAAGGGGCCGCCCTTGCAGGCGGCCCCTCCATCTCATCGGACCAGTACTCGGTCCGTACGCGAGATAGCTCTAGTACTTCACGCGCACGCCGACGCGGAAGAAGCGGCCCACGATGCCCGACTGCGAGTAGGTCGGGTTCCAGTTCACGCCGGCGTAGTTGGCCGGGTTGAACATCGGGCCGGTGTCGAACAGGTTCATGACGTCGGCATAGACCGTCGCCTTCTGGGTGACGTCGTAGGCGCCCGTCAGGTCGACGGTCGTGAACGACTTCACGCGGCAGTTGAACTCGGCGCTGCCGTAGAGGCAGCCGTCGGTGTAGCTGTCGTCCTCTTCGCGCATGCCCGAGACGTAGCTCATGGTGCCCGTCACGTGGATGGGGCCGCGCTCGAAGGTGTTCATCCACGACAGGCGGTTCTTCGGCGTACCCGCGCCCGACGACAGCACGTACGGGGCTTCCTTGCCCACGTAGTTATAGGTCGTGCCGTCTTGCGTGTACTTGTAGTCGAAGATGGTCGTGGCATCGAGGTTGCTCGTCCACTTCACGTCAGCCGGCAGGTAGAACGTGGCCTGGACGTTCAGGTCCAGACCGCTGGTCACCAGCGAGTCGGCGTTGATATAGGGCGAGGCGACCGAGAGCACGCGCGCCAGGGCGGTCGGGTGTTCCGGATCGATCGCGTCGGCGACGACGGTGTAGCCGGCCGGGATGGCCTGGCCCGAGTAGTAGGCGGCCAGGGCCGTGCCCGCGCTGGCTTGCGCGATCACGTCGTTCTTCTTGATGTGGTAGTAATCCAGCGAGACGCTGAAGCTACGCGTGGGAGCCCACACGGCGCCGAGGGTGTAGCTGGTCGACTTCTCCGGCTTCAGGTCCGGATTGGCCGTGGTGATCGACGAGAGCGAGTAGGCCTTGGTGTACTCGTTGTTGCCGTGGGAGTCGCGGAACGCGGCGTACTGGTCGGCCTTGAACGAGAACGTCGTGAAGCCCTGGCTGGCCGAGTTGCCGGCTTCCGAGAACGACGGCGCGCGGAAACCCTTCGAGATCGTGCCGCGCAGGGCGACCGTCTTGATGGGCGTGAACTTGACGCCGATCTTCGGCGAGAAGTTGCCGCCGAAGTCCGAATAGTGGTCGTAACGGCCCGACAGGTTGAACTCGAGCTGGGTCGTGACCGGCAGGCCGACTTCGGCGAAGGCCGAGGCGACGGTGCGGTTGCCCTCGGTGCGGGCGTTGCCCAGACCTTGCGCGTCGTTGACCGGGTTCAGAGCCGGGTCGTTGGTGGCCTCATAACGGAACTCGCCGCCGATACCCAGCTGGGCGTCGCCGCCCGGCAGGCTGAACAGGGCGTGCGAAGCCTGGAAGTTCACCGAGTCCATGTCGGTGGTCGAGGTCTTGGCCAGGACCGGCGACAGGGCGTTACGGACGGCCTGGCTGTTCTTCGACGGATCGAGGAAGTTGTAAGCGCCCGTGTTGATGTCGCTCATCAGCTGCTTGTAGCTGAGGAAGCCGGTCTGGGCGCTTTCCAGGGTGTCGTGCGCGATGACGACATTGGCCTGGTAGTTCCATTCGTTGATGTCGCCCTTCACGCCGCCGACCACACGGAACATGCGGTTGGTGTAGCGGGCCGAGGCCGGCAGGTCGCTGAAGCGGTACTTGATCAGCGCGTAGTCGCCGGTCGAGGCGAACGGGTTGTTCGGGTTCAGCGCGCGGTCCGAAGCGGTGGCGCACGAGACTCCAGCCGAGCAGATGTAGACCGGCAGGACCAGGTTGGTCAGGTTGTTCGGGGTGCTCGACGACACCGACACCGGGGTGCCGTTCACCGAGGTCTTCGACTGGATGAAGCTGCCCGACAGGTAGGCTTCGAAGTTGTCGTTCGGCTTGATCGTGAAGCGACCATAGGTGCCGACGCGCGATTGCTTGGGCTGGATGTCGCCGAAGTTGGCGATGTTCTGGGCGCAGTAGGTGCCCATCAGGACGCCGTCGTCATCGAACTGCGAGGTCAGCGGGGCGTCGGCGCCGCAGGTGCGCAGCGGTTGCCAGACGTTGGTCGGGCTGTCGATGGCGATGCCGGTGGCCAGGTTGCCCGGCGTGCCCAGGGTGGCGCGCTTGACGTTGCCGTAGAAGGTGCTGCCACCGGTCTGCGGGTTGTCGTTCGAGCCGCCCGGGATCGAGGACAGGTCGTTGGTGTTGTACGGGAAGCCGCGCTGGTTGCCGCGGATGCGCTTGTCCAGCTGGTACTCGACGTCGAAATAGACGTTGTACTTGTCGGTATCCAGGTCGCCGTAGCCGATGTCGCCGTTGAAGCGGTACTGGTCGCCGCCGCCGTGCTCGCTCGTGCCGAACGAGGTGTCGGCCGACATGCCCTGGTAGTTCGACTTCATGATGATGTTGACGACGCCGCCGATGGCGTCGGCGCCGTACAGCGACGAGGCGCCGTCCTTCAGCGTCTCGATGCGCTCGACCGCGTTGAACGGGATCGAGTTCAGGTCGACGAACGCCTTCTGGCCGTCGTCGGCCAGCGGGTAGTTGGCGTTACGCAGGCCGTCGATCATGACCAGGGTCGAGTTGACCGACAGGCCGCGCAGCGACACGCCGGTCGAGCCGGCGGCGAAGCCGCTGCCGAAGGCGGCCGGGATCGAGCCCGAGTTGTCGGCCGACAGGCTGCGGATGGCGTCCGACACCGTCGTGATGCCCTGGGCCTTCAGCTGCTCGGTCGTCTGGACCGTGACGGGCGAGGGGGTGGCGGTGTCGGTGCGGCGCAGCAGCGAGCCGGTGACGACGACAGCTTCGACTTCATTGTCTTGAGCAGCCGCGGGCGCGGTCGGCGCGGCGGTCTGAGCGTTCGCGGCGAAGCCGGCCAGCGCGGCCACGCCCACGATCATCGAGGTGGCGAGCAACCGACCCCGGGTAACCTGATACTTCATTTCGATATCCTTCCGGACCGCCCTCGTCGGCGCGAGCGCCGGCGTCCTTACAGTCCGATGCAAGATTTGTTTCCCGTCGCGATCCGGCGGTTGTCGGCGCCTTAGGCGCTTCCACTCCAAGTGGTCAATCGTGAGGCACTTCTTGTAATCGAATTGTCGTGAAGCTGTATCCCTAAGGCCACGACTCTGGCCAATTGGGGCGAGAATAAGTCAACGCCATATCGCCGGCGAAACATGACGGAAATTTATAACAAGACTCTTGGAACAAGATCGAAATCTCGCCGTTCGCGGAACGGTGAACTCTATGTAGCGTTTTTAGTGTAGATAATAATCGCTGAATTTGTTGAATAACGATATTATCAATGGCGTAGGTTCGCGCGACGCCACACGCACAACCATGCGTGTAGATCGTCAGTGCTCATCCGAATTTCGAAGGGGTGGTGCGGCGGCGCTAGAAGCGGCCGCGCGAGACTTCCGAGGCCGCCAGCAGGAACGCCCCCGCGCCGTAGAGCTGCGTGTCGTCGGCCTCGACATGGTCGGGCGCATAGCCGACCTGCTGCACCCAGCCGAGCTTTCCGTCCGGTTGCACGGCCTTGGCGAGGGCGCTCCAGCCGCGTCGCGCGGCGGCTTCGTATTTCGGGTCTCGCAGGAGACCGGTGTTCACGCCCCAGGCCAGGCCGTAGACGAAGAACCCCGTGCCGCTGCTTTCCGGCGGGCTGTGCTCGGGGGCCAGAAGCGACACCGACCAGTAGCCATCGGGCTTCTGCAGAGCCACGAGCTTGGCCGACATCCGCTTGAACAATGCAACATAACGCGGGCGTGACGGGTGGTCGGCCGGCAAGGTCTTCAGGATGTTGACGATCCCCGCATAGGCCCAGCCGTTGCCGCGGCTCCAGAAGATCTTGCGGCCCTGATCGTCGCGGCGGTCGAAATAGCGGCTGTCTCGGAAGTATAGGCCGTTGTCCTTGTCCAGCAGCCAGTCGGTGCTGGCCCAGAACTCTTTGTCGCCATAGGCGGCGTAGCGCGGGTCCTTGGTCGCGGCGGAAAGGGCGACCCAGGTCGGCGGGGCCATGAACAGCGCGTCGCTCCAGCACCAGCGGACCTGGCAGGGCTGTTCTTCCTGGCCGTCGATGAAGGTCAGGTCGGCCTTGGGCGGATCGGCCAGGATGGCGTCGAAGCGGGCCTTCACCGGCGCGATCTGGGCGGGGTCATGATCGCGGCCGTACACCCAGATCCACGACTGGGCGATGACGTGGTCGTCGGCGTGCAACGGCCGCTGGCCCAGCCCCCAGCCCTGCTGGACGCCGTGCGCGCGCAGGGCCTGGGCGTAGCCCGCATCCCCCGTCCGCTCGGCGAAGGCGGTCAGGCCGGCGTAGAAGGCGCCCTGGATCCAGCCGCGCGGGTTCTGGGTCTTGGGACGCTGGGTCTTCACATAGTCGAACGCGCCGTCCATGTGGCGCAGCTGCCAGTCGGCGACGGCGCGGCCCAAGGTCAGGGCGGAGACGGCCAGATCGGCCTGGACAGTGGTGGGCTTGGGCGGCTTCGGGCTCTGCGCATAACTGGGGAGGGCGCTCAGCGCCAGGCAGGCCAAGGCCGTCGCGAACCGCATGCGCATCGAAACCTCCCCTTCTTGAGCGCGCCTCTGTCGGGCGCTGCTGAAAGTTATCTTACCTGATCTCGCCACTTGCAGGCAAATGTCGCCCAGCATGTGGAATTCTGGTCATGCCAGTTGCTTGTCTGGTCGCCCAATTTCGGTGTAGCTGACTCTGACACCGGTTTCCAAAAGCCGGGCGAGGAGGAGGGAACACCCGATGATCCGATCGACGATCCGTGCGCTGGCCTGCTGCGCCGTCGCCCTGGGCGCGCTGTCCGCCGCCGCGCCGGCCCTGGCCGCCGGCCCCGTCTGCAAGGCCGAGAACGGCTACGCCGCGGACTTCGACGGTCGCCGCACCTTCCGCTGGCAGCCGCAGGCGCTGAAGGCGGCCAAGGCCAACCTCGCCGATCCGTCCGTCGCCCCGGCCTACAAGGCCCTGATGGCCCGCGCCGACAGGGCGCTGGACGGCCCGTACTACGCCGTCACCGAAAAGACCCGCACGCCGCCCAGCGGCGACAAGCACGACTACATCTCGATGGGCCCGTACTGGTGGCCCGACCCCGCCCAGCCAAAGGGCGAGCCCTATATCCGCAAGGACGGCGAGGTGAACCCCGAGCGCAACACCGAGGCCTTCGACGCCGTGCGCATGGACAACATGGCCAATGCCGTCGAGGCGTTGTCCCTGGCCTACTATTTCACCGACGACGCCAAATACGCCAAGAAGGCCTCGGAGCTGCTGTACGTCTGGTTCTTGGACCCGGACACCCGGATGCGGCCGCACATGACTTTCGCCCAGGGCGTTCCCGGCCGCACACCGGGCCGCGCCGAGGGCGTGCTGGACACCTTCCGCCTGCTGCGCGTGGTCGAGTCGATCGGCCTGCTGGCCCCGTCGGGCGCGATCAAGCCGGCCGAGCAGACCGCGATCGAGCACTGGTTCGACGTCTACACCCAGTGGCTCCAGAAGGGCGCGACGGCCAAGGAGGAGCAGGCGGCCCAGAACAACCATGGCATCTGGTACGACTACCAGCTGGCGACCTTCGCGCTGTTCGCCCGCAAGCCTGATCTGGCCAAGGCGACGATCGCCGGGGCCGGCAAGGCCCGAATCGACCCGCAGATCGATCCCGACGGCAAGATGCCCAAGGAACTGGCCCGTACCCGGGGCCTGCACTACAGCTATTTCGCCATCGAGCCCCTGGTCGGCATGGCGGAACTGGGCCCCTGCGTCGGCGTCGACCTGTGGAACTACAAGGGCCCGAAGGGTCAGGGCCTGCGCGCCGCCTTCGACTACCTGGCCCCCTATGTCGGCAACGAGGCGGCCTTCCCGTTCAAGGAACTGAAGCCGGCCGAGGCCACGGAAGAGGCCTTGCCGCTGTATGACCTGGCGGCCACGGCCTATGGCGATGCGGGTTTCGCTCAGAAGGCCGACTTCATCGCCAAGAAAGACCCGGCGGACCAGAGCCGGCTGACGATCGGGGCTTACAGGAAGTGACCTACAGCTGAGGGCGCGCGCACCAAAATCCCTCTCTCTATGAGAGAGGGATTTAAATCGCCGACCGCCGCGCCAATTCCGTCCGCCGCGCCGCCACCTCGTTGCGCGCCCGTTCCAGGGCGTCGATTTCCGTCGCCGTCAGCAGGTTGTCGATCACCCGGCCCAGGTGCTCGCGCATGGCGTTGCGGGCGGCGGTGGGGTCGCGTTCCTTGAGGGCCAGGAGGATCTCCTGGTGGTCGTCGATCAGCGGGCGCACGCCCACCTGGCGGGCGCGTTCCAGCATGGCGCGGCACAGCGGCGACTTGTAGCGCAGGTCCCACAGGTTCTCGACGACGGTGACGAAGGCGCTGTTGCGGCTGGCCTGGGCGATGGTGACGTGGAACCGGCGGTCGGCGCGGTCGCCCTTCACGTTGTTGTCGTTCTCCACGACCATGTCGTCGAGGATGGCGGCCAGCTCGGCCAGTTCTTCCTCGGTGATGGTGGCGGCGGCCAGGGCGGCGACCTCGCCCTCGATCAGGCGGCGGGCCTCGGTCAGCTCGAAGGCGCCGATGTCGAGTTCGGGGGCCTGGGCCTCGGGACGAGGGGCCTCGGTGACATAGACGCCCGAGCCGTGACGGGCTTCGACCAGGCCGCGGATTTCCAGGGCGATCATCGCCTCGCGCACGGTCGGGCGGCTGACCTTATAGTCTTCAGCCAGATCACGCTCGGACGGCAGGCGCTGGCCAGGGCGGTGCGTGCCGTCGCGAATCGCGTCGGCGATCGAATTGGCCACTTGTTGGTACAGCTTGCGGGTTTCGGCCGTCGAAGTCGTCATCGTCTCGTCAATCCAGCCGGCGCTGCGCCGGGGTCGGAACACCCTATTGTATGACTGTTCGGCGCGCTACAGGACCGTGCTCAGCAAACTGGCAAGGCCACTAGCTTCTTGTCGGATAAGTCGCTAGAAGTGGTCAGGCCACTTTACGGCCGCGCTTAGCTACTCCAGGTCCATGCTGAAGATCATCGACGCCAAGGTCATCGTCACCTGCCCCGGTCGCAACTTCGTGACGCTCAAGATCACGACCGAGGACGGGATCACCGGCGTGGGCGACGCCACCCTGAACGGCCGTGAACTGTCGGTGGTCAGCTTCCTGCAGGATCACATGATCCCCAGCCTGATCGGCCGCGACGCCCATCAGATCGAGGACATCTGGCAGTTCTTCTATCGCGGCTCGTACTGGCGCGGCGGCCCGGTGGCCATGACCGCCCTGGCGGCCGTCGACATGGCGCTGTGGGACATCAAGGGCAAGGTCGCTGGCCTGCCGGTGTACCAGCTGCTGGGCGGCGCGTGCCGCACGGGCGTCACCGTCTATGGCCACGCCAACGGCGAGACCATCGACGACACCATCGCCGAGGCGGTGAAGTACAAGGCCATGGGCTACAAGGCCATCCGCCTGCAGACGGGCGTGCCGGGCCTGGCCAGCACCTACGGTGTCTCCGGCGACAAGATGTTCTACGAGCCGGCCGACGGCAATCTGCCGACCGAGAACCTGTGGTCGACCTCGGCCTATCTGAAGCACACGCCGAAACTGTTCGAGAAGGCGCGCGAGGTGCTGGGCTGGGACGTGCACCTGCTGCACGACGTCCATCACCGCCTGACCCCGATCGAGGCCGCGCGCCTGGGCAAGGACCTGGAGCCCTATCGCCTGTTCTGGCTGGAGGACTCGGTCCCGGCCGAGAACCAGGCCGGCTTCCGCATCATCCGTCAGCACACGACGACGCCGCTGGCCGTCGGCGAGATCTTCGCCCACGTCTGGGACGCCAAGCAGCTGATCGAGGAACAGCTGATCGACTATCTGCGCGCCACGGTGCTGCACGCCGGCGGGATCAGCAATCTGAAGAAGATCGCCGCCTTCGCCGACCTGCACCACGTCAAGACCGGCTGCCACGGCGCCACCGACCTGTCGCCGATCACCATGGCCGCGGCCCTGCACTTCGACATGTCGATCCCGAACTTCGGCCTGCAGGAATATATGCGCCACACGCCGGAGACGGACGCGGTCTTCCCGCACGCCTACACCTTCAGCGACGGCCTGCTGCACCCGGGCGACAAGCCGGGCCTGGGCGTCGATATCGACGAGGAACTGGCCGGGAAGTACGAGTACAAGCGCGCCTACCTGCCGGTGAACCGCCTGCAGGACGGGACGATGTTCAACTGGTAAGGCCACTTCGTGCGTGCGCTTCTCCTGCTGACGGCGGCGGCCCTGGCGGTCGCCGCGCCCGCCCTGGCTGCTCCTGAGCAAGGCCCGCGCGGCCCGCTCTACGCCGGCCCCGTCGCGCCGATGAACCAGACGGTTGAGACGCGGCTGCTGCCGCAGACCGCCGTGCTGCTGGAGAAGCTGCTGGCCGAGAAGCGCGACATGACCCTGGACGGGGTCAAGGTGTTCGAGGCTGACGACAAGTTCCTGCCCGGCAAGATCGCCATCGGGCTCGCTTACCTGATCGTCGACACGCCGCGCACCGATCCGAAGTTCCAGCGCTACCTGGCCGCCTATCGCCAGATCGCCGACCTGACCGTCGACGACCCCAACGACACCTGGGGCATCTACTACTACTGCCAGGCGATCCACATGCTGAAGGACGCCGGCCTGCTGGACCAAGCGATCGCGCCGGCGACCCTGGAGAAGCTGAAGGCCAAGCTGGACTGGCGCCGCTTCGTCCGCACCGACGACCTGACCCTGATCAACCTGCCCAACAACTATTACGGCGTCGCCTTCAGCGTGGCGCGGCTGCGCTATCGCCTGGGCTGGGAAGACGCCTCGGCCAGCGAGGCCCTGTTGGGCAAGACGCTGGACCATTATCGCAAGTACTCTGGCGAATACGGTTTCGCCGACGAAACCGACGGCGACGGGCGCTTCGACCGCTATTCCGTGCTGCTGATCGGCGAGATCAGCCATCGCCTGATCGAGGCCGGCATGCCCGCCACGCCGGAGGTGCGCCAGTGGCTGCGCCGCTCGGTCGACCTGATGCTGCCGCGCCTGAACCCGCGCGGCGAGGGCTTCGAATACGGCCGGTCCATCGGGACCTATGGCGAGACGGCCTTCCTGGAGGTGCTGACCGCCGCGGCCAAGCTGGACGTGCTGACGCCGGAAGAAAAGAAGATGGCCTACGCGTTCTCGTCGCGCGTCGCGGCCCGCTACATGGACTTCTGGTTCGATCCCAAGATGGGCTCGGTGAACATGTGGGAGCATGGCCGTCGCACGGACGCCTATCGCGGCAAGCACCGGATCCTGGGCGAGAACCTGAGCCTCGGCCGGCAGTACATCTATACCAGCGCGATCTGGAACGCGCTGGGCTTCAAGGACAAGGCGCCGGACCCGGGCTTCGGCGCCTGGCTGGACAAGCTGCCCAAGCGGACGGTGACCTGGTTCGCGAAGGGGCAGAACGACCGGCTGGTGGTGACCCTGCGGGACCGGGGGCGCGTGATCTCTCTGCCGATCATCAACGGTGGCGAAAGCCAGCACATGAACACGCCGTACTACCCCGTGCCGTTCTCGCCGGGGATGCTGCAGGGTGTGGCCGACGAGGTGTTCCCGCAGCTGCTGCCGCGCATCACCCTGGCCGACGGCGCGCAGCTGGCGCCGCTGGCCTACGCCACCCACGTGAAGGTGGACGGGCAGGGCGCGCGGACGACCGTGACCTACGACCAGGACCGGCTGGACCGTCTGGGCCAGAAGGCCCCGGTGGCCGACGACCGCTTCAGCGTGAAAACGACCTATGTGCTGGAGCCGGGCCGCATCCGCCGCACGGACGTGTTCACGCCCAAGCCGGGCGTCGCCGTGAAGGCCGTGGACCTGGCCTTCGCCAGCTTCTCCGGCAAGGCGACGACCAAGGGCGGAACGACGACGTTCGGGACCGGCGACGTCACCGGCTTCAAGGTCGAGGGCCTGACCTGCTCGACCCGGGCGCTCGCCGACGAGAAGCCCTATCGCAGCCCGACCGGCGCGATGACGGCCCTGACCAGCTGCACCGGCGCGGCCGGCGCGAACGGGCCGATCACGGTCAGCTGGACGCTGACCTACAGATAAACCCGTTTCCCCGGCGAAAGCCGGGGCCCAGATCGAACCCACAGCGCCGTGCGGTTTCGCGCGGCGCTTTATCGCATTCACGGCTGACGCTCAGGATGGATCTGGGCCCCGGCTTTCGCCGGGGAGAACGGAGAGAAGTGTTTCTTGAAGCTCGATTGCAGATAATAGATCAATTATACGATCGCCAATGCATCTCGAATGCTTCGTATTCATGATGTATTTCGATGGTTTACAGCGCTCACGAGCCTGTGAGTGTCGAGTTTACGACAGACATTTATTGCCTATATTGCCCATATTCATTCGCGCTCCCCAAATCGGGGTGCTAAGCTTTGGCAATCATCGGCACGGTCTCTCGAGCGTCGATGGCTGAGAGATGAAGCCCCGGCTTTCGCTCCCGCTCGTATGGCAGGAGTGCAACGCATGCCCACCTACCTCTTCTATCCGCGACGCGCCGATGGCGTGTCCCTGACCTTCATCGCCAACACGGCCGAGGACGATCTCGACGCCCTGGAGTTGGCGGCCGAGGTCGCTCAGGCGCACGACTGCGTCGGGGTGTTCGTCTGGGAGCCGGCCGCTGCCGCTGATGGCAAGGACCGCTTCGTCGGCGAGGTCGAGCGGCGCGGGGCCGAGGTCCTGCATCAGCCGATGCCGCAACGCGGAGCCTCCGCGCCCGTCTAAGCGTTACCGGGGCGATCCCTAAGGAGGTCGCTCGTGGACAAGCTGTTCGCCAAGTTCGCCAATGTCACGGCCAGGGCCACGGGCAGTCCGCCCGCCTTCCTGATCTGCGTCGCCTTCGTGGTGCTGTGGGCGGTGACCGGGCCGCTCTTCAAGTTCTCAGAGACCTGGCAGCTGGTGATCAACACCGGCACGACGATCATCACCTTCCTGATGGTGTTCCTGATCCAGAACACCCAGAACCGCGACGGCCTGGCCTTGCAGACCAAGCTGGACGAGCTGATCCGCGCCACCACGGCGGCCGAGGACGAGTTCATCGGCATCGAGAAGCTGACCGACAAGGAACTCGAGGCCATGCACGCCCACTGCAAGCAGCGGGCGGACAAGCATATGCGGATCTTCCAGCAACTGGCCGCCGAGAAGGACGCGCGCACCAAGTCGCGCGCCACGAGCAAGCCTGCTGCCAAGGCCGGCAAGAAGACCCCCTCGGTCACTAGCCGCGTCAACCGACGGGCCAAGGCCCTGGCCGCCGGCCATCCCTTGCCCAAGAAGGCCGGATGATATCAGACCACGACAGGGTGGACGTCAGACCTTATCGACGATAGCGGTAACACCGAACGGGCCAAGGTGACGGTCCGATGGGGAGTATCGCCTTTGCCGAAGCTGAAAGCCCTGCGCTGGTGGATCATCGGCCTGGTCATGCTGGGCGCGATCGTCAACTACCTGACGCGCTCGACCATGGGCATCGCGGCCCCGACGGTGCTGAAGGATCTCGGCATCTCGGTGAAGGAATATTCCTGGATCACCAGCGCCTTCCAGCTGGGGATCATGATGCAGCCGGTCTGCGGCTATGTGCTGGACACCCTGGGCCTGCGCACCGGTTTTGCGGTGTTCGCCGCCGCCTGGTCGCTGATCGCCATGGCCCACGGCCTGGTCCACAACTGGCAGGGCTTCGCCTTCCTGCGCGGGTTCTTGGGCTTGGCCGAGGGCTCGGCCCAGCCGGCGGGCATGAAGACTGTGGCGACCTGGTTCCCGGCCAAGGAGCGCGGCTTCGCCGGCGGCATGTTCAATATCGGCGCCTCGATCGGCTCGGTCCTGGCGCCGCCGCTGGTGGTGTGGGCCGTGCTGGCCTGGAACTGGCGCGCCGCCTTCGTGCTGACCGGCGCGTTCGGCCTGGTCTGGGTGGTGCTGTGGCTGGTCTGCTACCGTTCGCCCGAGCAGCACCCGTCGATGACGGACGAGGAGCGCGCTCTGATCGCCGCCGGCCAGGAGGCGCACCTGACCGCCACGGGCAAGCGGCCGTCGATCGTCTCGATCCTAAAGCAGGGTCAGTTCTGGGGCATCGCCCTGCCGCGTTTCCTGGCGGATCCCACCTGGGGCACGCTGTCGTTCTGGGTGCCGCTGTACCTGACCCAGACGCGCGGCTTCGACCTCAAGCAGATCGCGCTGTTCGCCTGGATGCCGTTCGTGGCCGCCGACCTCGGGTGCCTCGCCGGGCCGATCATCGCCCACTTCCTGCAGAAGCGCGGCGTGTCGCTGATCAACGCCCGCCGCATCGCCTTCACCCTGGGCGCGGTGCTGATGACCGGCATGATCTTCGTCGGCAAGGTCGAGAGCGCCTACGCCGCCATCGCCCTGCTGTGCCTGGGCGGCTTCGCGCACCAGACCCTGTCGGTGACCGTCATCACCATGGCCTCGGACCTGTTCCCCCGTAACGAGGTCGCCACCGTGGCGGGCCTGGCCGGGATGATGGGCAATCTCGGTTTGCTGATCTTCTCGCTGATGATCGGCGGGCTGGTGACCAAGATCGGCTATGACCCGTTCTTCGTGGCCCTGGGCGTGCTCGACATCGCCGGGGCGGTTCTGCTGTGGACGCTGGTGAAGGACCGCGCCGCGCCAAATGGGACGTCCGAGGCGGTTAAGGCATGAGCGTGATCCAGAACCCCATCCTGCGCGGCTTCAATCCCGACCCCTCGATCGTGCGGGTGGGGCAGGACTACTACGTCGCCACCTCGACCTTCGAGTGGTTCCCGGGCGTGCAGATCCACCACTCGCGCGACCTGAAGAACTGGCGCCTGCTCACCCGGCCGCTGAACCGTCCCAGCCAGCTGAACATGCTGGGCGATCCCGACAGCTGTGGCGTCTGGGCCCCGTGCCTGACCCATGCCGACGGCAAGTTCTGGCTGATCTTCACCGACGTGAAGCGCTATGGCCGCACGACGGTGGGCGGGGCGTCGGGCGCGTCCCTGCGGGACTTCCACAACTACCTGGTCACCGCCGACAGCATCGACGGGCCGTGGTCGGACCCGATCTATCTGAACAGCTCCGGTTTCGACCCGTCGCTGTTCCATGACGAGGACGGCCGCAAGTGGCTGGTCAACCAGCTTTGGGATCACCGACCGGGCAAGAACCGCTTCGCCGGGATCGTGCTGCAGGAGTTCTCGCCGGCCGAGGGGAAGCTGGTCGGCCAGCGCAAGGTGATCTTCGACGGTACGCCGATCGGCCTGACCGAGGCCCCGCATCTCTACAAGCGCGACGGCTGGTACTACCTGGTCACCGCCGAGGGCGGCACCGGCTGGGGCCACGCCATGACCATGGCCCGCTCGCGCGACCTCGAAGGCCCGTATGACCTGCACCCCGACACCTATGTCCTGACCTCGCGCGATCGTCCGCACGCGCCGCTGCAACGCGCCGGTCACGCCGACCTGGTCGAGACCGCCGACGGCGAGACCTACGCGGTCTATCTGTGCGGCCGCCCGCTGCCCAATCGCGGCCGCTGCCCGCTGGGCCGCGAGACGGCGATCCAGAAGCTGGTCTGGGGCGAGGACGGCTGGCCGCGCACCCTGGATGGCTCCGGCGACCCGACGCTGGAGACGCCCGCGCCGAACCTGCCCGAGCAGACCTGGCCCGTCGCTCCTATCCGTGCGGACTTCGAGGGCCCCGACCTGCCGATCGATTTCCAGTGGCTGCGTTCGCCCTATCCGGAGGAGCTGTTCAGCCTGACCGCCAAGCCGGGGTCCTTGCGACTCTACGGCCGCGAGAGCCTGGGCAGCGTCTTCAAGCAGGCCCTGGTCGCGCGACGGCAACAGGCCCAGTGCTATTCGGCGGCCACGGTGCTGGACTTCGAGCCCGAGCACTTCCAGCAGGCCGCCGGCCTGGTCTGCTACTACAACGGCTCCAAGCTGCACTATCTGCACGTCAGCCACGACGACGCGATCGGCAAGCACCTGCGGGTGATGAGCTGCAATCCCGACAGCCCGCAGTCAGACAGCTTCACCGCCGAAATCCCGCTGGCCGCCGGCCCCGTCGAGCTGCGCGTCGAGGTCGATTTCGAGCGCCTGCGCTTCGGCTACCGGCAAGGGCAGGGGGCCTGGACCTGGCTGCCCGAAGTGTTCGACGCTTCGATCCTCTCCGACGAAGCCACTGCTCCCGGCGCGCCGAACTTCACCGGCGCCTTCGTTGGCATGGCCTGCCAGGACACCTCGGGGGCCGCCGCGCCGGCCGACTTCGACTGGTTCGACTACGAGGAACGCATGTATCGGCCCCAGAAATTGTGAATTGAGTGAACGGCGTTCAGTCGTAGGGTCGTGAAAAGCCCTCGGGAGGACGCCATGAACGCCCCGGTTTCAATCTCTGAAAAAGACGCCGTCGACTATGCCGGCCTGACCGTCACCCCCGCAGGCACGGTGCTGGGGGCCGAGATTTCGGGCCTCGATCTGGGCGAAGAGCTCAAGCCCGAGATCGTCGCGGCGATCCGCGCGGCCCTGCTGCGCCACAAGGTGGTATGGTTCCGCGACCAGGACATCAGCCACGAGGCCCACGTCCGCTTCGGCCGCTATTTCGGCGATCTGGAGGGACATCCGGTGACTGCCCACGTGCCGGGCTTCCCGGAGATCCTGCACATCGAGGCCGCCGACGGCATGAAGCTGCGCGAGGAGATCGTCCCGATCGTCCGCGCTGCCAACAAGTGGCACACCGACGTCACCTTCCGCGAGGCGCCGTCGATGGGCGGGGTGCTGCGGATGCGGCACATGCCGCCGCTGGGCGGCGACACCCTGTTCGCCGACACCGCCGCGATCTATGCCGACCTGCCGCAGAAGCTGAAGGACCAGCTGGAGACCCTGACGGCCGAGCACGACATCATCCAGAGCTACGGCTATCGCGTCGATGAGGCCAAGCGCCAGGAACTGCGCGCCGCCTATCCGCCGATGGTCCACCCGGTGGTCCGCACCCATCCCGAGACCGGCGACAAGCATCTGTTCGTCAACAAGGTCTTCACCACCCGCATCCTGGGCCTGCCCGAGGACGAGGCCAAGGCGCTGCTGGCCGACCTGCTGGACCGCGTGAAGTCGCCCGAATACCAGGTCCGCTTCCGCTGGACCCCGAACGCCATCGTCTTCTGGGACAACCGCGCGACCCAGCACTACGCGATCCTGGACTACTGGCCCCAGGAGCGGATCGTCGAGCGCGTGACGATCAAGGGCGAGAAGCCGTTTTAGAGATTCTCCCCCGCTGGGGGAGGTGGCCCGCAGGGCCGGAGGGGGCAGCGCGGCCTATGCCCAGATGGCCCCCTCAGTCGCTCCGCGACAGCTCCCCCAGAGGGGAGCATCTAGCTGATCAGCGCCCGGTTCAGGCAGTCGATCAGCCGCTCGCCGGTGAACGGCTTTGGCAGGAAACAGGTCACGCCCGCCTTTTCCGCCCGCGCCTTCTGGGTGTCGTCGGCGAAGGCGGTGATCAGGATCACGGGCGTCTTGTCGCCGGCCGCGACCAGGGCTTCCTTCATCTCGACGCCGGTCATGCCGGGCATCTGGACGTCGCTGATCACGCAGTCGGTCTCAGCCCGCGCGTCCGAGGCCATGAAGGCCGTCGCCGACTCGAACGCCCGCACGCGGTGACCTAGCGAACGCAGCAGGCCCTCCAGCGAGACACGGACGGAATCGTCGTCGTCGATGACGCAGATAAGCGGCGAAGCTGACAAAGGCCGTGTCCTTGGTACGCGCGACGGGAAGGTCGCCGGACGACAAGTGCCCCATAACCGCTTCGGCTGGAATTATACGGAGGTTTGTGTGGCTTTGCGTGAGGATCGTTCAAGACGGCTCTTCGGGCCGCAGCTTGAGCGTCTCGGCCATGCGGACCAGGTCGGCCAGGCTCTTGGCCTCCATCTTCCGCATCAGGTTGCCGCGATGGATTTTCACGGTGATCTCGGACAGGCCCAGCTGGTGGGCGGCCTGCTTGTTCATCAAGCCGCTGGCGACCAGTGCCATGACCTGCTTCTCGCGCACGCTGAGCGTCTCGTAGAGGGCGCGCAGGTCGTCTAGGCCGCCCTGCTCGGCGCGGGAGGCCGCATCGCGCTCCAGGGCCGCGGCGACTGCGTCCAGCATGTCCTGGTCGCGGAAGGGCTTGGTGAGAAAGTCCACGGCGCCGGCCTTCATGCCGCGCACGCTCATCGGGATGTCGCCGTGACCGGTCATCAGCACGATCGGCATGCGGATGTCGGCGGCGGCCAGTTTCTCCTGGAAGTCGAGGCCGGAGAGGCCGGGCAGGCGCACGTCCAGCACCAGGCAGCCGGCCTGATGGGCGTGGCCCGAGGCCAGGAACTCCTGGGCGTTGCCGAACGCCTTGGTCTCCAGCCCGACCGACCGGAACAGGCTGCCCAGCGCCTCGCGCAGGGCGCCGTCGTCATCGACGATATGGACCGTTTGGGTGACCATCGTTCTCGTTAGCTGGACCAGACGCGCGGCCTCGTCAATTATGCAATCGGAGATGGGGGCCGCATGATCACCGAAGACGTCGAGCGTCGCCGCCAGGACCTGGCCGAGATGCTGGACGCAGCGCACGACGCCATCTTCGTCAGCGATCTGGAGGGCCGGATCACCTTCTGGAATCGCGGCGCGGCGGCGCTGTACGGCCATGCGCGCGAGGACGCGGTCGGCAAGGACCCCGACGCCCTGCTGGCCACTCGCTATCCGGCCGAGATCGCCGACATCAAGGCCCAGTTGATCGAGACCGGCCACTGGGAGGGCGAGCTGACCCGGACCACCGGCGCCGGCGAGACCGTGGTCGTCGATGGCCGCTGGACGCTTCGTCGCGATGGTGAGGGGACGCCGATCGAGGTGCTGGAGACCGGCCGCGACGTCACCGACGCGCGCCGGGCGGCCCTGGAGCTGAAATACAGCGAATACCGCTACAGCAACGTCTTCCGCGCCATGGCGGTGTCGTTCTGGGAGCTGGACTTCAACGGCCTGGGCGAGGTGCTGGCCGACCTGCAGGCCCAGGGCATGACCGACGTCCGCGCCTATGTCGCCGAGCATCCCGAGGTCGTCCGCCGGATGATCGAGGTCTCCAAGGTGGTCGACGTCAACGACAAGTCCGTCGCCCTGTTCGGCGCCTCGCGCGAGGAGCTGCTGGGATCGGTGTCGCGGTTTTGGCCCCGGTCCAGCGAGGCGATGTTCGCCGAAAGCGTGTTCGCGGCCCTGGAGCGGCGGCACAGCTACGAGGCCGAGGCGCGGTTCTGCAAGGCCGACGGCAGCGAGTTCGACGCCCTGTTCACCACCTGCTATCCGCGCGACGGGGTCAAGCGCGGCACGGTGCTGGTCGGCATCGTCGATATCAGCGACCGGCTGGCGGCGCAGGACGCCTTGCGCAAGGCCGAGGCGGACCTGGCCCACGCCGCCCGGGTCTCGACCCTGGGCGAGCTGACCGCCTCGATCGCCCACGAGGTCAACCAGCCCCTGGCCGCCATCGTCACCAACGGCGAGGCGGGGCTACGCTGGATCAATCGCGCCGAACCCGACCTGGATGAAGCCCGCGCCGCCATGGGCCGGATGATCGTCGAGGGCCAGCGCGCCTCGGACATCATCAGTCGCATCCGGGCGCTGGCCTCGAACAAGGACCCGCAGCGCGCGCCGGTGGCGCTGAACACGGCGATCGAGGACGCGGCGCTGCTGTTGAAGCGCGAGCTGGCCGCGCACGACGTGCGGCTGATCCTGGCCCTGTCGCCGGACGTCGGCGAGGTCAGCGGCGACCGGGTGCAGTTGCAGCAGGTGGTCATCAACCTGGCCATGAACGGCATCCAGGCGATGGCCGGCCGCGCGGTGCGCGACCTGACCCTGTCCACGCGGCGCGAGGGCGAGGCGGTGGTGCTGGAGGTGCTCGACACCGGTCCGGGCGTGGAGGCTCAGGACGCTCAGGTCCTGTTCAAAGCCTTCCACTCGACCAAGGCGACGGGGATGGGCATGGGCCTGTCGATCTGCAAATCGATCGTCGAGGCCCATGGCGGCGGCATCGCAGTGGAGACCGCGCCAGGCGGCGGAGCCCTGTTCCGGGTGGTCCTGCCGGCGGCCTAGAGCGCCGAGGCCGCCAGACGCACGCCTTCGATCATTATCGCCCAAAGCCCAAGCGTCATCACGGCTGGCGCGAGCCGGCTCATGGCCAGGACCTGGCGCTTCAGCATGACGGGGGCGGCGATGTCGACCATTTTAGGCTCTACCTTGCAAACGTTTTCATATTCAGGCGAAAAGCAGGAACTCGCAAGCGACTGAAGATTGCACGAGGGGATCGTGCGCTTGGATTTTAAGGGGAACAGACCCGAGACGGGGCCCAACGCTGGACCTTAAATTAAGCCGGCTGGTCTGCGCTGGGCGGGCCAGCCGGCTCTTGAAAGGTGTCGGACGCGGTGGGGTGCGCCGAGTTCAGCGAACTTCGTCGAGTCCGCGACCGATGGCAACGCTTTATGGGCGTCATTCTTGTGCGACAAACGCGCGCAGTCGTTTGCATAGCTGTCTCAGGCGACCGCGTAATGGGCCCTGCGCCAGGCCAGGGGCGTCGCGCCGGCCAGCTTGCGGAAGGTGCGCGAGAAGTGGGCCTGGTCGGCGAAGCCGCACAGATAGGCGATCTGGCTCAGCGGCTCGGCGCTCTTCAGCATCATCGCCTTGGCGGTCTCGACCCGGCGGCGCATGACGTGGCCGTGCGGGGTGTCGCCGAAGGTCTGCTTGAAGGCGCGGCTGAAGTGGCCGGCGCTGAGCGTGACCAGCTGGGCCAGGTAGGTGACCGGGATGGTGTCGCCGAGATGGGCGTCGATGTGGGCGCTGACCCGCTTGGCTTGCCAGGGCGCAAGGCCGCCCAGATTGACCTCGCGGGCCCGGCCGTGGCTTTCGGCCGCCTCGGCGATCATGGCGTTGGCCTTGGCCAGCAGGGCGCGGGCGGTCTCCAGGTCATCGCCGATCGAGCGCTCGGCGCGGGCCAGGATGTCCTTCAGGTCCGGCGCGAACGAGCGGACCTCGTCTTCCAGGACCTGGCCGGCGACGACGCCGTCGAAGCGGGCGGAGGCGGTGTCGAAGGCGCGGGCGGCGGGTTGGTAGGACATGGCGTCGATCTCCGTTGTGCCCCAGGGGAGAGGGCTCCGTGTTTCGACGATCAGTGTTCTCCATCCCCGTTTCGGGGACCATTCAACCAAGGCTTGGCGGGACCCTGCGTTGGTCTGTCGCACCTATACGTGAGTATGGTTACCGGCGGGGGCTCATGGGCCCCCGCCGGTCGCGGTCCTACTTCTGGGCGGCTTCCTTCTGCTTGTAGAAGCCCTGCAGCACGAAGAACGCGGGCTTGCGGCGGCCGGTGGGCGAGACCAGGCCCTTGCGGTTCCAGCCCTGCTGATAGATCGGGTGCTGGCGGCGCGGGGCGCGGAAGTCCTTGAGAATCCAGGGCGACATGCCGGCCAGGGTCGGGGCCTTGGCGGCCATGGCCAGGGTCTTCTCGTAGTACTTCTTCTGGAAGTCCTCGGAGAACTTGCGCATCAGGACCGGGTCGCTGAAGCCGGACAGGGCGTCGGCGCCGAATTCCGAGAACACCATCGGCTTGTCGGTGGCCTTCCAGGTCATGTCCGGCAGGCTGTCGAGCGTGTCGTCGCTGTACCAGCCGTTGTAGGTGTTGGCGGCCAGCACATCCAGCTTGTCGGCCAGCGGATCGTTCAGGCCCATCTCGACCACGCCATTGTTGGTCTTGCGCGCCGTCAGCAGGGCGGCGGTGACCAGGCGGCTGTCGTCCAGGGCGCGGACGTCGTCGACCAGCTGGTAGAGGAAGGTGTTGCGGGGGGCGGTGATCGGCGTCTCGTTGGCCACGCTCCACATGATGATCGAGGCGCGGTTGCGGTCGCGGCGGATGTTGTCGGCCAGCATGTCGCGCGCCAGCTTCAAGGTGCGCGGATTGCCGAAGTCGACCAGCCAGTAGACGGGGATTTCGCTCCAGACCAGCAGGCCCATCTCGTCGGCGACGCGGGTGGTGATCTCGCTGTGCGGATAGTGGGCCAGGCGCACGAAGTTGCCATGCAGGCCCTGCTTGACCTCGGCCAGCAGGGCGCGGGCCCCGGCTTCGGTGATGGTGCGGGCGGGGTTCTCGCCGAACTCCTCCTCGTGGATCGAGATGCCGCGCAGGAAGATCGGCTTGCCGTTCAGCAGGATCTGGCTGCCCTTGGTCTCGATGGTGCGGAAGCCGACGCGGTCGGTCAGCTTGTCCTCAGCCGTCTGGACGACGACGTCATAGAGCTTGGGCTTCTCGGGCGACCAGCGGACCAGGCCCTTGGGCGCGGTGGCCGAGGCGTTGAGCACGCCCTGCGCATCGGTCTTGCCGGTGACGTCGAGGCCGAGTTCGGCGACGCGGACATGGACCTCCTGGTTGGCGGCCTGGGCGCCGTCCAGCTTCACGGTGGCGGCGATCTTGCCGTCCTTGGTCAGGCGCACCCAGGCTTCGTCGACAAACGTGCCCGGCGTGATGACCAGCCGCATCGGCCGGGTGATCCCACCGTAGTTCTCCCAGTCGGTGACGGGCGGCGGCACGCCGTCGGCCTGGGGCGTGGAATCGACGCCCACCGTGACCTGGTTGTTGCTGGCCCGCAGGACGTCGGTGACCTCCATCGAGAACGGCGTGAAGCCGCCCTCGTGCTCGCCGACCGCCTTGCCGTTCAGGAACACCTTGGCGGTGTAATTGACCGCCTCGAAGCGCAGGAAGGCGCGCTGGCCGGGCTTCAGGGCCGGCGCGTCGAAGCGGCGCTCGTACCACATCAGGCCCTGGTAGTAGCGCAGGGACGGGTCGTGCCCGACCCAGCCTTGCGGCAGGGTCGCCGTGGGGCTGCGGTCCATGTCGTATTCGTAGAGGGCGTTCGGCTTGGCCTTGGTCACCGCGTCGACATCGACATCGTCATAGCGGCGGTGGCCCTCGCCCGGCGCGCCGCGGTGGAAGCCGGCCAGGCCATCGCGGTACGGGTCGACCGAGTAATGCCAGGTCCCCGAGAGGTCCTGGCCGTCGCGGTTGTCGGCCCGGGTCAGGGTGGGGGATGAGGCTGATGCGCCCATCGGCGCCAGCAGGGTCAGCGCGCATGCCGCGCCAATCAGAGCCTTCAATCCCATCGCGTCCTCCACCAGCCATTCGGCCTGTCGCAGAGGTTGAAGCACGGCCGGTGGCCAGGGCGCAAGGGAAAGTGGTCAGGCCACTTTGCATAAGAAAAGGGCGGCCAAGCCTTTCGGCCGGGCCGCCCTCGTCAGATCGGCTTAGAAGCTCTTGCGAACCGTGACGCCGTAGGTGCGCGGCGCGTTCGGATAGCCGCTGTAGCTGCCGTCCTGAGCCACCGTCGGGAAGGCCGAGATCAGGCTTTCGTCGTTGGTCAGGTTGCGGGCCCACAGGCCGATTTCCAGCTGGCTGGCGGTCTGGATCAGGCCGACGCTGGCGTTGACGATGTTGGTGTCATAGCTGGCCAGGGCCGGCGACACCGTTTCCGTCAGCTGGACCTTGCTGCTGTGGTCGTATTCCACGCGCGCATAGCCCTGCCAGTTCTCGGTGATGTCGTGGTTGATCGTCGCCGAGGTCGAGAACGACCACTTGGCGATGCCGGCCGGGGTGTCGCCCGTCAGGTTGCGGAAGTTCGGGCGACGGCCGGTGGCCGGATCGACCGGGCAGCGGACGGTGTCGAAGGTCACGCAGGCCGCGCCGGCGAAGCTGTCGTACTTCGGATCCAGATAGGTGACCGAAGCGGCCAGATTCAGCCATTGGACCGGACGCCAGGCGCTGTCGACCTCGAAGCCCTTGACCGACTCCTTACCCGCGTTGACCAGGCTGTAGCCGAGGCCGGTGAAGGCATTCGACTGGAAGCCTTTGATCGACTGCTTGAAGGCGGCGATGTTGGCGTAGCCGCCCGGGAAGCTGGCCTTCACGCCCACTTCCATGACGTCGACGTTTTCCGGCTGGGCGCTGCGACCTACGCCGTTGGCGTTCGGCGGACGGCTGTCCGACGACAGGTTGAAGGCGCCGGCCTTCCAGCCCGTGGAGTAGCTGGCATAGGCGTTGATCGCGCCGAAGTCATAGGCGGCGCGGACGGCGTAGGTGACCTTGTCGCCCTTCAGTTCGCCGGACTCGGTGGCGTTCGGATAGTTGACCGGGCCGTGGGTCGGGTCGTTGCCGTAGAAGAACTGCAGACCGCCCAGGGCGCTGTACAGGTTGCCGGGCAGACCCAGAGCGACGAACTGCGGCACGGCGCCCAGGTTCAGCGCCGAGAACGGGTCGTTCATGACCACGTTCGAGCGGGCCTTCTTGGTGTCGTTCATGTAGGCGAGGCCGCCGGTCAGGGTCAGCTTTTCAGTGACCTTGTAGTCGAACTGGCTGAACAGCGAGTACGAGTCCTGCTTCATCTTGTAGTAGTCGTCCAGGCCTTGGCCGGCCTGGAAGTAGGTCGAGCCGGGGCGGATCGACGGCGTCACCAGGCTCTGCAGGAATTCCAGGGCGTAGATGTTCGACCGGCCGGTCAGGGCCGGGCGCAGCGCGGCCGGCAGGGCGGCCAGCAGGTTCGCGGGGACGGCGCCGCCCAGGGCGTCGGCGAACGCGCGGACGTCCGTGCCGTAGGTGATGGTGCGGCCGGTATCCAGCTTTTCGTTCTGGTAGAAGCCGCCGATCAGCCAGTTGAACGGGCCTTCGCCGTTCGACGCCAGGCGGATTTCCTGGGTGAAGGTCTTGATGGTGTTGGCGGTGCGGTTGTTGGAGATGTCCGCGCCGGTGAAGTCGATGTCCTGGAACGAGGCGTTCTTCTGGTTCCGGTAGGCCGTGATCGCGGTCAGCTTGGCGAAGCCCAGGTCATGGTCGAGCTGGCCCGACAGACCCTTGCCCGACAGCTTGTTGGCCGGGTCGGTGTTGAAGATGACGTCACGGTCGAAGATCTTGGTCGTGTCGCTGATCGGCTTCTTCAGGATGCCGCCGATGGCCAGGGTGGCCGGGCCGTTGAAGATCGAGGTCACGCCGCAGCAGGTCTCGTTGATCTTGTTGTAGTCGGCGATGACGCGGAACGAGGTCTTGTCGGTCGGCTCCCACAGGGCGTCGGCGCGGATCGACCAGCGGTCACGGTCGTTGACGTCGCTGCCGGTGGTCAGGTTGGTGAAGTAGCCGTCGCGCTTGTTCAGGCTGCCCGAAAGACGCACGGCCAGGGTGTCGCTGAGCGGGCCGGTGACGGTGCCCTTGATCTGGCGGGTGTTGTAGTTGCCGTAGGTGGCCTCGACCTTCGCGCCGAAATCGAACTGCGGCTTCTTGGTCACGATGCTGATCGCGCCGGCCGACACGTTCTTGCCGAACAGGGTCGATTGCGGGCCGCGCAGCACTTCGACGCGTTCGATTTCCGGAAGGTCGTCCAGGGCGGCGGCGGAGCGCGAGCGGTAGACGCCGTCGATGAAGATGCCGACCGAGCTTTCGATGCCGTCGTTGCCGTTGCCGTTGCCGAAGCCGCGGATGACGAAGTTGGTCTGGCCGGCGGCGTTGAATTGCTGGACCTTCAGCGACGGGACGACCGACTGCAGGTCGATCAGGTCGCGGACCTGGGCGCGTTCGATGGTCTGTTGACCCGTGACGGCGACCGAGATCGGCACGTCCTGCAGGGTCTGTTCACGCTTGGTGGCGGTGACGACGATTTCCGAGATCGAGTTGCCGTCAGCCTGGGTGGTTTGCGCGTAGGCGGGCGCGGCGATGGCGAGCGCGAGGGCCGAGACCCCCAGCAGATGGACGTTTCTCATTACGAACTCCCTGTTTTTCTTTATTATTTTCCGCATTTCTTCCCGTCCCGCCTCGAGCAATCGCGGGTTTCTTTTGGGGAAGAGCGGATATGTTGACGTGAGGGAAGGGCGATCCTGGCCGACCGCGCGAACCGCACGAAGACGCGGTCGGGAGCCCTTGGCCGTGGATTAGGACGCTTTGCGTCATGTTTCCGCCCCAGCACGAACGGTCTTGCATCCGTCCGCAACTGACGCTGATTTTAATATGAACTCGATATTCTAGCGCAAGTTAGAATTTTCGGTTTGCGCCACAACGGGTTCGGGTGATGCTGGAAGGCATCGGTATCGCGCGACGCTAGAATCGCGCGGACCGGCAAGGGAGAGAGAACGATTGGCTAAGGGCGCGGACCCTGTGGTCCTGACACCTCGCATCTTGGCGGACGACGTCAGGCCGATGGCGCAGAGCCAGAAGTCGGTGAAGAAGCGCGAGGCGATCCTGCGCGCGGCCATCAAGATCATCAACGCCAAGGGCTTCGCGGCGGCCACCATGACCGAGATCGCCGCCGCCCTCGATCTGAGGGACGCGGCCCTCTACTACTATTTCCCCAACAAGCAGGCCCTGGCCTATGCCGGCCACCAGCAGTCGCTGGAGCGGTTCGAGGCCATACTGGTCAAGGTCGACGCCGACGGCGGCACGGGCCTGTGCAAGCTGCGGCGCTTCCTGCAGGCCCTGCTCGACGACGCGGTGGTCAACGGGCCCCAGCTCTATTTCGGCGACAGCTCGTATCTGGACCAGGATCAGCGCCAGGCGATCGAGGCCTGGTCGGCGCGGCTGTCCAAGCGGCTGGAGCGGTTTCTGGAAGAGGGTATGGCCGACGGCACCGTCGCGCCGTGCGAACCGGCCCTGGTGGTGCAGCTGATGGTCGGCATGCTGATCTGGCTGACCAAGTGGGCCCCCACCACGCCCGGCCTGACCAACGAGCGCCTGCTGGAGTCCATCGAGTCCATGGCTCTGAAGGGTCTGGCCGGCCCTAAAGCCCCAGCTCCGCCCGAAGCTTGCGGGTGAGCTTGGCGGCGACGAGGCCGTGGGCGCTCTTGAGCCAGTCGGCGACTTCGCCGGCGTCCAGGTCTGAAAGATCCTCGAACCGCACCCACCCCGCACGGGCAAGGTAGGGGGCAGGTACGGCCCGGCCAGTCTCGGTCAGCACCTCGAACGCCACGTCCGAGACCTTGAACGAGATCCCGCCCTTGGGCACGGCGGCGCCACGGACGGCGAACATCTTGCCGCCGACCTTGAACACGTGGTCGTCGCCCCACTGGATGGAGAGGGTGGCGCCCGGCAGAGCCAGGCACGCCTTGTCGAACGCCTCCGGGGTCATCAGGCGGGCACGCCGCTCTGGACGCCCAAGCCGATCGGGCAAACGACGCCCGTGCCGCCGATGCCGCAATAGCCCTCGGGGTTCTTGGCCAGGTACTGCTGGTGATAGTCCTCGGCGAAGTAGAACGGCCCGGCGGCGGCGATCTCGGTGGTGATGTCGCCCAGGCCCTTGGCCGACAGGGCCTGCTGGTAGGCTTCCTTCGACTCCACGGCGGCGGCGGCCTGGGCGTCGCTGGTGACATAGAGACCCGAACGATACTGCGTGCCGATGTCGCCGCCCTGGCGCATGCCCTGGGTCGGGTCGTGATTCTCCCAGAAGGTCTTGAGCAGGGCGTCGTAGGTCACGACCTTCGGGTCGAACACCACCAGCACCACCTCGGTATGCCCCGTGCGGCCGGTGCAGACCTCCTCATAGGTCGGGTTCGGCGTAATCCCGGCCGAGTAGCCGGCGGCGGTCACATGGACGCCCGGGATCTGCCAGAACACCCGCTCCACGCCCCAGAAATAGCCCATGGCCAGGATCGCCGTCTCCAGGCCGTCCGGATAGGGACCCTTCAGCGGATGGCCATTGATGAAGTGCGTTTCCGCCGTCGGGATCGGCTCGGGACGGCCGGGCAGGGCGGCATCAGCGGTGGGCAGGTCGGCAAGCTTTTCGGACGACGGCATTTCGGGTCTTTCAACGCGGAAAATCTTCGGTCGCCGTTATAGGCGGTCATGTCGCGTCTTTCATCCGGGAACGCGCTTGCTACCTGACGGTCCCTGAGTATATTGCGCGCCTTCCCGCGCCGGGGGTCTCAACCACCCCCGACTCGAGTGCGCTGGTGAGGTGGCCGAGTGGTTGAAGGCGCACGCCTGGAACGCGTGTATAGGGGAAACTCTATCGAGGGTTCGAATCCCTCTCTCACCGCCACGCTGTCCTTGCTTTCACGCAATTGAGCGCCGACGCGGCCGTAAGGCCCCGAAAGCACGTGACCTTTCGGACCGAAAGTCGCGCAAGAGTCCCCGAAATCCCCAGGCTTCATCGCCGGTAGCGGGCCGTTTTCGGCCCTTGTCTCCGCGCGTCTGCGATCCAGTCAGGGCAAGTAGTGGAAGGCCGCGAACCCGCGACGCTGCTGCGTCCAGCAGATCGGCAGCGTCGTTTCGATCAGGGCCCGCAGCGTGATGCCCGCTGGTTGCTCGCCGGCGAGGATCGCTTTCTGAAAGTCCGGCGCCATGAAGGCCAGGAGCAGCATGTTGCACGCTCTCGCCAGCAATCGCTACCCCTCAGCGCATGGCGACGTCGCTTGCGGATCAGACCAGTACCAGAGCAATTTCGCGCGTAATTCGATATTCTCGGCGCCTTGCAGAGCCGCCAGGCCGTATCGGCTGACGTTCGTGCAGGCCATGGCCAGAAGGCGCTCATCCGGAGACCATTGCGCCCAGGCGGCCACGGGCGGTTTGTCCAGCGCCGGGACCACCGTGAACGTGGCTACGCGGCGAATTTCAACGGTTTCGATCAACAGTCGCCAGGCGCCGGGGCGAAGCGATTGATTGAGCTTAAGCAGTGTTGCGTCGGGCGGGACGGACAGCGTCAGCGTGGCGCGCCCGCGAGGATCATAGAGAACGGCCCTTCCGGCGAGGCCTGGCGGGGTAATCGGCACCCACAAAGATTTGGCAGAGCTGCTCACGATCGCCGAGCCGTCGTCGAGCCCCGCCACCGCGAAGGAGAACCTTTCCGGACGCAGTGAGCCCGTGGATACGGCCGTCTTCGCCTGCGCCTCGAAGAGGTCCGCGAAGGTCTCTCGAGTCAGCTCCGCCAGGAAGGCTAGGCGGGTAGGGACGCGATATACGGTCGGCGCTTTCACGCGTCTTGTCGCGCTCCAGTAGAGCTCGAGATCGACATCGTCCGGATCAACGAAGATCATGTCGTCGACGCAGATAGGCGCACGCGCTTTGAGCGTGATCGAATTCCCGTCCCGACCGACTGAAACGGATCGCCCCGCCGGTCCGGCGAGATCGCCAGCCTGCGCCTTGCCGGCCGGGCAGGCCGCGTACGCCCCGCCCGCCGCGAACGCACTCAGTACAATCGACAAAACAATCCGATACAGATGATGTCTCATGCTCAGGGACTTCACGCTTTCTCTCCTGCCAGGTCCACCAGCACGCCAACGATCGTGACGGTCAGCAAGACCAGCGACATCTGGGGCCAAGCATTCAGCGGCGCATGTCGCGCGGCCAAGGCGAGCGTTCTGAGGGAGATCATCGCCACGATGGAGCCCGTGACGGTCGAACTCGTCAAAGCCAGCATTAGGGTGGCCGAAGGCCATCGCGCGGTCGATGCCGATCCGGCGCGGGAGAGTGATCGTCGACTCAAGACCCAGTCGCGCACGCCGGCGCAGATCGCGAAAATGATGCTGGCGGCCAAGCTCAGGACCGGCGTCAGCAGTGGACCGAGCCAAGGCGGCCAGGGGCGTAGCGCGGCGTAGCGGGTCATCGTGTCTATATGCGCCGCGACGAGCACCGGACCCGGCGCGGCGTCGGCCCAGTAGGTCTTGAAACGATCTGGGGAGCGCCGAGTGTTCTGGCCCAGAATGACAACTCTTCCCGCCATATCTCTAAGGGTCATCAACTTGTCCGTGGACAGAGCCGACAGGCTGATCAGCCGAAGACCTCCCGGTTCTCCCTCGCGCAGGCCTTTCGCATAGACGATCGGCTGGGGCGGTCGAGGCGTCGACTCCTGGCCGCTGCAGGCTCTGTTCAGTTCGTCGCCGAACCTTGCATAGAAGTCGCCGACGGTCCGTGACGACGGGTTGGGGGGAGTTCGCCAGAGCCAGATGGCCAATTCGCCGACGGACGCCACGCCGAGCGGCATGGTTTGACGCTGGGCGCATCCGTAGCGATGAAACTGCTGAACCACGCCGTCCACGCTGGGCACGGGAAGCGAGCAGACCCATGCGATCCGGGAAGGTCCGTGAGACGTGGGGGCGACGGCGTCGTCGTAGGGCGTTGGTCGCCATTTTCGGTTGGGGTGTTCGCCCCCGAAGTAGTTGACCGGCTCTCCACAATCCTCCGACCGAATAAGCAGGAGGGGAGGAGCTTTCTTGTCGGCGTTCCAGCGGTCGAGCGCCGTGTTGAGCGCGCTTTCACCCTGTTCCGGGGTTGCCGGCGAGACATCTATGTCCAGGATGACCGCGCGAGGGCTGGGCGAGGCGGTCCGAAGACTGTCGAGCGTGTTGGCGATCAGGATTCGATCGAAGGCTTGCACGGGCGGGCTTCGATCGGCCTTGTTCTCCACCGTGCTTTCCCAGTGATCCTGGTCGGCCACGACCACAGTCAAAGGGATGAGCGGACGGGCCGAGCTCTGCTTGGCGGCTTCCTCGAAGAGTTCCGCGGCGTTGGCTCGAACCACGGCCTTGGCGATCGCGGGCAACAGAGAGAAGTTGTCCAGGATCATCGCCCCCCAGCACAGGACGGTCGCCACGCCCGCTACGAGCAGACAGCGCGTGGGACTCATCATGTTGAGGTTCGAGGGCGCTCGGGCGTTTGGGCGGGGAGATATGCGCCTTCTCCCACGATCTCGAATTGACCCCAATAGGCCGGGGAAGACAGGCCCGGTTGCGATCTCAGGCGGACAAGACTGATCCGCAACGCCGAAGACGCTCCGCGTCGGGTCGACAGCTCTTCCACGACCATCGGCGTGAACTGCGCGGCGGCGCGATCGGCGACAGGGAGATGCGCGCCGATGACGCTCTGAGCGCCCCCTACCAGGAAAGCTCGCGTCAGCCCGCCCAACGGCCCCAGCTCACTGTCGGGCGCCGCGGATGTCGCGCAAGCCGCGAGAACCACGACGCGCGCCTTGATTTGCAAGGCCGCCGCCTCGTCAGGGCTGAGCAAGGCGTCGGCGCAGCCTTGGTCTTGGAAAAGCGCCAAGGCTTGGGTCAGGGGGCGGCCGCATAGAGCGCCGTCATGCGGCGTGACGCCGTGGGTGTAGAAAAGCGCGACATCGAAGGCCTGGCCCTTGAGCGAGTTCAAGCGACTCTTGGTGGCGTTCTTGTCTCGCAGCACGATCGATGACGTCGGAACCTCGCGCGCGACCGCATCGAAGGCTTCGTGCGCGCCAGGCGTCGGCGCAAGCAGCGGATTGTCGGCGCCCAGCGACCTGGCGCCCGACTGACCGAATGCGATGTCGCCGACCGCCAGCAGACGCTGCCGATAGGTGACGTTAGGCGCGCGCCTGAGGCTCAGGAATGTCTCGAGCGAGGGGACGACCATCACTTCGCGGTCCAAGCCCAGCCAGCCCGTATCGCCGAGGCCACTGACCGGCAGGGCGGTGAGCGAAAAATCGTTCAGGCCCTGGGGCGGCGTCCAGACCAGGCGTGTGGCGGACTTGAGATAGGGCTGGGCCGGAGCGCCGATCACGGCCCAGAGCGCTGCGGCGTTGTCGCGGTCGAAAGTGCGCGGCGCTCCACCCGTCTTCGTGAGCGTGAGATCGCGCTTGTAGCCATCGACCAGCCGTCTCACTTGCGAATAGGAGATAGGAGCGATCGTCATCCGCGGCGTGCGCCCGGGAGCCAGCGCCATCATGACCACCCGGTCGTCGATGACGAAGCCGGTCAGCAGGACCTCATCGGGCGTCAAGGTCTGGGTCACGGTGCGATAGGTCACAAGCGGCGGGGCGATCCCGTTCGCGCGCAAAGAAGCCTGATAGGTGTCCCAAGTCTTCGCCTCGGCGTCGCGCAGGCTATCCTGCTCGTCCTGCGAAGCGAGTGAGAAGGCGGTTGTCGCGCCGATCAGGTTCAGGGCGGCCTTGGCGTTCGCGATTGAGCCGAAGCGTATGGCCTCCAGGCGTTGCGAAGCCCCGGCCCAGTCGAAATAGGCCTTACGCGCCGAGGGCGGCAACTGACCGGCTTGGAGGCGAGCGGTGAAGTCGGCGCCTGTGACGTTGCGGTTGGCGGCGTCCATCGCATTGAGCAGCAGGTCGAGATCGGCGTCGGCCGGCTTGGCGGCGCGGAACAGGCGCGAGGTCGTCAGCCAGGCCTGAATGGTCCAGGCCGAACGATCTTGCCGCCAGGCCCGCATCTGTATGTTCAAGGCGGGGCGTGGGATCGCGAACGGCGACCGCTTGGCCTCGACCCAGAACTTCGCGACCGTTTCGGCCTCCTCGGGACGATCGAACTGGATCAGCCAGCTGATCAGCGCCCGGTAGAAGCTTTCCGGAGCGACTGCGCCATAGGATTTTCGTGTTTCGACCGACGCCGTGCTCCACCAATGCACCGCCGCCGCGCAGATGTCGCCCACCATGGCCGTCTCTTGGGGGCGGTTGGCGGTCTTGAGCGCGGTCAGATGGGTCGAGGTGATCGTCAGGCCTCGCTCGAACAAAGGATCGACGCCGCCGAAGAGGTTGGCGAGATTGGTCGCGGTCTGGCGTTTGAAAGGCTTGAGCGTCGCGGGATCGAGCCCGTTGCGCATTAATTCCAGCCAGTTGGTGTCCTTGTTCCGGGCGGCTAAAAGCGTGAACAGTTCGCTCACTAATTTTGAGCGCGCGTTCGTCATTTCCGGGCTTGGCGAGGTTTCGCCCCAAAGGAAGTCGCCGCCGAGCGAGGCCGTCGCCTCCTGGAGCTTCAATCCAAGCCGTTCCTCATCGCTGCTGGGGGGCGGATTCGCCTCCGTCGGAGCCTCGTCGAATTCCCCTTCGGAGAAGGCTTCGCTCATGCTGTTGAACTTGGCGTATATCGTGACGCCCATGGCGGCGGCCAGGTCGCGGGCGGCATCCGCGTAGCCCTCGTCGATGGCGCGCGCTGACGTCAGCGTCGTCCCGGCGCGTAGTCCGGCTCGCAGGATGTCGTCGGTCTGCGGCGAAGATGGCGCCGTGGCCAGATAGACGGCCGTTCTCTGGGCGGCGATAGCGGCGGCGCGGCGGGCGCCGACCATGTCGTTATTGGCGATCGCCGCCTTGACGACCAGGCCATCCGCGAAGCCGGTTAACAGCGGATAGACAGTGTCATAGGACTTCATCAGCTCCGGGAGCTGCTGCTCGAAATCCTCCCGTCGGTAATCGTCCGCCCCCAGTAGTTGATCTCGGGCCACCTTCATGAGACGGGTCTTGAACGGCTTTTCGGTCCGTGCGAGCCAGTCACGAAGCTCGACCGTGTCCCTCTCGCTCTTAGGGCTTGGCTCGCGCAGTGTGTCCGCCACGACCGGGCGAAGCTTCTGGACCAGGCCGGCGACATAGGGACCCAGCGCGCGTAGAGCCTTCCGGTTTTGCTTGGCGCTAGGGCTGTCCTTGTCCTCGCCGATCGCGGCCTTCTCGAGCCCGTTGGCCACCTCCGTCAGGACTTGATCGCTAAGCAACGCCTCAAGCACATCGGCGATCTTGGGGAGATCGCCGTTGCCATACGCGGCCGCGAAACCGCCGAGGCTCCAGGCAAGCCAGTCGCTCGCGTCGTCGTCGTCGAGGGCGTTGAGGCCCGATTTCGGCGAGAACGCCGCTCTGAGATCTCCGCCTTCGATCATGAGGCGGACCGCCTGGGCGGCCGTTCGCGCATCGACCTGATCCAGCGCCGTGCGAAACGTCTTCATTCCGGCCGTGGCGTCCCAGGCGGCGAACGCCTTGCCGCTCTCTATGAGGCAACCGGTCATGGCCGAGGGGCGCGCCGCGGCATCGCGCGCCGCGCCCAGCGAGACGGTCTTGCCGGAGTCCAGATCGGATACGGCGACGACCAGGGTGATCGTCGAATTGACGATAGCGCCGATGCTGGTAGCGCCCTCGCTAGGGGTCGATGTCGGCATGGTGACCTGCGCGAGGCTCATCGGGGCGCCGCCCGGAAGGGAGCCGATCACCAGCGGTACTATGTTTTCGATATAGAAGGTCCCGCGTCGACGCGCGGCTTCGGCCTCCGTGTTGAAATCCGTCGCATTCCTTCTGGCTTTCAGGATCTGGTTCTCGCCGCCCCAGATGTTGTCGACCTCAAGGGCGCGCGCCTGTCGTTCGTAGTATTCGGAGAGTCGGTAGGACACGCTCTGGATGGAACGATTGAGCGGTCGAGCCCGCTCCGGGTGAGCATGAGCGATGCTCAGGAACTGACGATCGACGACAGCGGCTTCATCCGCCTCGGAATTGCTTCGAAGCGCGTCGGAATAGACCAGCAGGATCGGCAGCAGGCGTGGGCTGCTATCGCCCCATCGGCCCCGCATCTCGTTCAGGAGAAGGCGAAGACGGCCCACGGTGTCGGTATTCGCCCCGGCCGCCATCTCGATGCGGGCCTGCACGAGAGGAATGACCTCGAAGGACGCATGGTCCGCCGGTAGCTGGATCCGCGCGATGTCGACGCCCGGGGGCAGGTAGTCCTCGACATCGACCTCGATATCTTCGGAGTGGTCGTCCTGGGTTAGGCCAACGTCCTTGGCGGTCTTGGTCGCCGCCCTCAACACGTCCGCGCTAGCGACGAGACCCCGCGCCACGTAGGCGCGCTTCTGGTCCGCATGGGATAGAGATCGCAGCTGGGGATTGCTGCTGAGGAAGCTCGCGAAGCTCGGACTGGCGAAGATGGCGTCGCCGCACGCCACTTCCGGGCTGGCGACGGTCACCCCGGCGGGCGCCGGTTCCGAAGGCCCCAGAAACGTCAGGACAAGAAGCGCAGCCGCGCTCTTACGCCAGAACTGCCACATCTCCGCCCCCCGCAGAAACTAGACCGCTACTAAAGCTGATGTTCGCGACAGACGGGTGTCAAGTTATTGAATCTGTCATGGGTTGTTTTGTGGCGTGATACCGAGAAGCCAGGCGCCGCAACGGTCGCGCGGACGGTCCCATCAAGTGGGCTGCCAATTTAACCGCCAAAAGTGCGCGAAGGCGGATGTCGACCGCTGCCCAGGCAAGCTCTGCCTTGGCTCAGGCCTTTGAGCCCGGGCCAGTATTTGGGAGATGGGGTCGCAGGTGGCTCGGCCTGTCAGGTCGAAGCCAAGAACGTCTGTCGCTGGCCGCTAGCGTCCAGGAAGACGGCTTCTTGAGCCGCCGCCACAGAAAAGCAGCACGTAGCGCAACTATTTCACTTTTGAGGCGTAGCTCTTGTGGCTGCCGGAAACGCTGACGCGACCGGTCTGGAGGGGCGGAATGATGCGGGCGATCGAAATCGGCCCAACACACCGGGTGGGCGCGGACGCCAAGGCAAGGCTGGTGGGGGTTCTCCGCTATGCGGCCCTGGTGCTTGTTCTGGTCGCCAGCGTGGTCGGCGCCGTCCTGCTGTCACCGGTTCTCCTCGTCGAAACCCTCAAGGGCAGGTTGTCTCGCCGCCAGGCGCGGGAAAGCGACTTGGACGCTTCAGCGCTGGCCAGCTGGGCGACGATGCCGCTGCGCGCCGTGGCCCTGATGATCATTGCGTCGGTGATGGGACTTGCCCTTGCCGTGATGACGCCGTTGCTGGGCGTGCACATGATCAAGAACAGTCTGATCCGCAGCGCCGAGAAAAGACGCGAGCGCGGCGCGGGCTGCCCGACCCCGGTCCATTCCTAGCCTCGCCACCTCATGCCGGCGCCGTCGAGCGTCGGACGATCAGGCTGGCCTCGACCACCTGGAAGGGCAGGCTTGGCTGCTGCTGGCTGATCATCGCCAGAAGTTGCTCGGTGGCGGTCTTGGCCATGTCGCGCAGCGGGCGGCGGATCGTCGTCAGGGCGGGCGAGATCATCGAGGCCAGGTCGGCGTCGTCGAAGCCGGCGACGGACAGCGCGTCCGGCATCGCGATGCCCGCCTCCCGCGCCGCCTTGACCACGGCCGCGGCCATCGTGTCGTTGCACGCGAAGATCGCCGTCGGCCGCCGCTCCAGGGCCAGTAGCGACGCCGCCGCCGCCATGCCGCTGTCGAAGCCGTAGTCGCCCGGACGCAGCTCCAGCTCGATCGGCAGGCCCGAGGCCTCCAGGGCCGACAGGAAGCCCGCCTTGCGCTCCTGCGCCGAGCGGAAACGCGGCGGGCCTTCGATCATGGCGATGCGCCGGTGGCCAAGGTCCAGCAGATGGCGGGCCAGCTCCGCCGTCGCGGCGCGCTCGCGGGTGACCAGCATGCTGGGATAGGGGTCCACGGCGATCGAGGCGATGCCGACCGAAGGTACGCCCAACGCTGTCAGTCGCGTGGGGATGGCCGCGATCTCCGAGGTTGGCGGCAGCACGATCAGGCCGTCGACCCGCGAGCGCAGCACGAACTTCTCGATGTCGTGGGCGATGTCCGGATCGCCGAAGCGCACCGGATGGACGACCAGCTCATAGCCGTGCTGGGAGCAGACCTCGACGATGCCGCGCTGCAGGGCGCCGATGACATGGGCGTTGGGATCGTCCTGCACGACCGCGATCAGGTAGGAGCGGCCCGAGGCCAGGGCCCGCGCCCGCGAGCTGGGACTGTAGCCCATCGCCTTGATGATCGCCTCGACGGCCTGGCGGGTCTCTTCGCCGACCTTCGGGGACTTGTTGAGCACGCGCGAGACGGTCCGGATCGAGACGCCGGCGGCCTTGGCCACGTCGTCGATGGTCACCGCCATGCTCGCGGCCGGATCGCTCTGGATCATGTTTTGGCGCCTTCCCCACGGCTGTCCGGCGGTGCGTTCCCCGCGCCTCGCCAGCGCTGGCACGATAGGGCGCCAACGCTGGCATTGTCGATGCTACCGGTAACAAAAGGCGTTGACTCCATCGCGGGCGGCTTGTTTGTCTCCCCCTCCAGACCCGACGAAACGGGCAATGGGAGGGCGCGATGAGCATGGATCGACGAGGGCTGATGCTGGGTGGCCTGCTGACGGGCGCCGCCTTGACGCCGCCGTCCATGGCCAATGCCGCGACGCCGGTCGGGACCGCCAAGGGCCCCACGCCCTTCGCCTTCAGCGTCCGTGATTTCGGCGCGGTCGGCGACGGCGCGAAGATCGACTCGCCGGCCATCAACAAGGCCATCGACCACGTGGCGTCGCTGGGCGGCGGCGTGGTCTATTTCCCGCCCGGGACCTATGCCTGCTACACGCTGCGCCTGAAGAGCAACATCACCCTGCATCTGGGCGAAGGCGCGGTGATCCTGGCCGCCGCGCCCAATGGCGTGGCTCCGAACGGCTATGACGACCCGGGCCCCGGCGCCGGCAACGCCTATCAGGACTATGGCCACAGCCACTGGAACAATAGCCTGATCTTCGGCGAGGGCCTGCACGACGTCTCGATCACCGGCACGGGCCTGATCTGGGGCAAGAACCTGACGCGCGGCAACCGTTTCCCCGGCGATGCGCCGGACATCTCCGGCCCCGGCGTCGGCGACAAGGCCATCGCGCTGAAGAACTGCCGCAACGTCCTGCTGCGCGACTTCAAGATCCTGCAGGGCGGCTGGTTCGCGCTGCTGGCCACCGGCGTCGACAACATGACGATCGACAATCTGATCGTCGACACCAACCGCGATGGGCTGGACATCGACTGCTGCCGAAATGTCCGCGTCACCAACTGCACGATCAACTCGCCCTGGGACGACGGCATCTGCCCCAAGAGCTCTTTCGCGCTCGGTTATGCCCGCCCGACCGAGAACCTGACGATCTCGGACTGCTTCGTGACCGGCAACTACGAGATGGGCTCGGTCATCGACGGGACCTGGAAGAAGATGCCGGCGGGCTTCCACGGCTATGGCCGCATCAAGCTGGGCACGGAGTCCAACGGCGGCTTCAAGAACGTCACCATCACCAACTGCGTGTTCGACCACTGCTACGGCATCGCGCTGGAGACGATGGACGGGGCGCTGACCGAAGATATCGCCATCAGCAACATCACAATGCGCGGCACCGGCTTCCCGCCGCTGTTCCTGCGCCTGGGCAGCCGGATGCGCGGGCCGGAGGGCGTGCCGGTCGGCAAGCTGCGCCGCATCACCATCCAGAACATCGTCAGCCATGGCGCTACGCCGCAGCCGTCGATCATCGCCGGCGTGGCCGGCCACCCGGTCGAGGACGTCAAGATCAGCGACGTCTATTTCCACTCGCTGGGCGGGGGCACGGCGGAGCTCGCCAAGCGCCGACCACCCGAGGCCGACAAGGCCTATCCCGACCCGGACATGTTCGGCGACCTGCCGGCCAGCGGCTTCTTCATCCGCCACGCCCGCAACATCGAGATGAGCAACGTCGAGATCGCCGTCGAGGCGGCCGACGCGCGTCCGGCCTTCTGGCTGAACGACGTCGAGGAGATCGACCTCTTCCGCCTGCGGCTGCCCAAGGGGCCGAGCTTCCTGCTCGACAACGTCACGGGCTTCCGGTCGTTCGGCAGCCGCTGGCTGCCCGATCGCCGGATCGACGAGACCACCACCCAATCGTTCTAAGGACCTCGTCATGCGCGTGATGGGACTTGTGGCGGCGGGCGTCCTGGCCCTGGCCGGACCGGCGCTGGCCGCGCCGAAGTCGCCGGCGGCCGTCTATCGTAATCCGGTGCTGCCGGCCGACTATTCCGACCCGGACGTCATTCGGGTCGGCGACACCTACTACCTGGTGGCGTCCAGCTTCCACTTCTCGCCCGGCGTGCCGATCCTGACGTCCAAGGACCTGGTCCACTGGACGATCGCCGGTCACGTGTTGCCCAAGCTGCCGTTCGCGCCGGAATACGACCTGCCCGGACCCGTGCCGACCGACGATACGGGCAAGCGCACGCCGCGCGACCAGCGCACGTCCGGCCAGCGCTATGCCGGCGGCGTGTGGGCGCCGTCGATCCGCCATCACGACGGCAAGTTCTACGTCTATTTCGCCACCCCCTATGAGGGGATCTTCATGTCGACCGCGACCAAGGTCGACGGGCCATGGACCGCCCCCGTGGCGGTGATCGCCGGCCCGAACTTCGAGGACCCGTGCCCCTTCTGGGATGACGACGGCCAGGCCTATCTGGTCCACGGCAAGGTCGGCGCCGGGCCGCTGGTGCTGCACCGCATGGCCCCGGACGGCAAGTCGGTGCTGGACGAGGGCAAGGTCATCATCGAGGACGCCAAGGCCCTGCCGGTGCTGGAAGGACCCAAGCTCTACAAGCGCAACGGCTGGTACTACATCTTCGCGCCGATCGGCGGGGTCGACACCGGGCCGCAGGCGGTGATGCGCTCGCGGTCGATCTGGGGGCCCTACGAGCATCGCGAGGTGCTGGTCCCGGGCAACGGCCTCAAGGGCCCGCACCAGGGCGGCTGGATCGAGACGCCGTCCGGCCAGGGCTGGTTCGTCCACTTCAACGGCGAAGGCGCCTATGGCCGCATCGTCCACCTGCAGCCGGTGACCTGGAAGGACGACTGGCCGTTCATGGGCGAGCCGATCCCCGGCGCGGGCTCGGACGCGCAAGGCGGCCAGCCGGTCCTGACGCACGCCATGCCCGATGTCGGCGGACGTTTCCTGGCCGTCTCGCCCCAGACCTCCGATGGCTTCTCGGGCGCCAAGCTGGGGCCGCAGTGGGAGTGGAACCACAATCCCGACGACAGCCGCTGGAGCCTGTCGGCGCGTCCCGGCTTCCTGCGCCTGACGGGCGGGCCGGCGGTCAACCTGGTCAGCGCCCGCAACACCCTGACCCAGTCCTTGCAGAGCCGGGGCTCGGTCATCACCGCCCGTCTCGACGCCAAGGGCCTGGTCGAGGGGCAGCGGGCGGGCCTGGCCATGTTCGGCGCGGGCATCGGCGCGATCGGTGTGTTCAAGAAGGACGGCCAGAGCCGGATCGTCTTCTCGCTCCGAGGCATCGACACCCTGGGTCCGGCGCTGCCGGCTGGCGTGGTTGACCTGCGCGTGGCCGTCGCCGACCAGGCGGCGAACTACAGCTACAGCCGCGACGGCGGGAAGACCTTCGTCGACATGGGCGGCGGGGTCCTGCCGCGCTTTTCCTGGTGGAAGGGCGCGCGGCCGGCGTTGTTCAGCTATGGCGAGCCGGGGCAAGCCAAGCCCGGCGTGGCCGACTTCGACTGGGTGAACGTCAGGTCGGTGGCGCGCTGAGCTGAGCAGAGGAGGCGACCCGCCTCCCGTTGACGCTCACCCGCTCCAGTCGCAGCGCGTCGGCATGGGCGATCACGCTGGCCTTGGTCACGCCGTCGAAGCGGCAGTCGCGAAGCGCGATCTCGCCTAGCGGCGCGTTCGGCAGGCCTTGCAGGTCGGCGACCTGGGCGGCGGCGCGGGCCCGCATCCGCTCGATCCGCACCCTGCGCAGCACCGGCGTGAAGGCGCCGCGCGCGCCTTCCTCGTAGTTGAAGTCGCAGAGGATCGCCGCCCGAGACACGCGGCCGACGGTGATGTCGCGGGCGTAAATGTCCTGGATGACCCCGCCGCGCATGGCGTTGTTCTTGAAGCGCAGAGCGTACCAGAGTTGGTCGCTGTCCATGTGGCAGCGCTGGACGAAGACGTTCTCGACGCCGCCGGAAACCTCGCTGCCGATCACCACACCGCCGTGGCCGTCCTTCATCACGCAGTCCTGGATCAGGATGTTGCGGGTCGGCTTGGCCAGGCGGCGGCCGTCGGCGTTGCGGCCCGACTTGATGGCGATGCAGTCGTCGCCGCAGTCGAACGTGCAGCGCTCGATGACCATGCCGTCGACCGACTCCGGATCGCAGCCGTCGGTATTGGGGCCGTGGCCGATGAAGGTGACGTCCCGCACGGTGACATTGCGGCACAGCACCGGATGCAGCGTCCAGCACGGCGAGTCCCGCAGGGTGACGCCCTCGACCAGCACGTTCGTGCAGTTCTGGAACTGCACCATCATTGGCCGCAGATATGAGCCTTCCCCGAAGACCCGCTCCGCCACCGGGACGCCGCGCTCGGCCATGTCGAACAGGGCCTGGCGGGCAGGGCGCTGGTCGGGCAGGCTGGGGCGCCATCCGAATTGCGGGCCGCTGCTCCACGACCACCAGGCCGCGCCCTGACCGTCCAGTGTCCCGCGCCCGGTGATCGCCACGTCGCGCTCGCCGTCGGCGAAGACCAGCGGCGAGTAGTTCATCAGCTCCGCGCCCTCCCACCGCGTGGCGACGATCGGGTAGCGCTTCGGATCGGTGCTGAAGACCAGGGTCGCGCCCGCCGCCAAGTGCAGCTCGACGCAGCTGAGCAGGCGGATGGCGCCGGTCGGCCATCGGCCTGGCGGGACCAGGACACGACCGCCGCCGGCCGCCGCGCAGGCCTGGATCGCGCGGGCGATCGCGGCGCTGGCAGTGTCGATATCGCCTTCGATCGCGCCGAATGAGACGATGTCCCAAATCCGCGAAGGAAACCTCGGCGGACGGACCGAACGCCCGATCGTGGCGGCCCTCGCCCAGTCGTCCGGAGCCGCTTTTGCCAGGGCAGGGGCCACGAAAGCCGCGGTGGTGGTGGCCAGCAGCATGCGCCTGGAAGGATTCTCAACTTTCAAAAGAGCATCTCCTGGTCCCTGTTTCCTGGTTGTTTTACGCTGCTGTGCTTCAAATGCCGCACTGGTATCATTTTATGGAAGGCTATTGCATATATCGGAATATGGATTTAGCGTCTCGCCAATCGCCGCAAAATGATAGCGGTACCTTCGGGAGGGGATGATGGAAAAGAACCGCAAGCAACGTTTGTTCATGGGCTGCGAGACCGCGCTGGCCCTGGCCGCTGTCTTCCTTGTGCCAGCGCTGGCAAGCGCGCAGACGCAAGCACCGGCCCCGGCTTCGGCCCCCGTTTCGGCCGACGACCAGACCGTGACCGAAGTGGTGGTGACGGGCTCGCGTCTGTCGGCCCGTGGCTTCAAGGCCCCGACGCCCGTGACCGTGATCGGCGCGGAAGAGATCGGCCTGTCGGGCACGCAGAACGTCGAGACGCTGCTGAACGACACGCCCCAGTTCCTGGGCTCGCAGAACAATGGCCCGACGGCCAACACCGTGCCGGGCGGCACGGCGACGCTGAACCTGCGCGGCTTCGGCGCCCAGCGTAACCTGGTGCTGGTCAACGGCCGCCGCTTCACGATCACCGGCCCGGACCAGACCACCGACATCAACACGATCCCCGCCGCGCTGATCAAGCGCGTGGAGACGGTCACCGGCGGCTCGTCGGCCGTCTATGGCTCGGACGCGATCACCGGCGTCGTCAACTTCATCATGAAGGACGACTTCCAGGGCGTGGAACTGACCGGCGAGGCCCGCCAGGACACCCACACCAAGACCAAGACCTATACGGCCGACCTGACCTTCGGCACGAACTTCGCCGATGACCGCGGCAATGTCGTCGTGGCGCTGAACTACCTGGATCGCGGCGGCTACACGCGCGGCGACCGCGGCGGCTGGGCCACGCCCAGCATGGCCGACGGCTGCGTCACGGCCAGCACCTGGAGCGCCACGCGTCCGGGCACGCCGATGGCCGTTCCTGGCGGCCAGACCTGCCTGAGCGCGGGCGGTCGTCCGGGCCTGATCTTCGGCGGCAGCGGCACGATCCCCAACGGCCGCTTCGTCACCGTCGGTTCGCCGTCGAGCGCTGGCCTGACGGCTGCTCTCGCGGCGGCGGGTCTGAGCTCGATGGGCTCGCGCGGCTTCACCTTCGACGACGCGGGCAAGACCGCGCGTCCGGCCGTCACGCCGGGCGACGACTACGACCTGGGTCCGGCTGCCTATGTGGTCATCCCGCAGCGTCGCGTGATGGCCAACATGGCGGGCCACTACGAGTTCAACGCGCACATGACCGGCTATGCCGAGGCCAGCTACAGCAACAACCGCGTCACGATGCAGCTGCCGCCCAGCGGCATCGGCGGCAACTTCCTGCTGAACGTCAACAACCCCTACCTGTCGGCCCCAATGCAGGAGGTCCTGCGCCAGCTCGACCTGGCCGAGACCGGCACGATCCGCGTCACCAACGGCACCTCGTCGCTGACCACCACGGCGGGCGACGGCCTGGCCGTGCTGAACGTCAACCGCCGCCTGCCCGACGTCGGCAATCGCCTGAACACCGTCGACCGTTCGGCCTATCGCACGGCGCTCGGCGTGCGCGGCGATGTGGGCAGCGTCTCGGAAGGCTTCCTGCGGAACCTGAAGTACGACGCGTACTACAGCTACACCCGCACCACCGACACCAGCATCTCCAGCGGCGCGGCCTCGCTGAGCAAGTTCCAGGCGGGCCTGCTGTCGGCCGGCGGCGCGGCCCCGCTGCTCAACATCTTCGGCGCCAACCTGTCGCCGCAAGGCGCGGCCTCGATCGCCGTGACCTCGACCAACTACACCGAGTCCTCGCAGCAGGTGCTGGCCGCCAGCCTGGCCGGCGAGCTGTTCGACACCTGGGCCGGTCCGGCCGACTTCAGCACTGGGGTCGAGTATCGCAAGGCCTCGGCGCGCTTCGTGCCCGACAGCTTCCTGGCCTCGGGTGACGTCTCCGGCTTCAACGCCGCCCTGGCGACCAAGGGCTCGGAATCGGTCAAGGAAGTCTACGGCGAAGTCCGCGTCCCGCTGCTGAAGGACTCGCCCCTGGGCGAGCGCGCCAGCGTCAACGGCGCCTTCCGCTATTCCGACTACGACCTGGCCGGCGTCGGCGGCGTGTGGACCTATTCGGTGGGCGGCGAGTACGCGCCGGTCTCCGACATCACCGTGCGCGGCCAGTTCCAGCACGCCATCCGCGCGCCGAACGTGGGCGAGCTGTTCGGCGGCAACACCACTAGCGGCCCCTCGGCGGTCGACCCCTGCTCGAGCCGCCAGCCGACGGCCCAGCAGACGGCGGCGGTGCGGGCGATCTGCGTGGCCACCGGCGTGCCGGCGGCCTCGGTGTTCAGCCTGTCGGTGCAGCCCAACACCTTCATCAACCAGGTGTCGGGCGGCAACCCGAACGTCGGTCCCGAAGAGTCGGACACCACGACCTTCGGCATCGTGCTGCAGCCGCGCTTCGTGCCCGGCCTGGCCCTCAGCGTCGACTACTTCAAGATCAACCTGGACGGCGCCATCGCGCCCCTGGGCGGCGGCATCGCGAACACCCTGAGCCTCTGCTACAACACCATCCAGGACGCCAGCAGCGTGTTCTGTAAGGCGATCACCCGCGATCCGCTGACCGGCCAGATCACCGGTCCAGGCTATGTCACCACCACCAACGGCAACACCGGCGGCCTGAAGACCTCGGGCGTCGATTTCGACGCCAGCTACCGCTTCAACCTGGCCTGGGGTCCGTTCGGCGACAGCCGCTTCGATATCGGCACGAACTTCACCTACACCGACGAGTTCACCGCCACGCCGGTCCAGGCGCTGCCGGCGACCAAGAACTACTGCGTCGGCGCCTTCGGCCCGACCTGCGGCCAGCCGATCCCGCGCTGGAAGGGCACGTCGCGCGTGACCTGGCGCTCGGGCGCGGCCACGCTCAGCCTGCGTCATCGCTTCATCGGCGAGACGACGGTCGACACCTATCTGCTGCCCAAGCGCCTCGGCGCGGCGTTCCCCGACAAGGCGACGCTGACCAACCCGGTGATCAAGGCGCAGAGCTATTTCGACCTGACCGGCGCCTATGACATCAACAAGGACATCTCGGTGACCGCGGGCGTGCGCAACCTGTTCGACAAGAACCCGCCGATCGTCGGCTCGTCGGCGCCGTCCAACAACACGTTCTCGGCGACCTATGACGTCGAGGGCCGGGTGGTCTACGCCAGCGTGACCGCGCGCTTCTAGCTCGATCCAAGGCTTGGCGGCGGGTCCTCCCCCCGTCGCCAGGTTCGACTAGCCTCCCCTCGTGGCCGGTGCGAAAGCGCCGGCCATTTTTTCTAGGGAATGGCGGCGTGGTCGATGCTGAAGGTCCGCGCCATGCGCCACTGGCCGTCGGCGCCCAGCTTCCACAGGATCGAGAACCGCGCCTTGCCGGCCAGCCGCTCGGGGCCGTCGCCCTTGCGCTCGTAGAAGACGTGCGCGCCTTCCTCGACCGCGCCGAAGCCGGGGATGGCGTAGACCTTCATCGTGCCGGCTGTCAGCTCGCGGCGCGAGCGCCAAGCGTCCGGCGCCTTCTTGGCTTCGCAGCTCCTGGCGTAGTCGGCGATGAAGGCGTCGTGGGCCATCAGCCCGCCCTTGTCGTGATAGAACTCCATGTCGTCGGTGACCATGCTCGTCAGGGCGGCCGGGTCGCAGTCGGCGAACATCACGTCGAACAGGGCGGTGTCCCGCGCCGCGATCGCTTGGGTCAGAGCAGGCTGGGCGGGGACCTCGACGGCGGCTGGCGACAGAGCCAGGGCGGCGAGCAGGGCAAGCAACGGCATCAGCGACTCCGGTCGGAACAGGTCCGCCAGCTAAGCCGGAAGCTCGGGCCTAGGCCAAGGTCTGCTGGAAATGCCGCGCGAGTTCAGGGCCGCTGGCGTCCGTGCAGACCTGGCGAAGCAGGCCCTGCTCGGACCAGGTCGTCTGGCCCAGGCGCTCGCCGGTCAGGGTCACCGCCACCGGCGCCGAGCGCGCCGTGAACAGCTCGGGACGGGTGAGGCGTACCAGGGCGGCGACATCGTGCAGGACGCAGCCGTCCAGGCCCTCGTGACGGGCATAGGCGGCGGCGTAGCCTCGGGTGACCTCGTGGACGAAACGGCCGGTGTCGTTCGCCTCGGCCATCGCGCGGGCGGCGGCGTCGGTCAGCACGCAGGGCAGGGTCGCATCAAGCGGGACCAGGGTCAGCGGCCAGGGCGCGGCCAGGACCTCGGCGGCGGCCTCGGGGTCGTTGTGGAGGTTGGCCTCGGCGAACGGGGTGACGTTGCCGCGCGCGAAGGCGCCGCCCATGATCACGACCTCGGCGACCAGGCCGGCGATGTCCGGCGCGGCGCGCAGGGCCAGGGCCAGGTTGGTCAGCGGGCCGATCGCCACCAGGGTCACCTGGCCAGGATGGGCGCGGACCAGCTCGACGATCTTCTCATGCGCCAAGCCGGGATCGGCCCAGGGCAGGGCGGGACCGGAAAGGTCGATGTCGCCCAGGCCGTTCTCGCCGTGGACATGGACAGGGGAGGGGCCACGTGGGCGAGCCAGCGGCGCGCCGGCGCCTTGGCAGACGGGCGCGCCCAGCCCCAGCCGCGCCCGCAGCCACAGGGCGTTGCGGGTCGTGATCTCTATGTCGGCGTTGCCGAACACCGTGGTGATCGCCAGCAAGCGCAGGCCGGGATGGGCGCGCAAATAGAGCAGGGCCAGGGCGTCATCGACGCCAGGATCGGTGTCGAGGATCACCAGCCTCGGCGCGGTGGTCATCCGTAGACCGCGCGGCAGACGGCCTCGCACTTGGCCAGGTCGAAGGCCCCGTCGGTGCGTACGCCCGACTCCATGTCGATCCAGTAGAGCGCGCCGTCGGGCGCGGCGATGCGGGTCAGGATGTCGGTGACCGTGCCGGGACCGATGCCGCCGGAATAGCCGCAGAACGGCCCCTCGGCCGGCGGCGGCGCGGGCCAGCGATCGGGCCGCGCGCCGGTGCCGAACGAGACGTCGTACAGCCAATCGACGCCGGTCTGGCTGACCGGGAAGGCGGCCGAGCACTGCAGCACCGCCCGCACGCCCAGGCGGCGGCCATAGTCGCGGGCGGCGGCGGCCTGGGCCGGGGTGCTGCCCTTGAAGCTGTGATTGACCTGCACGCGCTGGATACCGGTCGGCGGCGGAGGGGCGGTCAGGGGGCCGGCCACGATCGCCTTGGCCGCGTCGCCGCAGACATGGGCCGCCCAGCGCAGGTCGCGTTCGGCCAGCAGGGCGTCGCGGATCTCGGCGGGCGGGAAGAGGGCGCTGTCCCCCTCCTGGGCCGGATCGACCAGCACGCCCCATTCGATCGGATAGCGGGCCGACAACGCCTTGAGCCCCGGCAGCAGCTCGAGGCGATCGACGCCGGTGAACGCGATGAAACTGGGCGGCTGCATGACGGTGTCCGAAGGTCAGAATGTCCTTGCAAACTACCCAGTGAAACGTTTCAGTCAAGCCGCTGAAACGAGAGGATGGTCGATGGTGCGGGTGGCGGTCGCGGGCTTCGCGACGATCGACTACGTGGTCCGGGTCGAGGGCGACTTCACCGGCCAAGGCACGCGGCTGATGCGCGAAGCCGCCTGGCCGCGCGCCGGCGGCGCGGCGCTCTACGCCAGCGCGGCCTTGGTGAAAGCGGGCGTGGCCGCCGCGCCGCTGACCTGGATCGGCGACGACGCCGACGGCGCGACCTACCAGGCGGCCTGCATGTCGCTGGACGGCGTCGCGATGACGCCTGGCGCGCCGTCGACGCGGTGCCTGCTGATTTACAACGCCGACGGAAGTTACGGCTGCCTGCTGCGGCCGGGGCCCGCGGTGCTGACCGAGGCCCAGTTGCGTCTCGCCGTCGACGCCGAATGGCTGGTGATCGCCGCCGGCCCACCGGAGATCACCGCCCCTCTGCTCGACCTCGAAGGCCCCCGCCTGGCCTGGATCGCCAAGGACGACCCGGGGTGCTTCCCGCCGGAGCTGGTGGCGCGGCTGACGGCGCGGGCCGAGGTCATCTTCTGCAACGCCGGCGAACGCGCTTGGCTGGAAGCGGGGCGGACCGCGCCCAAGCCACCCGGCCAAATCCTGTTCGAGACCCGCGGCGCCGCCGGCGTCCACGTCGAGGCGGCCGGTGAGGTCTTCGACTTGCCGGTCACGCCCTTGGACGCCGACGACGCCACCGGCGCTGGCGACACCTTCGCCGGCGCGGCTTTGGCGGCGTTGATCACCGGCGCTCCGCCGCGCGTGGCGGCGGAGGCTGGGGTCGCGGCGGCGGGCGCGCTGCTGGCGGCTAGGCCGTCCTGTACTTGAAGAGCCCCAGGCTGTTGCCCTCGGTGTCCTTGGCGTAGAAGAACGACCCCACCGGGATGTCGATGACGTCCGACACGACCTCGCCGCCGCCTTTGCGGACCCGGTCCATGGCGTCGTCCAGCGTATCGTTCACGGCGAAGTGGGTGGTCGCGCCGGCGCCGTTCGTCGCCGGTTGTCCGGGATAGATGTGGCCCGGCGCATGCCCGCCTTCGGCGTGCGGCAGCATCCAGATCGGGTTGGGGCCGCCGTCGGCTCGGGTCACCTCGCCCTGCAGCAGGGTCTCGTAGAATCGGCAGGCGCGCTCGGGATCCGAGGCCGGGATTTCGGTGAAGACGATTTGCGCGGTCATGGCTTGTTCCCTCTCCAGGTTGAACACGCCATTCCTTCCACACCGCTCCTGACAGCCTTCTGGCAGGAGTGATGGCCTAACCCCCGATCACCCCCATGATGGTCGCCGTCAGGCAGGTGGTCAGGAACGCCGCCGCCAGGGCCTTGAAGCCGAGTTCGACGACCTCGCCAACCTTCTCCGGGGCCATGGACGACAGGCTGCCGATCAGGATCGCGACGCTGCCGACATTGCCGAAGCTGCCCAGGGCGTAGGTCAGGATCAGCAGGCTCTTGTCGCTGAGCGCGCCGGGCGGCAGGGCCATCATGTCGCTGTAGGCCACCACCTCGTTGGCGGCGACCTTGGTCCCGAGGATCGCGCCGACGTGTTGCAGGTCGGAGAGCGGCGCGCCGGTCAGCCAAACGATCGGGGTCAGCAGCCAGCCCAGGGCACCGCCCAGCGTCAGGGGCGCGCCGGCGTGCGGAAGCGCCGCGAGGCCCATGTTGATCAGAGCGATCAGGCCGACGAAGACGATCAGCAGGCCGGCGATGTTCAGCACCATCTTCACCGCGTCCAGCGTGCCGAAAGTCAGGGCTTCCAGGCTGCTGCGATAGGGGCTGGTGAGCACGATGGGCTCATGCGCCGTGCTGGTCTCACCGGGGATGATCAACCTCGCCATGCCGATGGCCATCGGGGTGCTGATCATCGAGGCGATCAGCAGGTGGCTGAAGGCGTTGGGCACCTTGGCGGCGATCAGCGAGCCCAGGACGATCATCATCGAGCCGCCGATCACCGACAGGCCGTCGACCATGATGATGAAGATCTCGGCGCGGGTCAGGCGCGGCAGGAACGGCTTGATCAGCAGCGGCGCCTCGACCATGCCGAGGAACACGCAGGCCGAGGTCGAGACCCCGACCGGGCCGCTGACCCCGAACAGCTTGCCGAACGCCCAGGCCGCCGCGCGGACGATGACGATCAGCACCTTCCAGTGCCACAGCAGGGCGGACAGCGCCCCGACCAGCAGGATGGCCGGCAGGGCCTGGAAGGCGAAGATGAAGGCGGCGCTGGGGTCGGCCATGCTGAACGGCGCGCGACCGCCGCCCAGATAGCCGAACATGAAGCTGGACCCAGCCTTCGATGCCGCCTGCAAGGCGTCGACCGCGTGGGTGGCGGCGGCGAAGCCGGCGGTGATGGCCGGAACCTTGGTCAGCAGCAGGGCCAGCGCGACCTGGCAGGCCAGGCCCACCAGCACCGGCCGCCAGGGCAGGGCGCGCCTGTTCTCCGACAGCATCCAGCCGATGCCGAGGAAGACGACGACGCCCAGCAAGGCGCGCGCGGTTTCGTTGTCCGGCATGTCCCCTCCGACGACGCTCGGGAGAAGCTTATAGAGTGAAACGTTTCAAGGAAATAGCACGCAATCGCTGGTAAGCGGGTGCTTGGCATTTCGTCCGTATGGCGCGCAAGCTGGACCCGGACATCTGGAAAATGCCTGATAATGCAAAGCACGCCTTCGGATTGGGCGCCGAACGATCCTCCGCTCCCTGTGATGAAAATGTCATTGAACTCGAATATGAAACGTTTCACTAAATCGTACCGACACCGCCGAGAGCGGGTCGCCTGAAGGGGGCTTGAGTATGAAGACGTCCATCTGGCTGGCTTCGAGCGCGCTGTGCCTGGTCATGGCCGCGCCCGCCATGGCCCAACAAGCCGCGCCGCCCGCCGCTCCGACCGAAACGGTCGACGAGGTGGTGGTCACCGCCGAACGCTTCGGCTCGGGCCTGGCTCGCGCCACGTTCACCATCGGCGCCGAGGACATCCAGGAGCGTCCGCTGGGCGCCGAGATCACCCAGGCCCTGGTCAAGGTGCCGGGCGTGCAGGTCTCGACCGGTGATGCCCGTGGCGGCAGCTTCTCGTTCGAGATCTACATGCGCGGCCTCAGCGACGAGCAGGTCGGCCTGACCCTGGACGGCATCCCCACCGGTGACAGCCGCTTCAACGGCGGCTCGCCGCCGCAACGCTTCATCGAGAGCAGCAATATCGGCAAGATCACCGTGTCGCAGAGCGCCGGCGACATCGGCGCGCCGTCGCGCTTCGCCCTGGGCGGCTTCATCGATTTCGTCACCGACGCCCCGCGCCAGGACTTCGGCGCCACGGTCGAGGCCGGCGTCGGCTCGTTCGACTTCCGCCGCATCTACGCCCGCGTCGACAGCGGCGAGATCGCGCCGGGCCTGTCGGGCTATTTCACCTACTCGCACCAGGAGAACGACGTCTGGGCCGGCCGCGCCAGCCGGGGCAGCGAGCGCGATCACTATGAGCTGAAGGTCGTGAAGGCCTTCGACAACGGCTCGTTCGTCAAGGCCCGCGTCTCGTACAACGACCAGACCGACAACGACTTCAACATCGTCACCAAGGGCGAGTTCGAGGCCGCGCCGCGCAGCGACCGCGCGCTGGACGCCATCACCGGCATCCCGGCCAAGGACATCGACTTCGGCGGGGCCCTGGGCGGCTGGCGCAAGGACTGGCTGGCCTATGCCAACAGCCACTTCGTGCTGAGCGACGCGATCAGCTTCGACGTCAATCCGTACTACCAGAACCTCAAGGGCGAATCCTTCCGCTATCAGGACCGCCAGCGCGTTCTGACCGGCGGCGATCCGCGCGCCGTGACCGGCTACAACGCCAATGGCGGCGCGGTGCGTCCGACGCTCACGACGATCCGCAACAGCAACGTCGTCGGCGGTCCGGCCGACATGCGCGTCACGCCCCGCGACCGTGATCGCTATGGCGTCACCGGCGAGCTGAAAGCCAAGTTCGGAGTGCACAACCTGCGCTTCGGCGGCTGGTGGGAAGGCGGCGACTCCACGGAGAAGCGCAACTTCTTCCCGATCATCAACTCGGCCCAGAGCATCGCCTATGACCGCTCCAAGCTGAACTATGTCGAGTACGAGCGCAGCGCCTCGGTCGAGACGACCATGCTCTACGCCCAGGACGAGCTGCGCGCCTTCGACGACAAGCTGAAAGTGGACCTCGGCGTCACCTGGTACGACGTCAAATACGACGCCAAGTCGCCGCTGGAATACAAGGCCAACGTCAAGTTCTCGCAGCACTCGGACCTCAATCCGAAGCTCGGCGCGACCTATCAGCTGGCCGACGCCTGGGAGCTGTTCGGCGGCTACGCCAAGAACTTCGCCGGCATCCCGGAAGACGCCTTCCTGGGCTCGACGGCGGTGATCAACCCGAAGGACCTGACCCCGGTCTCGACCGAGAACGTGGATCTTGGCCTGCGCTACGTGAAGCCGAACATGGCCTTCTCGATCCAGGCCTATGACGTCGACCTGAAGAACAATGTCGGCATCGTGCCGCGGGACCCAACCGCGACCCTGGACCCGCAGGAAGTCGTGCGCGGCAACGTCGCCACCAAGGCCGTCAACATCGCGGGCGTCAAGACCAAGGGCGTCGAGCTGACCGGCTACTACAACTTCGGCGTCGTCGATCTCTACGGCTCGTACTCGCACCAGGACGCCAAGCACGACAACCCTGCCGTGGGCAGCGACGCCCGCAAGGCCCTGGCCGCCGTCGCGATCATCGGCGGGGCCGGCGTGCGCGATATCCCCAAGGACAGCGTCTATGGCCAGGTCGGCTGGAAGCCGCTGGCGGGCCTGAAGATCGACGCCAACGCCCGCTATGTCGGCAAGCGCGTCGGCGGCCACATCGTCGCCCCGACCACCTTCCAGGAACTGGGCGTCGAGATGCTGGACGCCTACACCCTGGTCGGGCTGACGGCGACCTATGACCTGAAGCGTGCAGGCGTCCCGGACCTGCGCTTCCAGTTCAACGTCGATAACCTGTTCGACAAAGAATACATCGGCGCGGTCAGCGGCTCGACGGCCACCCAGCCGGAGTTCGGCTACACCGCCGCGACCCCGAACGCCAAGACCCTGGACCGCTACTTCGTCGGCGCGCCGCGCACCTACACCTTCTCGGTCAAGGCGCGGTTCTAGGGACCAGTTCGGGGGCGTCTTCTCCCCTTGTTAGGCGCTTCCGGAAGGGGCGGGTCGTTGCGATCCGCCCCGATCCTTGACGCTGCCCATGAAAGGTTTCACGTCCTGGCTATCTCCCGACGGAATCCCCGCATGGCCAAGAGCGAAGACCCACCCCGCAGGGCGACCCTCAAGGAGGTGGCCAAGGCCGCCGGCGTGTCGCTGGCCAGCGCGTCCTACGCGATCAATGGCGCGGGCTCGGTGGGCGAGGCGACGCGCGAGCACATCCTGAAGGTCGCCGCCGAGCTGGGCTATCGGCCCAACCAGAGCGCCAAGGCGATGAAGACCGGCAAGACCGGGGCCATCGGCCTGATCCTGCCGGACCTGACCAACCCGTTCTTCCCCAGCCTGGCTCAGGTGGTGATCCAGGCCGCGCGGGCCCATGGCTACAGCGTCTTTCTCACGGATACCGAAGGCTCGGCCGAGGCCGAGGAGCGGGCGGTGAACCTGCTGGTCGATCACGGCGTCGACGGGGTGATCTGGTTCCCGATCGCCGACGACGGTCCGGTCGGCAAGCTGATCGAGGGCGTGCCGACCGTGGTGCTGGATCGAAATCTGCCCGGCTACGACGTCATCCAGGCCGACTATGCCGATGGCGGGCGCCTGGCGGCCGAGCATCTGCTGGCGGCGGGCCATGTGAACATCGGGGTGATCTCCGGTCCCCACGCCGCCTCCAGCGCTCGCCAGCGGGCCGAGGCGGCGATCGCCACGGTGCGCGAGCGGGGCAACCTCGTCTGGCACGTCCACAACGCCTATTCGCTGGACCTGGAGCCCGAGGTCGCCAAGGCGCTGGAGAGCCGCACCGCTACGGCGGTGATCACCGGCGCCGACCTGATCGCCATCGGGGCCATGCGCCATATCCGCGAGATGGGCCTGTCGGTGCCCGACGACGTCTCGGTGGTCGGCTTCGACGACATCCCCTGGGCCCAGCTGCACACGCCGGCCCTGACCACGATCGACATGCCGGTCGAGGACATGGCCGCCGCCGCCGTCGAGGCCCTGATCCGCCGGATGGGCGCCCGGGGCGAGCCGCGCCGCCGGGTGGTGTTCAATGTCGAGCTGATCTCGCGCGACAGCGTGCGCGTCCTGAAGTGAGCCTGCTCGGTCTCGCCCTGGCGCTGAAGCTGCTGGCGAGCTTCGAGGTCCCGCAGGGGACGATGGTTGATGGGACGCCTTTCGGCGGCGTCTCCGGCCTCGACTACGACCGGCGCAGCGGCGAGTGGCTGATGATCTCCGACGACCGCTCGGACAAGGCGGGGTTCTTCGTCGGGCGGTTGGACGACAAGGGTCTGAAGCTGACGCACCACGTTCGGCTGAGGCCCGAGCAGGGCGAACGTCCGGACGCCGAGGCGCTGCGGATCGATCCGCTGAACGGCGACCTCGTCTGGTCGACCGAGGGCGACGCCCCGCGCGGCTTTGATCCGGCCTTGCGCCGCATGGGTCGCGACGGCGCGGCGAAGGGGACGATCCCGACGCCGTTCAGCTTCAAGGACGGCGCGCGCCCGAACCTGACCCTGGAAGGCCTGAGCTTCTCACCGGATGGCCGCTGGCTGTGGGTCTCGATGGAGGCGCCGTTGGTCCAGGACGGCCCGGTCAGCACCGTCGCGACCGGCGGCGTCACGCGGATCGCCAAGCTGGATCGCCAGGGCAAGGTCGTCGCGCAATACGCCTACCGCCTCGACCCCATCCAGGCCGCGCCGGCGAGGCGCGGCGACAACGGGATCAGCGAAATCCTGACGCTGGACGCCCACCGCCTGCTGGTGCTGGAGCGCTCCGGCGTCGAGGACGCGGGCGGGCGCTTTTCCTACCACTGCCGGCTCTATGTCGTGGACACCCGCGAGGCCGTGCTGACCAAGCAGCTGGTGGTGAACTTCGATCGCCTGGGCGTCCCGCCCGCCAACCTGGAAGCCATGGCGTGGGGACCCGGCCGCCGGACCCTGGTACTGATGTCCGACGACAATTTCGACCCGGCCGCGCCGACCCGCGTCGTCGTGCTGGGTGTGCGCTGAATTCTCCAGCAAGAGCGTTCAAAAACCGCGTCGCCGCAACTGGTGGGCCGGCGTGCGCGGGCGTAAGCCGACGACATGATCGTCAAGGCCCAGCCTGGACTGCGCGAGGTCCTCTTCACCCTGCACGGCTCGATCGTGCCGAAGATCGCTGGCCGGCTGCTGGTGCTGGCGGCCCTGTCGGTGGCGGCGGTGCTGCTGGCAAGGGTAAAGCCCAGCGCCTTCGCGCACCTGGCCGCCACGCCGTTCACGGTGATGGGTCTGGCGCTGTCGATCTTCATCAGCTTCCGGAACAACGCCTGCTACGACCGCTGGTGGGAGGGCCGCAAGCTGTGGGGCCAGCTGCTGGTCACCGCCCGCGCCATCGCCCGTCAGCTGGGCGGCCTGCCGATCGAGGCCCGCGCGCCGGTGCTGCTGGGTGTGGCGGCCTTCACCCAGAGCCTGGCCGCGCGCCTGCGGGATCGAGACGAGGTCGCGCCCTTGGCAGCCTGGCGCCCCGAGATCGACTGGCGCGCCGCGCCCAATCCGACGGACCTGGCGCTGGCGCAGATCGCTCGGACCACGGAGCGGCTGGCGGGGATCGACACCGTCGGCCACGCCCTGCTGCAGACCCGACTGAATGAACTGGGGACCGTCCAGGCCAGCTGCGAGCGGATCAAGGGTACACCGCTGCCGTTCGCCTACTGGCTGCTGCTGCACCGCACGGCGCTGGTCTTCTGCATGCTGCTGCCGTTCGCCCTGGCCTCGTCGCTGGGCTGGTGGGCGCCGCTGCTGACCATCATCGTCGGCTACACCTTCTTCGGCCTGGACGCTCTGGGCGACGAGCTGGAGGACCCGTTCGGCTCGGACCTCAACGACCTGCCGCTGGACGCCCTGAGCCGCACGGTCGAGCGCGAGATGCTGTTCGCCGCCGGCCGCGAGGACCTGCCGCCGGCCCTGGTCCCGCGGCGCGACGTGCTGACTTGATCACCAGTCGCCGTTGACCGCCTCCCAGACCGCGAGGGCGGCGGGATCGCAGAAGGCTTCGTCCGCGCCGGCCAGCACGTGGCGCAGGCCGATTTTCAGGCCGTCGAGGTCCAGCGGCGCGGTGCGATCGGCGCGGTTGGTGACGATGTCCAGCCTGTCGATGAACAGCTGGGCCACCCGCACGCTCAGCGGCGCGTACCAGGCGCGGTTCAGCTGCGCCGCCGCCAGGGCCGCGCGGTGGGCGTAGTCGGCCTCGTCGCCGAATGGCGGCAGGGCGCTCAGCGACAGAGGATGGATGATCAGGCCGTATCCGGGGACGTGCGCCGAGGCGATGGCAAGAACCTCTTCGACATAGGCGCGGCTCTCGGCCAGGCCGTCACCGTCGTAGGGCGGCAGAACCAGCAGCGAGGGTGCGCCAAGCCGGGCGAGAATCTCGCTGACCGCGCGGCCGAAGGCGGTGTCGGGCGACAGGACGAGGGCGGGGGCGGTCATGAACCGGTTATCGGACCCCGCCGCGCCGCCCGCCATTCCACAGGGGTTTGGCCGGCCCGACCGGATCGGCGAGGGGACTAATCCCTCGGTATGGGTCGCGAGGTCGTCCGGGCGCGGCTCATACTTTGATGTGAATAGCGATGTTCGCCCAATGATCACATCTGTCCGCCAGGATCGCGCCGTCCGTGGTCCGACGGACCCTCATGATGATCAACCGGATCGAGCTGAAGACCCCCTGGCCCTACCGGACGTCGGCCCGCTGGATGGCGGGCGCGGCGGTGACCGGGCTGGTGGCGTGGATCTTCATCCAGAACCGCGCGCCCGACGCGTCGCTGACGCCGCTCTACGCCTTGGGTCCGATCGTCGCTTCTGTGGGCCTGCCGGTGGTCGCCCTGGCGGCCGTGGCGCTGCTCTGCGCGATCCTGGCCGCCAGCCAGGCGCCGGATGTCTCTGTGCTGGCCTGGAGCCTGACCGCGATCGGGGTGTCCACCGCTGTGGCCTTGCGCCAGGCCTGGGTGTCGCGGGTCGTGTGCGAGGGCGGCCGGCGCTGGCGGGCGCTGTTCAACAATGTCGGCGTCCTGCTGTGGGTGAAGGACTATTCGGCGGTGAAGATCGCCCTGGACGACCTGCGGGCCCAGGGCGTCACCGACCTGTCGCGCTACATCGCAGAACATCCCGACTTCCCGGCGAGGGTCGCCGAGCGCATCGAGATCATCGACGTCAATCCAGCGACCCTGGCGCTGTTTGGCGCGACCTCGAAGACCGCCTTCCTGAAGCATCACCAGGACGTCCTGACCTGCGACGCCGGCCCTTTCCAGCGCGTGCTGGAAACGATCTGGAGCGGAGGGGCCACCTTCACCGCCGAGGCTCATCTGCGCCGCCTGGATGGGACGCTGATCCCGGTCTCGTACTCGATCACCTTCTCACCCGAGCGGCCGCTGCTGGACCGGGTGGTGATCGGCATCACCGACCTGTCGGCCTTGCACCAGGCCCAGGAGGAGCTGTCGGAATCCCGCCGCGCCCTGGCCCACGCTACGCGTCTGACGACCATGGGCGAGCTGACCGCCTCGATCGGCCACGAGCTGAACCAGCCGCTGGGCGCGGTGGTCGTCCAGGGCCAGGCGGCGCTGCGGTTCCTCAAGCGGCCTGAGCCGGATCTCGCCGAGGCGCGGGCCGGGGTCGAGCAGATGGTCGAGGACGCCCTGCGCGCCAGCGAGGTGCTGAAACGCCTGCGCGACTTCGCCCGCCGCGCGCCGCGCACGGTCGAGGCGGTCGATCTCAACGCCCTGGTCGAGAACACCAGCCGGATCATCGGCCACGACCTGTGCCAGTGCGGCGCCGTCGTGAGCCTGGACCTGAATCCCAGCTTGCCGCTCGTCCAAGGCGACCGGATCGAGCTGCAGCAGGTGGTGATCAACCTGATGGTCAACGCCGCCCAGGCGATGGCCAAGAGCGACCCCGACCATCGGACGCTGACGGTCTCAACCGCCCGCGACGGCGATGCGATCGTGCTGACTGTGGCCGACCAAGGCGTGGGCTTGAGTGGCGATATCGAAACCCTGTTCCACCCCTTCGTCACCAGCAAGGCCGACGGTCTGGGCATGGGGCTGGCGATCGTCCGCTCCATCGTCGAGACGCACGGCGGCTCCATCCGCGCTTCCAACAATCCCGAAGGCGGGGCGAGTTTCGCCGTCCGCCTGCCGATTTTAGAAGACTGATCCCATGAGCTATCCGCAGAACACCCCCAGCGACCTCGTCATCGTCATCGAGGACGACGCCTCCATCCGCGACGGCCTGGCGCGCCTGTTCCGGTCGGTGAACCTGGAGAGCCGCCAGTACGGCTCGATCGCCGAGTTCCGGGCCGCTCCCCAAATGTCATGTGGGGTGCCCTCAGGCGCGGCCTGCTGCTTCGTGCTGGACGTCCGCCTGCCGGGCCTCAGCGGCCTGGAGTTCCAGGACCAGCTGGACCGCCATGGCGACCACGCGCCGATCGTGTTCATGACCGGCTATGGCGACATCCCGATGAGCGTGCGGGCCATGAAGGGCGGGGCGGTCGACTTCCTGGCCAAGCCCTTCCGCGACCAGGACATGCTGGACGCCGTCACAGCCGCCCTGGAGAAGGACCGCCTGCGCGGCCGCGAGGCCCTGGCCACCGCCGAGATCCTGGCCCGCCGCGAGCGCCTGACGGCCCGCGAGCTGCAGGTCCTGGATGGCGTGGTGAAGGGCCAGCTGAACAAGCAGATCGCCGCCGACCTCGACCTTTCCGAAGTGACCGTGAAGATCCATCGCGGCCACATGATGCGGAAGATGGGCGCGCGTTCCGTGGTCGAGCTGGTGCGGATGATCGACCAGCTGAAGGGCCGCTTGGCCTCGTGGCCGATGGCGTCCTGACGCTCTATCTGGCGCCTCGGGCAGGGCGACCCGATACCTTGGTATCGGCCCTTCTAACTTAAACTGGGTTGGCCATACCGCAGCACGATCGCCGTTTGGGCGGAGGACGGACAATCCTGGCGTCATCCGAACGTGGTGATGCGAAATGTTCCAGCGGTTGCAGCATGTCCTGAACAACGAACCGCCGCCCACGGTCGTGGTCGGCGAGGTCCCGTCACGGCTGACCGCCGGTCGAGCCCGGCGGGTGCTGGTCGTCGACGATCACCTGGTGTTCCGCCTGGCCGCCGGCGTGCTGCTGGAGCCGCTGGCCGCCGTCGAGATGGCCGAGAACGGCCGGGTGGCCATCGACCTGGCCCTGGCCGCCCGCTTCGACGCGGTGCTGATGGACATCCAGATGCCGGTGCTGGACGGGCTGTCGGCCGTACGCGAAATCCGCCGGCAGGAGGCTCTCCTAGGCCTGCCCGCCACGCCGATCATCATGTTCACTTCGCACGCGGGCCGCGACGCCGAATATGCCAGCTTCGCGGCCGGGGCCGACTTTCATCTGGCCAAGCCGTCGCCGGAAGGGAGGCTGATCGCCGCGGTGGTCGAGGCCTTCCGGCTGAGGGACGCGCGCGAGGCCAGCTAGGCGGCCAGCGCCAGCGTCCGGCGCCAGCGGTGCGGCGGCATGCCGATCGTGGCGGAGAACACCCGCGAGAAGTGGGCCTGGTCCGAGAAGCCGCATTGCAGGGCGATCTCGGCCAGGCCCAGCTTGCCTTCCAGCATCAGGCGCTGGGCGCGCTCGACGCGGCGGGCGCGCAGATAATCGCCGGCGCACTCGCCGAAGGTGATCTTGAAGGCCCGCGAGAAATGACTGGCGCTGAGGTTCAGGCTGGCGGCCAGTTCGGAGACCCGCAGGGACTCGCCACAGCGCGCCTCGATCTGCGCCTTGATCCGCCGAGCCTGCCAGGGCGCCAGGCCCCCGGTGTGTGTGGCGACGCGGGCCGGCTGGACCTGTTCCAGCACCCGCCGGGCGCGCGCGGACAACTCCTCGCGCAGGCGGGCCTCGAGCTGGTCGGAGATCTCCGGCGTCAGGATGAAGTTCGCCAGGACGGCGGCGTCGGTCAGTGGGGTCGTGGAAACGTGCATGGCCGTCGGACCTTCCAGACTGTGTGGCGCGGCCGGGAAGGGTTGTGTTCCCGACGCTTGAGCAGTCTGGCGCCGGTCGTCGGCGAAGGAACTCACCCGTAGGTATGGGGTGGCCCGGTCCCTAGGTCGCGGCGGCCGCGCCGCGGGGCAGGGTGAAGGCGATGGTGGCGCCGGATCCTGCGTTGTTGCTCGCCGAAATCCGCCCGCCCAAGCCCTCGATGATCGAGCGGGAGATGGACAGGCCCAGGCCCACGCCGTCGGGCTTGGTGGTGAAGAACGGCTCGAAGATCCGCCCGGGCTCGCCGCTGATGCCGGGGCCGCTGTCAGTCACCGCCACCCGCAGGAAGTCGCCCTCGGCGTGGAGACTGAGCTCCAGCTCGCGCCGCCTTGATCCCTGCATCGCCTGAAGGCCGTTGATCAGCAGGTTGACGACCACCTGCTGGATCTGGACGCGATCGCCGATCACCGGCGGCAGGTCGTCGGCGATCACGGCTTGGATGCTCGCCCGAGCCGCCTTGGCCTCGCGCTGCACCAGCGATAGCGACTCCCGCAGCAACTGGGCCAGATCGACCGGTTCCACCTGACCCGAGGCCTTGCGCGACAGGTTGCGGACGCCGGCGATGATGTCGGCGGCCCGGCCGCTGTTGGACAGGATGTGGTCGAGGCAGGTCTGGGCCTCGGCGACCTCGGGCTCCTCGCGGTTCAGCCAGCGCTTGGCCGACTTGCCGTAGTTGATGATCGCCGCCAACGGCTGATTGACCTCGTGAGCGATCGAGGCGGCCAACTGGCCCAGGATCGAGACCCGGCCGGCGTGCGCCAGCTCGGCCGAGGCGTGCTCCAGGCGGGCGCGGGCGGCGTTGCGCTCGGTGACGTCGAAGGCCATGACCAGGGCCCGCGACCAGGGCTCGCCGCCCTCGACCAGGGTGACGCGCAGCACGACATCGATGGCGCGCCCGGTGCGGGTGGTCAGGCGGGTCTCGCTTTCGGCCATGGTCGCGCCCTCGGCGATGGCGCAGAAGATGTCGTGCAGGGCATGCTCGGCCTCTGCCGGATAGCCGCTGATCAGGCTGCCGCCGATCACCTCCTCGGCGCTGGTCGCCTCGAACAGGTCGAGAGCCGCCTGGTTGAGGTCGCGGATATTGGCCAGGCGCGCGGCCGCGCGGATCGCGGCCGGGTCGTCGGGCAGGCGTTCGCGCAGCTGGGTCAGGTCGGGAGACGTCTCCAGCAGCCGGCGGCGGACGGCCGACCAGTCGGACTCCCAGGCCGCGAAGCCGGCGGCGTTGAACATGGCGCGGTAGCGCTGCTCGGACACCTCGCGCTCGGCCTCGACGCGGCGCTGTTCGGTGAGGTCGGCGCTGGTCTCGATGATGCCGACCGGGCGGCCGTCGGGATCGCGGCGCAGCAGCCAGCGGCTGGCCAGGACCAGTTGCGAGCCGTCGTGGCGCGTGCGCGTGACCAGGCCCGACCACTGGCCGTCGCGTTCCAGCGCCTCGGACACCGTCGCGGCGGGGAACTGGCAGCGCAGGAGGTCCTTGCAGATGGCCCCCACGGCGTCCTTGCGGGCGAAGCCGTACAGCGCCTCGGCGCCGTCGTTCCAGTAGACGATGCGGTCCTGGCCATCGCGGATGATGACCGTGTCGTGGGTCAGCTCCAGCATCCGGGCCTGCTCGGCCAGGGTCAGGCGCACGGACCAGTCGCGCAGGGACAGCAGGGTCGTGGCGATGATCGCCACTAGGCTGACGCCGAACCGCATCGCCGCCCCATCCAGCGGCCCCGAGCGGTGGTTGGCGACGAAGGCGGCGATGGTCAGGATCGCGGCGATGACGCCCGACCCGACCACCAGCCGACGGCCGCCGGTCTGGGCGACCAGCAGCACCACGGCGATGTAGAGCACCGCCACCGCGCCTTGCAGGGCGGTCAGCAGGTCGGCCGCGAAGATGCCGGCGGCGAGCAGGGCCGCCACGGCGATCAGCCAGCGATTGAGGGTCCGGTGGGGCTGGTCCATGCCGCCTTTTCCGCTGGAGTTCTAGGCGTGACCATATCGTGCGGCGCCGCTGTCGCGAACGCCCAGGGTCTCGGCCATGCGGACGAGGTCGGCCAGCGAGGGCGCCTGCATCTTCCGCATCAGGTTGCCGCGATGGATCTTCACGGTCACTTCGCTGAGCGCCAGCTTGGCGGCGATCTGCTTGTTCATCAGCCCGGCCGTGACCAGGCCCATGACGTCGCGCTCACGCGGGGTGAGGCTGGCGTAGAGAGTCTTGAGGCTGTCGTCGGCGCCGTCCTTGGCGCGGCGCTCCTGGTCGCGTTTCACCGCCTCGCCTACGGCGGTCAGCAGGGCGTCATCGACGAAGGGCTTGGCCAGGAAGTCCACGGCCCCGGCCTTCATGCCGCGCACGGTCATCGGGATGTCGCCGTGGCCGGTGATCAGGATGACGGGCACGCGGGCGTCGGCCTCCAGCAGGGTCTGCTGGAACTCCAGGCCGTCGGCGTTCTTGAGGCGCACGTCCAGGATCAGGCAGGCGGCGGCGTCGGCCTCGTCGCTGGCCATGAAGCCGTCGGGGCTGGCGAACGCAGCCACCCGGAAGTCGGCCGAGCGCAGCAGGGCGTCCAACGAGCCGCGCACCTCGGCGTCGTCGTCGATGACGCAGACCAGCGGCTTGTTCGTGTCGGTGCTCTTCATGCGCGTCTCCTCCCCCAAAGACGTTCCAAGGCAGCGAAGAGATCAGAGCTTGCGCAGCGCCGCCTCGATCGCCTCGAACAGGACGTCCGGATCGACGGGTTTGGTCAAGAACTCGACGACGCCGAACGCCTCGCTGCGGGCGCGAGCCGCCTCGGTCGGGAAGGCGGTCATGACGATCACCGGGGTGGTCGAGCCGCGCGCGGCCAGGGCGTCCAGCAGGGCCAGGCCATCCATGTCGGGCATGTGCAGGTCGGTGATCACGCAGTCGCTGGGACCGTCGTCATCGAGGAACTCGCGCGCGCCCGGGAAGCTCCGCACCGCCATGCCGGCCGCCCGGAGGAAGTTCTGCAAGCTGGCGCGCACCTCACCGTCGTCGTCGATCACTGAAACGGTCGGACCGTGACCCACGGCTTATCCTCTTCACTGGCGGCCCGCCCGTCGGCGCGCCGTTACTGCACTGGCTTCAAGGCTGCTCGTCCGCGCCCTCAGGCGCCATGATACTAAGGTATGGGATCGGGGCCAGACGGCCGGATCGGACCCCATGCTAGGTATGATAGGCGAGGGCGGCGCGTCCGGTCAGTATGTCTCTCGAAGCCGCCGCCGTCCCCCCGCTAGCGGCTTTCGAGGCAAGACCTCGCGCGCCGCGTCCGACCCCCAGCCCCCCAATCGGACGCGGCGCTCCCACTTCCACCTTGGCGATATTGCAAATCACTCGCATTTAGGTCATAGCCGCGTCACTTCGACGGGGATGACCATGCGACTTCACTTCTCTCGCGCCGGCCTGCGTGGCGCGCTGCTCTCCACGCTCAGCCTGCTGGCCCTGTCGGCGGCGCACGCTCAGGACAAGAGCCGCGACACCGACGTGGATCAGGTGGTGATCACCGCCGCCCGCACGATCCTGCCCGCCAGCGCGCTGCCGCTGACCGTCGACGTCATCGACCAGGAGATGCTGAGCCAACAGGTCGCGGTCAGCGGCTCGATCGTCGACGCCGTTTCGACCCTGTCGCCGTCGTTCTCGCCCACCCGCCAGAAGCTGTCGGGGGCGGGGGAATCCTTGCGCGGCCGCTCGCCGCTCTACGCCATCAACGGCATCCCGCAGTCGACCCCGATCCGCGACGGTTCGCGCGACGGCTACACGATCGACCCGTTCTTCATCGACCGCGTCGAGCTGATCTACGGCTCCAACGCCCTGCAAGGCATCGGCGCCACCGGCGGCGTGGTCAACCAGGTCACCGTCGGTCCGCCGAAGACGGACGGCGTCTCGGGCCGGGCCTTGGTCCAGGCTACCGCCGGCCATGACCTGGGCGACGCGCTGGGGGCCAAGATCGCCGGCCTGGTCGGCTGGCGCGGTGGGGCGTTCGACGCCACCGCCGGCGTCGCCTATGAGACCCGCGGCGCCTTCTACGACGCCAACGGCCGCCGCATCGGCATGGACAACACGCAAGGCGACGTCCAGGACTCCAAGACCCTGTCGCTGTTCGCCCGCCTGGGCTGGCAAATCTCGCCCAGCACGCGCCTGGATATCGTCGGCAACCGCTTCGAGCTGAAGGGCGACGGCGATTTCGTGACCGTCACCGGTACGGCGGCGGCCCCGACCGACGGCAACCGCCTGACCCGCCTGCCGACCACGGCCTATCGCGGCGTGCAGCCCGGCGAGCCGGCGGCCAACCGCGTCGAGACCCTGTCGGCGGCCCTGGTCAATGACGATCTCCATGGCGGCGTGCTGAATGCCCAGCTGTTCTTCAACCGCTCGCGCGACACGTTCGGCGGCGACAAGAGCGCGACCTTCCAGGACGTGGCCATCGCCCCGTCGGGCACGCTGTTCGAACAGTCCTCGAACCGCTCGCGCAAGCTGGGCGCGCGGATCAGCTACGAGCGCGCCGTGCCGGGGATCGAAGGCCTGACGGCCACCGCCGGCCTCGACGCCCTGACCGACCGCACCGAGCAGATGCTGATCGTCACCGGCCGCGCCTGGGTGCCGCCGACCAAGTTCCAGAGCCTGGCCCCGTTCATCCAGGGCAACTACGCCCTGTTCGACGGCAAGCTGCGCCTGGCCGGCGGCGCGCGCTTCGAGAATGTCGAGCTGAAGGTCGATGACTTCACCACTCTGGCCTTCTACGGCTCGCGCAAGGTCGGCGGCGGCAATCCGGAGTTCAGCGCCACCCTGCTGAACGGCGGCGTGGTGTTCGAGCCGGCCAAGGGCGTGCGCCTCTATGGCAGCTATGCCGAGGGCTACACCGTGCCGGACGTCGGCCGGATCCTGCGCGCCATCAACGTCGCCAATGTCGATGTCGATACCTACCTGTCGATCGAGCCGATCGTGTCCAACAACCGCGAGGTCGGGGCCGAGCTGAAGCGCGGGCCGTTCGACGCCAGCGTCGCCTACTTCTGGTCCAAGTCGAAGCTGGGCCAACTGCTGGTCAAGAACGCCGGCGGCATCTTCGACGTCCAGCGCCAGGGCGTGGCGATCGAGGGCTTGGAGGTCAATGTAAAGGCCCGCACCCCAGTGGAGGGCCTTTCGGTCTCGACCGGCTATGCCCGCCTGCGCGGCAAGACCGACACCAATGCCGACGGCAAGGTCGACACCGACCTGGACGGCGCCAACATCTCGCCCGACCGCCTGAACCTCGCGGCTGACTATCAGAACGGCAACTGGGCGCTGCGTGCGCAGGTGCAGAAGTACATCAAGCGCGACATGCAGACGGCGCTGGTGAAGGACGACTTCGACGGCTACACGGTCGCCGACGCCTTCGTGCGCTACCGGCTGCCGGTCGGGGCCGTGTCGCTGGGGGTCCAGAACATCTTCAACAAGCAGTACATCTCGTACAATTCGGACACCGTCTTGCCCGCCAAAGACAAGTTCTACGCCGGCCGTGGCCGCACCGCGACGCTGGGCTGGGAAACGCGCTTCTGATGAAAACCCTGCGCCTGCTGCACCGCTGGACGGGCGGCCTGATCGGTCTCCTGCTGGCGCTTCTGGGCTTCACCGGCGCGCTGCTGGTGCACGAGGACGCGTTCCTGCGCGCCACCGTGCCCCACGCCGCCGACGCCCAGCGGCAGGACGCGGCGACCCTGGGGGCGATGGCGACCAAGGTCTTCGCCGCCCAGGACCGCCCACGCTCGATCGTGCTGGCGACCGAGCGGATGGGCCTGCACAAGCTGGCCTACAAGACCGAGCAGAAGGCGGCCTATACCGACCAGGACGGCGATATCGTCCAGGCCTGGACCTCCAACTGGGCCCGGCCGGAGGTGTGGATCTTCGACTTCCACCATCACCTGTTCAACGGCGACACCGGCGAGATCGTCGGCGGGATCGCGGGTCTGGCGGGCCTGGGCTTCGTCGTCACGGGCCTGATCCTGTGGTGGCCGACGCGGCGGATGTTCCACGTCCGCCTGTGGCCCCGGATGATGAAGCGGGCGGCGATCGTCCATCATCACCGCGACCTGGGCGTGCTGATCGCGCCGCTGCTGATCCTGTCGCTGGCCACCGGGGCGGCCATGAACCTGAAATGGTTCTCCAACGCCCTGCGCGCGCCGTTCACGCCGCCGGCGGTGATGGAGAAGGCCTCGGCCGCGCCCAAGACCAAGGGCGGCAAGCTGGCCAAGGACCTCGACTGGACCAAGGTGATCGCCACGGCCCAGGCGCGCTTCCCGGGCGCTGAGGTGCGGACTATCGGCCTGCCGCAGAAGAAGGGCGGGCTAATCTCGATCCGTCTGCGCCAGCAGGTGGAGTGGCTTCCCAACGGCCGCTCGATGGCCTGGTTCGATCCGGCCACCGGCGCGATGGTCGGCAGTCGTGACGCCCAGGCTCTGCCGCTAGGTTCGCGCATCGCCAATGCCGACTTCCCGCTGCACGCGGCCAAGGTCGGCGGGCTGGCGTATCGGCTGGTGATGACCATCTCGGGCCTGACCCTGACGCTGCTGGGCACGCTGGCGGTGGTGACCTTCTGGGGCAATCCGGCGGGGACGCCCAAGCGTCGTCGTCCGGCGAAGAAGGTCGCTCCGCAGGCTGAACCGAAAGTGGCATGACCAAATTCAATATTGGTCTGGCCAAAATGACTTCCCTGACGCAAGACTAACCCAACCGCCGGCGACGACCGGCGAGGGGAGGTTGCGTCATGGGGAACGGATTGCCGCGTCGGCATGTGCTGGGACTGTCGGCAGCGGCGATGCTGGCGCCGGGCGTGGCCCATGGCGCTTCGCCGGTGGGCGCGGGGCTCGAGCCCTACGGCGCGCTGCTGAAGACCTGGTGCGACGGTCTGCTGAAGCGGCAGGTGCATGGCGCGGGCGAGGGCGACGGCGCCTTCCTGTGTCCCGGCTGCGGCATGGTCCACGGCCGGATCGGTGACGCGGTCTATCCGCTGCTACGCCAGGCGCGGACCAGCGGTGACGAGCGCTATGTCCGAGCGGCGATCGCGGCCCACGGCTGGAGCGAGCGCAACGTCACCCGGCCTGACGGCAGCTGGGTCAATGACGTCTTCCTCAACGACTGGAAAGGCATCACGGTCTTCCGCGCCATCGCGCTGTCGGAGACCCTGCTGCACCACGGCGACCTGCTGGACCGCGCCACCCGCGAGGCTTGGCGCGCGCGGCTGGAGAAGGCCTTGGTTTTCCTCGACGGGTTCATGACCTTCGAGACCGGCAACATCAACTATCCGATCACGACGGCCTACGCGATGTCGTTGGGCGCGGAGGTGTTCGGTAACGAGGCCTATGCCGCCAAGGCCCGGACCTTCGCCCACGGGGCGCTGGACTACTTCACCCCGAACGGCCTGCTGTTCGGCGAAGGCCATCCGCAGCGCGGCCGCACCGCCAAGGGGCGGCCGCCGGTGGACCTTGGCTACAATGTCGAGGAATCCCTGCCAGCCCTGGCCATGTACGCCCTGCGCACCGGCGACCAGGCGGTGATGGATCAGGTGGTCGCGAGCCTACGCGCCCACATGGAGTTCATGCTGCCCGACGGCGCCTGGGACAACAGTTGGGGCACGCGGAACGTCAAATGGACCTGGTGGGGCAGTCGCACCAGCGACGGCTGCCATACGGCCTATCGCGTGCTGGCCGACAAGGACCCGCGCTTCGCCGAGGTCTCGGCCCGCAACCTGGCCCTGATGGCCGCCTGCACCCATGACGGCCTGCTGTACGGCGGGCCGGACTATCGCGCCGCCGGCTACCGTCCCTGCATCCACCACACCTTCAGCCATGCCGCCTCGCTGGCGGCGGTCATCGACCTGGCCAAGCCAACTGTGGTCGCTCGGACCGAGCTGCCGCGCGACAAGCCGTACGGCCTGAAGCGCTTCCCGGAGATCGGCACGCACCTGGCCTCGGTCGGGCCGTGGCGAGCGACGTTCACCGACTACGACTTCGACTATCTGACGCCGGCCGGCGGCGGCCACGCCTCGGGCGGGGCGGTCTCGCTGCTGTATCACCAGACTCTGGGGCCGGTGCTGGCGTCCAGCATGACCCGCTACAAGGCCGTCGAGATCAGCAACCAGCAGGCCCCGATCGACGCCAACCACCAGGTGCTGACCCCGCGCATCGAGCTGGTGGACGGCAAGGACGTCTTCACAAACATCGCCGACCTGACCGCGAAGTTCGAGGTGTCCGGCGGAGGGGACGCGGTACGCACCGTGGCCAGCGGCAAGCTCGTGACGCCGGAAGGGAAGGGGACGGTCGCCTACGCCCTGACCCACGCCCTGACGCCGAAGGGCCTGACCCTGACCGCCCAGGTCACCGGGGTTCTAGCCGGCAAGACCGTGCGGCTGGTGTTGCCGATGATCGCCCGCGCCGACCAAGCAGTAGAGCGCAAGGACAAGCGGACGGTGACGGTGGCCAAGGGGAACGGCCGGATCACGGTCATTGCCGATGCGGACTTCGCGGCCATCCCAGCCCAGCGGGTCTTCAACCTCGTGCCCGGTCTGCAAGCCGCGCCGCTCTCGATCGAACTCACCGAGGGCACGATCGTCAGCGTGACGATCACCGCCTAGGCGCGGGCCTCGGCGTCGAGGATCGCGCGGACCTTCGCCGCCAGGGACGGGGCGTCGTACGGCTTGTCGAGCATCGGATACTCGTCGGCCCAGTCGATCGCTTCCTCGCCGATGAAGCCTGAAGTTAGCAGCACCTTCAGTTTGGGGTGCTTGCCACGCGCCTGACGGGCCAAATCGAGGCCGCTGACGCCGCCGGGCATGATGACGTCCGAGAACAGCATCTCGAACGCCTTCGATCCGCCCAGCCGGCGCAGGGCGCTGGCGGCGTTGCGGGCGGTGGTCACGTGGTAGCCCAGGCCCTCCAGCGTATCGACGGCCAGGGCCAGCACGGCCGGGTCGTCCTCGACCACCAGGATGCGTTCCGAGCCGGTGGCGTCCTCAGCTGGCGCGGAAGGAGCCGGCGCGCGCGCGGGACCAGCCGCGATGGCGGGCAGGGTGATCTCGAATGCCGCGCCTTCACCCAGGGTGGTCGACAGCGTCACCTGGCCGCCGGACTGGCTGACGAAGCCATAGACCTGCGCCAGGCCCAGGCCCGAGCCCTTGCCGACGTCCTTGGTGGTGAAGAACGGCTCGAACACCCGCGAGGCGACGTCGGGGGCCATGCCCGGACCGGTGTCGCGCACGACCAGGCGGTGGCCCGCGTCGGGGTCGATCTGAATGCTGATCGTCAGACCGCCTGACCCGCCCATGGCGTCGCGAGCGTTGACGGCCAGGTTCAGCAGAGCGCTTTCCAGCTGGGCCGGGTCGACATTGACGAAGGCCGGAGCCTGGGCCGGTTCGAAGCGCAGCGACACGCCGTCGCCGATCGCCTGCCGCAGCAGCGGCGCGAAGTCCCGCACCAGGTCGTTGAGGTCGACGGCGGCGGGGTCCAGGCGCTGGCGGCGCGAGAAGGCCAGCAGCTGGCGGGTCAGGGCCGCGCCGCGCTCGGTGGCCTGGCGGATGGCCGTGACCTGGCGGACATAGGCGAAGTCCGCGCCGCAGCGCCGCTGGATCAGATCGACATTGCCCAGCACCACGGTCAGCAGGTTGTTGAAGTCGTGGGCGACGCCGCCGGTCAGCTGGCCGACGACCTCCATCTTGCGGGCGTGGCCCAGGGCCTCTTCCAGGGCGCGGCGCTCGGTGTTGTCCAGCAGGGTGCCGAACACCACGGGGCGGCCGGTCTCGTGGTCCTCGGCCGGGACGCCCTGGTCGATCAGCGACTTGTAGGTCCCGTCGGCGCACAGCAGGCGATACTCGCAGGTATAGGCGATGCCTCGCCGCGCCTCCTCCTGCGCCTGGGCGACGATGGCGCGGTCGTCCGGATGGACGTGGCCGTAGCCGAAGTCCGGATCGTCGGTGAAGAGATGGGCGTCGTAGCCCGTCAAACCGAGGATGCTCTCGCTGACCGACAGGGCGGCATAGGGCGGGTCGGCCTGGCGGGAATAGAACACGATCGGCAGGGCCAGCTGGATCGCCTGCTGGCGGCGCAGGCTGATCTGCAGCGAGCGCTCGGCCTCCAGCTTCTCGGCCTGGACGCGGGCATTCTCTTCCAGCAGGCGCTGGCGGTTCTCCAGCTCCTGGGCCAGCTCCATGCGCTTGATGTGCAGATCGACCAGCACCTGGACCTTGGAGCGCAGGATGAAGGGATCGACCGGCTTGAACACCACGTCGACGGCGCCGGCGGAATAGGCCTTGAAGATGTGGCCCTCGTCGCGGAACACCGCCGTCAGGAACACGATCGGCACGTCGCGGGTGCGCCGCCGCTCGCGGATCAGGGCGGCGGTCTCGTAGCCGTCCATGCCCGGCATATGCAGGTCCAGCAGGATGACGGCGAAGTCGTCGGTCAGCAGCTTGCGCAGCGCCTCGGGACCGGAGCGGGCGACGACCAGTTCCTGGTCCAGCGCTTCCAGGGCCTGGCACGCGGCGAAGGCGTTCCGTTCGTCGTCGTCGACGATCAGGATCTTGGCCTTCGGTCGGTCGACCGGAAGCGGCTCTGGAGGGAACTGGACCGCCTGGATCGACATGCTCAGTGGGCCACGCTGGACAGGCTTACAATGTTGTCGCCGGCCAGCTTGCGGGCGTCGGCGCGCTGCACCGCCACGCGCAGGACCGAGATCAGCTGGTCCAGGTCGACGGGCTTGGACACATAGTCCGAGGCGCCGGCCTGGATGCACTTCTGCCGGTCGCCCTTCATCGCCTTGGCCGTCACCGCCACCACCGGCAGGTTGGCGAAGCGCGAGCGGGCGCGGATTTCGCGCATGGTCTCGTAGCCGTCCATGTCGGGCATCATGATGTCGACAAGGACCATGTCGACCTCGGGCAGGCTGTCCAGCAGCTCCAGGCCCGCGCGACCGCTCTCGGCGTAGCGCAGGGCGATGCCGTATTCCTCCAGCGCGCTGGCCAGGGAGAAGATGTTGCGGATGTCGTCGTCGATGACGACGGCGGTCCGGCCGGTCAGCACCGCGTCGGCGTGGCGGGTGCGGGTCAGCATGGCGCGGGCGCTGTCGGGCAGGCGCTCGACCCGGTCGTGCTGGATCAGGGCGACGTGGTCGATCAACTGCTCGCCGTTGCGGGCCAGGCGCGCCGCGCCGGTGAACACGGCCAGGCGCAGGCGGCGCTCCTCCTCGGCGTCGAGTTCGCCCGGCGCGTAGAGCACGGTCGAGCCGGACACCGCGCCGCGCTGGCGCAGCAGGTCCAGCGTCGGGCCGACCCGGCCGCTGGCGATCGCCACCACCAGGCAGCCCTGTTCGCCGTCGAAGGCCTCGGGCGGCAGGGCGTCGAGCTTGGCTTCCGTCCGCGCGCCGCCGAAGGCCGAGGCCAGCAGAGCGGCCGTCTCCTGGTCACCGCCAACCAGGACCGGCGAGCGATCCTCGTGGCTGGCCAGGCGACGCACGCGGTCGAGGGTCGAGACCACCGCCTCCTGCTCGACCGGCTTGCTGGTGAAGCCCAGGGCGCCCATCGACAGGGACAGGCCGCCGCGATCGTCGGCCGAGATCACCTGCACCGGGATGTGCCGAGTCTCGGGCGTGCGCTTCAGGAGGTCCAGCAGGGCCAGACCGTCCATGTCGGGCAAGCCGACGTCCAGCAGGATGGCCTCGGGCGCGAAGCGGCGGGCCAGGGACGGGACGCTGGCGCCTTCGCTGGTCACCACGCCCTTGAAGCCGGCGTCGCGGGCCAGGGCCAGCAGGATGGAGGCGAAGCGCGGGTCGTCCTCGACGATCAGCACCGCCGAGTCGGCGGGCGTGATCGTGTCGCGATCGTCGATCACGCTCTCGACCGGCTCATAGGCCGGCGCGTCGGCGGTGGAGAAGGTGAAGGTCGAGGACTGCGCGGACGGCATGCGCGGCGCAGGCATCGGCGCCGGCTGGGCCGTCGGGCTGAAGTTCAGCGGCAAATAGAGGGTGAAGGTCGAGCCCTCGCCCGGGGTCGAGACGACCTTCAGCTCGCCGCCCAGCAGGCGGGTGATCTCGCGGCTGATGGAGAGGCCCAGGCCCGTGCCGCCGTACTTGCGGCTGGTGGTGCCGTCGGCCTGCTGGAAGGCCTCGAAGATGATCCGCTGCTTGTCCTCGGGGATGCCGATGCCGGTGTCGGCCACCGCGAAGGCCAGCACCTGGCCGGCCTTGTTCAGGTGGTCGTTGCCCAGCGCCCAACCGGACTCGGCGCGGCTGACGGACAGCTTCACCGAGCCGGCCTGGGTGAACTTGAAGGCGTTGCTGAGCAGGTTCTTGATCACCTGCTGCAGGCGCTTGTCGTCGGTGTACATGGCCGGCGGCAGGGCCGGATCGAGGTCGATCGCGAAGTCCAGCTTCTTGTCCTGCGCCAGCTGGGCGAAGGTGCGGCGGGTCTGGTCGCTGAGCGAGGCGAACGGCATCTGGCCGATGTCCAGCGTGACCGTGCCGCTCTCGATCTTCGACAGGTCGAGGATGTCGTTGATCAGGCCCAGGAGGTCGGCGCCGGCCGAGTGGATGTTCTTGGAGAACTCCACCTGCTTGTCGCTCAGATTGCCTTGCGCGTTCTCGCTGAGCATCTTCGACAGGATCAGCAGGCTGTTCAGCGGCGTGCGCAGCTCGTGGCTCATATTGGCCAGGAACTCGGACTTGTACTTGGAGGTCAGGGCCAGCTGTTCGGCCTTCTCCTCCAGCGCAGCCTTGGCCTGCTCGACCTCGGCGTTCTTGGCTTCCACCTGCTTGTTCTGGGCCGACAGGAGGACGGCCTTGTCCTCCAGCTCGGCGTTGGTGGTCTGCAGCTCGTCCTGCTTGGAGCGCAGCAGTTCCTCGGACTGGCGGAGGCTGGCGGCCTGCAGTTCCAGGCGGTCGTTGGTCTTCTTCAGCTCTTCCTGCTGGGCCTGCAGTTCCGAGGTCAGCAGCTGCGATTGCTCCAGCAGGCCCTCGGTCCGCATATTGGCGGCGATGGTCGACAGCACGATGCCGATCGACTCCATCAGCTGGTCCAGGAACGCCTGCTGGGTCTCGTTGAACGCGCCGAAGCTGGCCAGTTCGATCACCGCCTTCAGCTCGCCTTCGAACAGGGCCGGCAGGACGATGATGCTGCGCGGGGCGCTTTCGCCCAGGCCCGAGCTGACCTTGACGTAGTCCTTGGGGACGTTGGTCAGCAGGATGCGTTCCTTCTCCGCCGCGCACTGGCCAATCAGGCCTTCGCGCAGATAGAGCTGCGCCGCCGGGGGTTTGCGCCGGTTGCCGGCATAGCTGGCCGCCAGGTTCAGCACCGCCTCGCCGGCCTCGTTGGTGTCGGAGACGTAGAACACGCCGTGCTGGGCGTTGATCAGCGGGGCCAGCTCGGACAGCACCAGGTTCGACACGGTCGACAGGTCGCGCTCGCCCTGCAGCATGCGGCTGAAGCGGGCCAGATTGGTCTTCAGCCAGTCCTGCTCGGTGTTCTTGAGGGTCTGATCCTTCAGATTGCGGATCATCTCGTTGATATTGTCCTTGAGCGCGGCCACTTCGCCCGAGGCTTCCACGGTGATCGACCGGGTCAGGTCGCCCTTGGTCACGGCGGTCGACACCTCGGCGATGGCGCGGACCTGGGTGGTCAGGTTGGCGGCCAGCTCGTTGACGTTGTCGGTCAGGTCGCGCCACAGGCCGGCGGCGCCGGGCACCCGGGCCTGGCCGCCCAGCTTGCCTTCCGAACCCACTTCGCGGGCGACGTTGGTCACCTGGTCGGCGAAGGTGGCCAGGGTCTCGATCATGCCGTTGATGGTGTCGGCCAGCGAGGCGATCTCGCCCTTGGCGTCCAGGGTCAGCTTGCGCTTGAGGTTGCCCTGGGCGACGGCGGTGACGACGTCGGCGATGTTGCGGACCTGGCCGGTCAGGTTGGCGGCCATCATGTTGACGTTGTCGGTCAGGTCCTTCCAGGTGCCGGCGACACCGGGCACGGCGGCCTGGCCGCCCAGCTTGCCCTCGGTGCCGACTTCGCGGGCCACGCGGGTCACTTCCGAGGCAAAGCCGTTCAGCTGATCGACCATGACGTTGATGGTGTTCTTCAGCTCCAGGATCTCGCCCTTCACGTCGACGGTGATCTTCTTGGAGAGGTCGCCGTTGGCCACGGCGGTGGTGACGTCGGCGATGTTGCGGACCTGGCCGGTCAGGTTGGCGGCCATGAAGTTGACGTTGTCGGTGAGGTCCTTCCAGGTCCCGGCCACGCCCTTCACCTGGGCCTGGCCGCCCAGCTTGCCCTCGGTGCCGACTTCGCGGGCCACGCGGGTCACTTCGGAGCTGAACGAGTTCAGCTGATCGACCATGGTGTTGATGGTGTTCTTGAGTTCGAGGATTTCACCGCGCACGTCGACGGTGATCTTCTTCGACAAGTCGCCCATGGCGACGGCGGTGGTCACCTCGGCGATGTTCCGCACCTGACCGGTCAGGTTGCCGGCCATCAGGTTGACGTTGTCGGTCAGCTCCTTCCAAGTGCCGCCGACGCCCTTGACCTGGGCCTGACCGCCGAGCTTGCCTTCCGTGCCGACTTCACGCGCCACGCGGGTGACTTCCGAGGCGAAGGCGTTGAGCTGATCCACCATGGTGTTGATGGTGTTCTTCAGCTCCAGGATCTCGCCCTTCACGTCGACGGTGATCTTCTTGGAAAGGTCGCCATTGGCGACGGCGGTGGTGACGTCGGCGATGTTGCGGACCTGACCCGTCAGGTTGGCGGCCATGAAGTTGACGTTGTCGGTGAGGTCCTTCCAGGTGCCGGCCACGCCCTTCACCTGGGCCTGACCGCCGAGCTTGCCTTCCGTACCCACTTCGCGGGCCACGCGGGTCACTTCCGAGCTGAACGAGTTCAGCTGATCGACCATGGTGTTGATGGTGTTCTTGAGTTCGAGAATCTCGCCGCGCACGTCGACGGTGATCTTCTTGGAGAGGTCGCCCATGGCGACGGCCGTCGTGACTTCGGCGATGTTGCGCACCTGGCCGGTCAGGTTGGCGGCCATGAAGTTGACGTTGTCGGTGAGGTCCTTCCAGGCGCCGGTCACGCCTTCGACGCGCGCCTGGCCGCCCAGCTTGCCTTCGGTGCCGACTTCACGCGCCACGCGGGTCACTTCCGAGGCGAAGCCGTTCAGCTGATCGACCATGACGTTGATGGTCGATTTCAGCTCCAAGATCTCGCCCTTCACGTCGACGGTGATCTTCTTGGAGAGATCGCCCATGGCGACGGCGGTCGTCACCTCGGCGATGTTGCGGACCTGACCGGTCAGGTTGCCGGCCATCAGGTTGACGTTGTCGGTCAGCTCCTTCCACGTGCCGCCGACGCCTTCCACGCGCGCCTGGCCGCCCAGCTTGCCTTCGGTGCCGACCTCGCGGGCCACGCGGGTGACTTCGGAGGCGAAGGCGTTGAGCTGGTCCACCATGACGTTGATGGTGTCCTTCAGCTCCAGGATTTCACCGCGCACATCGACGGTGATCTTCTTGGAGAGGTCGCCGCGGGCCACGGCGGTAGTCACTTCGGCGATGTTGCGGACCTGGCCGGTCAGGTTGCCGGCCATCAGGTTCACATTGTCGGTCAGCTCCTTCCAGGTGCCGGCCACGCCCTTGACGTTGGCCTGGCCGCCCAGCTTGCCCTCGGTGCCGACTTCGCGCGCCACGCGGGTCACTTCCGAGGCGAAGCTGTTGAGCTGGTCCACCATGGTGTTGATGGTGTTCTTCAGCTCCAGCACCTCGCCCTTCACGTCGACGGTGATCTTGCGGCTGAGGTCGCCATTGGCGACGGCGGTGGTGACTTCGGCGATGTTGCGGACCTGGCCGGTCAGGTTGCCGGCCATCAGGTTGACGTTGTCGGTCAGGTCCTTCCAGGCGCCGGTGACGCCCTTGACCTGGGCCTGGCCGCCCAGCTTGCCTTCGGTGCCGACTTCCCGGGCCACGCGGGTCACTTCCGAGGCGAACGAGCCCAGCTGCCCGACCATGGTGTTGACGACCTTGCCAGTGCGCAGGAACTCGCCGCGCAGGGGACGGTCCTCGTTCTCCAGATCCATGGTCTGGGACAGGTCGCCATTGGCCACGGCGCCGATCACCCGGGCCATTTCGGCGGTCGGATGGACCATGTCGGTGATCAGGCTGTTGACGGCCTCGACGCTGTCGGCCCAGGCGCCGACCGCGCCCGGCAGCTGGGCGCGCTGGTTGATCTTGCCCTGGCGGCCGACCACGTCGCGCAGCCGTTCGAACTCTTTGGAGAGTCGGTCGTTCATCTCGACGGCGTCGTTGAAGGCCTCGGCCAGCTCGCCGTCCAGGCCGCTGAGGTCGCCGGGCAGGCGGACCGAGAAGTCGCCTCGCCGGAAGGCGCGAAACGCCGCCAACAGCTGATGCCCGTCGAGCTCGGGCTTGTCCGTGGCCCGTTCCAGAACGCCTTGCATGCTCGTCACCCCAACTCAGCGCCACTCGTGTGGATCGAGGGTGACCGGAACCGGACGCGGCCGGAGCAGGGTGCTCGACAGCCTCGTCCGGGGCGCACCCATCCCCGAACTCCTTTTGGAACGCTGCTGTTTGCTACCGGTTCCCCAAAACCGGTAGGGCGTGGAATCTGGCCATGAGTTCGCTCAACCACTGGCGTTCGCCATAGGCCTGGCGCGGCGGGATGGTCAGTTCGATCCACGTGCCGCCACTGCTCTCGACCCGCAGGTCGCCGCCCAGGCGCTGGGCCCGCTCGCGCATGCCGACGACGCCGTAGTGGCCCGCCTGCTCGGCGCGGGCCAGGCGCCCCTCGGGGATGCCGACGCCGTCATCCTGCACCACCAGCCGGAAGGCGGACGGCTCGAAGGCGATCTCCACCTTCACCAGGCTGCCGCCGGAGTGGCGCACGGCGTTGCGGATGGCTTCGGAGCCGATCTGCGTGACCTCGTCCAGCACCGAGGGCGTCAGCTGGCGGGTCTCGCCTAGGGTCGTCAGTTGCAGCTCCGGCTTGGCGGTCGCGCCGGTGAAGTCGGCGGCGACGCTCAGACGCTGCGCCAGGTCCTCGCTGGAGCGGGCGGTGCGCAGGTCCATGATCCGCTCGCGGCTCTCGATCACCACCTGCTCGGCGCGGTCGACGGCCTCGGCGACCTGCCCGCGCGAGGCCTCGTCGGGCAAGGTCCTGGTCAGGTTGTGCACCTTCAGCACCAGGGCCTGGACGGTCTGCAGCAGGGTGTCGTGCAGCTCGCGGGCGATGCGCTCGCGCTCGGCCATCCGGTCCTCGTACTGCTGGGTGATCCGGCGGGCGGTGAGGCGGTGGCGCAGGTAGAAGGCCCCGCCGCCCAGCAGCAGGACGCCCAGGCCGATCAGCACCAGGAAGGTCCGCGACTGGAAGAAGGTCGGTGGGATGACGAAATCCAAGGTCGCGCCGTCGCGATTCCAGACCCCGTCGTTGTTGGCCGCGATGACCGAGAACCGGTACTGGCCCGGCGGCAGGCGCGTGTAGAAGGCTTGGTGCCGAGCGCCCGGATCGACCCAGTCGCCATCGACGCCCCACAGGCGATAGCGCACGCGGACGCGATCGGGCACGACCAAGCTGGGGGCGGCGAAGTCGATGCGCAGGTCGCGGATGTCGCTGGTCAGCCGCATGTCCTGCCGCGCGGGCAGAGGGACGTTGTTCGCCGTCACGCTGGTGATGCTGACCGTCGGCGGCACCGGATTGTGCGACAGGGCGCCGGGGTCGATCCAGGCGACGGCCCGGTTGGTCAGCAGCCAGACGCGGTGGTCGCCATCGGCCACGACCGTGCGGTGGCAGCAGTGCTGCTGCGGTGCGCCGGGTAGGCCGTCGCGGTAGTCGAACCGCTTCAGCTCGACCGGCATGGCGGGGTTGGCGAAGGCCTTGTCCAGCGCCTCGGCCGTGATCCGAGACACGCCCCGGATCGTGCCCAGCCAGACCCCGCCCAGGCCGTCGGGCGCCAGGCCCGAGACCAGGCTCAGCGCCGGATGGCGGTCGACGGTCAGGGACTGGAAGCGGTCGCCCGCCAGCCGCGCCACGCCGCGCTCGCCGCCGGCCAGGACGAGGCCCCGGCGGTCGGTGACGATGGTCTTCAACTCGCCGATCGTCAGGCCGTCGCCTGGCGTGAACCGTCGCACGCCGCCGCCGCCGATCGCATAGAGGTCGAAGCCGGGGTCGGCGGCCCAGATCGTCCCATTGGCGCTGGCCGCCAGGATGCGTGGATAGAAGCTCTTGGGCAGCTGGGCGGTGACCGGCCGCCAGCCTTGGCCGTCGTGGCGAAAGAGGCCCGCGCCGCTGAACGACGCCCACAGGCCGCCAACGCTGTCCTGGGCGCAGGCCAGGACGATGCGCCCCTTGGCGCCGACGGGCGGGGCGATCGGCGCGAGGCTTGGCCCGTTGACCCGCCACAGACCCTTGTCGGCGGCCATCCAGACCGTGCCGTCCTTGCCGGCGCACAGCTCGTTGGGATGGCCGAGGCCTTGGTGCAGCACGCGCGGCCGGCCCGCGCCGTCGAAGCGATAGAGCGTATCGGCGTCGGTCAGATAGAGCCGGCCCTGTGGTGTCACCACCGCCCGATAGCCCTCGCGCGTGCTGGACGGGATCGAGCGTTCGGTGACGATGTCGGCGGCGCTGAAGCGGTCCAGGCCCAGCAGGCTGCCGACCCAGACATTGCGCTCGCGATCCAGGAACAGGGCGGCGGCCAAATCGGCGGTCAGGCCCTGGGCCGCGCCATAGGTCTGATCGACATCGGCCTTGGACAGCACGCGCCCGGTCGGGACGCGGCTGGGGGCCAGGATACGGTAGAGGCCCTTGTCGTCCTCATAGGCGCCCCACAGCACGCCGGCGCTGTCGAACATCACCCGGCGCGAGACCAGCAGGTCCGGCTTGGCCGGGGCCTTGCGGACCGGCGTGACGGGATCGAACAGGTGGGCGGGGTCCAGGGGGCGCAGGCCCAGGGCCTGGTCGGCGAACCACAGGCGTCCGTCGGGCGCCTGAGCCAGGGCCCATGAGCCTTCCACGGCCTCGTTGCTCTTGCGGACCTGCAGCGAGACCGGATCGATGCGGAGGAGGGCGTACTGCGCCGCGACCCAGACCGCGCCGTCGCGGGCCACCAGCATGTTGAACGCCCGTCCATAGGCCGGGTCCCAGGCGATCGGCGTCCAGCGGCCGTTACGATAGACCGTCACTCCGCCGAAGGCGGCGATCCAGACCGCGCCGTCGCGGGTCTCGACGAACTGCTTGAGCGTGCCGCTGGGCGGGCCGTCGACATGGTTGGTGATCTTGCCGTTGCGGATCACCGAGACGCCGCCCGAGTGGTAGCCGACCCAGACCTCGCCCGCGCGGGTGACCATCATGGCCATGATGATCTCGCTGGGCAGGGTGGTCGTCCCGTCCGAGCGGAACTGGCTGAAGCGCACGCCGTCGAAGCGGTAGAGGCCCGCGCCGGTGCCCAGCCACAGCTCGCCCTGCGGCGCCTGGCCGATCGACCAGATGTTCGGCGGCGCGCCGGTGTCCTGCCGCCAGGCTGTGTGCAGAAGCCGCGGGATCTGCTGCTGGGGCTCTTCCGCCCAGGCCAGGCTTCCGCAGACCAGGACCAGGACCAGAGGCAGAGCGCGCAGGAGGACCCGTCCCCAGGGCATAGTCGGCAGCTCTCGGTCCTGAAGATGTGGCGCGGTCGGCATTGTTAGCTTGGCCGCAAAGAAGCGTCGAGCGCGGACGCTTTTGATCATATCTCTCGCCGTCAGGATGCGTCCGTACAAGGCGCCGTTCGGATTCTGGGATTGGCTAGGGCTCCAGTCTCTCACGAACGGATCGCTCATGTATTCCAGCCGCATCGACCTCTCCGACCACGTCCGCAAACAATCGGTCGCCCTGCTTCAGGCGCGGCTGTCGGATTGCCTGGACCTGGAGACCCAGCTGAAGCAGGCGCACTGGACGGTGCGCGGGCTCAACTTCTACCAGCTGCACCAGCTGTTCGACGCCCTGCATGGCGAGGTCGAGGAGTTCACCGACATCATCGCCGAGCGCATCGCCTCGATCGGCGGCATTCCGGACGGCCGGGCCAAGACCACGGCGGCCAACTCGTCACTCTACGAGTATTCGCTGGAGACCCATGGCGGCGAAAGCCACCTGAAGGCCGTGGCCGCCGTCCTGGCCCAGTTCGGCAAGGCCCTGCGCGCCGACATCGACGCCGCCGCCGAGCTGGGCGACGCCGACACCTCGGACGTCTTCACCGAGGTGTCGCGGGCAATCGACAAGCAGCTGTGGTTCGTCGAAGCGCACCTGGCCTGACCGCCTGAGCGAATCGATTTCACCGTTTCGCCCCCGGACATCGACATGTCCGGGGGTGTTGGCGCGTCTGCCTCAAACGCAAAAATGGCTTGCGGGTAAGCGCTGTCGGCGATCTCTGGGGACAGAGTGATCGTGGCGTTCAAAAGCGTAGCCAAACCCGTTCCGGTTACGGCTATGTTTCGCTTACAACTGTCCTGACCTGTCCGCGTACTGATCAGGCCAGATCCCGCAACCGTTGAACCCGATGAACGCCATGACGCCCGAGGGCCGCAAGACGCGTGTGCTCATCGTCGATGACCATCCGCTGATGCGGGAGGGCATCGCCAACGCGCTGCTGGCCGAGCCCGACTTCGAACTGGCCGGCGAGGCGTCGGACGGCGCCGAGGCCATCGAGAAGTCGCGAACGCTGAAGCCCGACGTCATCCTGATCGACCTGCAGATGCCGCGCCTGGGCGGGCTGGAAGCCATTCCGGTGATCCTGGGCGAGGCGCCGGATTCGAAGATCGCGGTGCTGACCACCTATGGCGGCGACGCCTATGCCGAGCGCGCCCTGCGGCTGGGGGCCCTGGGCTTCCTGCTGAAGAGCTCCCTGCACCGCGAGCTGGTCGAGGCGATCCGCACGGTCAGCGCCGGTCGCCGCTATGTCTCGCCGTGCGTGGCCGAGCAGATCCTGTCGCACATGAACGAGGACAAGCTCAGCGACCGCGAGCTGGCCGTGCTGCGCCTGATCTCGCGCGGCGAGCCCAATAAGGGCGTCGCGCGGCGGCTGTCGATCTCGGATCAGACGGTCAAGGTTCACGTGAAGAGCATCTTCGGCAAGCTGGGGGTCAGCGATCGCACCCACGCCGTCACCGTCGCGGTGCGGCGCGGGATCATCGACATCTGACTAGGCAGCCACTGGCGGCGTCCAGGCGTCGCAGCGGGCGGCGCGGCGCCAGGCGTTCGGCGGCGAGCCCACCGCGCGCTTGAACAGGCGCGTCAGGTGCGACTGGTCGGCCAGCCCGCAGTCCAGGGCGATCTCGGCGATCGAGGCGTCGGTGGTCAGCAGCATCTGCTTGGCCAGGGTGATGCGCTGCTGGATCACATAGTGCGAGAAGGTCGTGCCGAACGTGGCCTTGAAGGCGCGCGAGAAGTAGTTCGGGCTCAGCGACACCAGGCTAGCCACCGCGTCGATGCGGATGGGGTGCGAGAGATGCTGCTCGACGAAGGCCTCGATCCGCCGCGCCTGCCACGCGGCCAGGGCGCCTTGGACCAGAGGGGCGGGATGGGTCGAGCGGTCGGCCAGGGTGAAGGCCTGCTCCACCAGCCGGCGGGAAGCGATCCGATCGCCTTCGAACAGGCGCAGGGCCTTGTCCAAAAGCTCGGAGATCATGCCGTTGTCGCCGACGGCGAACGGTTCGATGTCTGCTGTTCCGATCGCGTTGAGCATCGCGTTCCCCCAAGGCTTGGCCCGTGACGCGTGCCTGCGCCTGACCGTTGGGAGACCATGGTCGATGAACGTGTTTGGCGTCAGCCGCCAACGGGTGACATTTCACTAACCCAAAAGGGGTATCGCCCCGTCGCGTAGTCGTCTCAGAAGCGAAACTGGACGATGGCCATGCCGAAATCGACGTCGTGTCCACCGGCCGCCTTCACCGCCGCGCCGGCGTCGGTGTGCACCGCCTCCAGCGTGACCTTGACGTTGCGGTTGACCTGCCAGGCGACGTCGGCCTGCCAGTCCTGGCTGACGCCCTTGGCGGTCGAGGCGCCGCCGCCGGCCAGCACCGCGTAGGGCTGCATGTAGATGGCGTCGCGGCCGGTCTGGCGACGTCGGTCGGTGTGGCTCACCTCGACCGAGACGGTCTTGGTCGGGGCCGCGCCCAGGGCGACCCGCCAGGCGGAGAGGTTGCTCCAGCTGATCAGCGCCGCCTCGCTATAGTAAGCGCCCTTGGGGAACAGCGGGTTGAAGGTCTCCAGCTTGCCGTCCGTCGGATCGCTGTCGCCGGAGCCGATGTCGCGGCGCACCGACAGTCGTGGCTTCCATGGCGCGGCGAAGGTGTAGCCCGCCCCGGCGCTGCCGCCCCAGGCGCGGATGTCCTGGCCGGCGAAGTGGCCCCGCTGGACCATGCCTTCGACCTCGTAGTCGATCGCCCCGGCCTTGCCGGCCAGTCGCGCGCCCAGGCCGCGCCGACGCTCATCGCCGGTGACTGTCCCGAAGCGGACCCGGTCGCGATCGAGGTTCAGGCTGTAGACATCCAGGCTGGCGGCCTTGCTGAGCGGCGCGGTGGCGTAGACGCCCCAGAAGGCCTGGCCCGCCGTGTGGCTGTCGTCGAAGGCCCCGGGCGAGAGGGTGATCGGATGGGTGTAGAACGCATCGACCTTCAGGCCCTGGCCGGCATAGGTCAGTCGCGCGCCGTCGAAGCTCTGGCGGATGTTGGGCCCCTCGCGCACCGCAACGAAGCGCTGGGTGGCGTTGAAGCTCATTTCCTGGCGGCCCAGCCGCAGGCGCCAGGACTTGCTCGGGGTCAGGTCGACGAACAGCACCTGGGCGTCCAGGCCGTCGCGGTCGATGGCGGCCGGCGCCTCGCGCTTGCCGAGGTCGCGGTGCAGGCCGAGTTCCCCGTAGACGCGGACGGTGGAATTCAGGTGCAGGTCGGCGCTGACCAGGCCCCGGACCAGGGCGAAGCTGTCGGCCTCCGCGCCGCCCACGCCGAAGCGCGGGGCGTCCATGGTGTCGAGCCGCACGCGCGCCTCGCCGCCGAAGGTCAGGTAACCATCCTGGCCGACGGGAATGTAGCGCAGCGAGTCCAGACCGGTCAGCGTCGGGGCGGACCTCAGATAGCCATAGTCCTCGTCGGACCGGATCGGCTTGAAGGCGGGCGGCTCGGCGGCTGGTTCGGCGGCTTGGGCGGCGCCGGCGGCGGCCAACAGGGCCGCCGCGAGAACGACACGCCTCATGCCTCCACCGCGCGCGGGGCGCGGGCGTAGAGGCCGCCCAGGATCGCGACGACCACGGCGGCCGGCAGCAGGCTCCAGGGACCGGCCAGGATCACGCCGATCGCGCCGCCGACCGCGCCGACCGCGAAGGCCATGACGGGCGGCCAGGTCTTGACGATCCGCGCGCGCAGAGCCTCGTCCAGGCCGGTCTTGGACGACAGCAGATCGACGAGGTCTATGGCGATCTGGGTGACGTTGCCGGTCATGATCGTTGTCGGAGCCATCTTGCTGAACACTACCCTCGCACCGACGTTCTGCACGGCCATGGCGCAGACGCCCACCAGGCCGGCCAGCATTACCGCCGGCTCGTCGGCGTTCTGGGCCGGAAGGGCCGCGACGGTCAACAGCATGAACACGACCAGCATCACGGCTTGCAGCAGCAGCACCGCCGCCTCATTGGCCTGGCCGCGCGCCCGGCGCTTGCAGATCATGACGTAGGTCGCGGCCGCGGCGATGATGAACACCGGCAGGGACAACAGCTTGGTGGCGATGCCTTGGCCGCCGCCGGCCAGCGAGACGCCCAGCATGACCAGGTTGCCGGTGGCGTGGTTCACGAACAGGCCGAACAGCAGCACGAAGCCGACCACATCGACATAGCCGCCGACCAGGGCCATGCCGACGCCGGTGGCGCCGGCCAGCCAGGTGGGTTGCGGCGCGCTCACGCCCATTTCTCCCGCTCGACCAGGATCGCCGCCAGCATGAATCCGCCGATCAGGCCGATATGCTCCAGGAAGGTGTTCAGCGCGTGGAAGCGCTCCACCGGGTCCGTGACCGTCCAGTAGGGATGGGCGATCAGGGTGGCGAAAGCGGTGAAGACGCCCAGGGCGCCAGCGGCCAGCCAGCCCGCGCGGCCCAGGATCAGGGCGATCGAGCCGCCCAGTTGGACCACAACGGTGGCGGCCACGACCAGCCAGGCCGGCTTGAGGCCGAAATGAGCGGCCTCGGCCAGGGCGCCGTGCAGGTCGGCCAGCTTGGCGATCCCGCTCCACCAGTAGGGCAGGGTCAGGACCGCGCGGGCGAAGACGCCGAAGGCAGACGAGCGCAGCAGCGAGGAGAGGGGGGCGGGGGTCTCCATGATCACACCGCCCAACAGCCGCAGCCCATGGCGCCCCAGAAGGAGCGCGCATCGCTGGTCGGGGCCTCGGCGCCCAAGGCGGCCGCGTGGTTATGGCCGTGGACGTTGCAGCTGCTGGCGCAGCCGCACGCGCTGGCCAGGGCGCGGGCGTGGCCACGCGAACGATCCTGATAGCCGCCGAAGGTCCGCACCGGGGACCAGTCGGGCATCGGCGGGGGGAGGGACGGCGACAGCTTGTCGTACTCGCCCTGGCCGTGGACGACCTTGCCGCCCAGCAGGGTCAGCACGGCCGACAGGTGCGGGATCTCATCCTCGGGCACGGTCATGTAGTCGTCGCTGAGCACGGCCAGGTCGGCCAGCTGGCCGACGGCGATCTGGCCCTTCTTGCCTTCCTCGTTCGAGAACCAGGTGTTGGCGGTGGTCCACAGGCGCAGGGCTTCCTCGCGGTCGACGCGGTTGGCCGGCGGATAGAGGCGTGTGCCGCCCACCGTCTTGCCGGTCACCAGCCAGTTCAGCGAGACCCACGGATTGTAGCTGGCGACCCGCGTGGCGTCGGTGCCGGCGCCGACGGGAATCCCGGCCTTCAGCATCTTGCCGATCGGCGGGGTGGCTTCGGCGGCCTTGGCCCCGTAGCGCTCCATGAAGTACTCGCCCTGGAAGGCCATCCGGTGCTGCACGGCGATGCCGCCTCCCAGGGCCGCGATGCGATCGATATTGCGGTCGCTGATCGTCTCGGCGTGGTCGAAGAACCAGTGCAGGCCGTCGAACGGCATGTCGCGGTTGACCTTCTCGTAGACGTCCAGCGCCCGCGTGATGGTCTCGTCATAGGTGGCGTGCAGCCGCCAGGGCCAACGGTTCTCGACCAGGTGGCGGATCACCGGCTCCAGGTCGCTTTCCATGTTGGCCGGCATCTCGGGGCGTTCGACGCGGAAGTCCTCGAAGTCGGCGGCGCTGTAGACCAGCATCTCGCCCGCGCCGTTGTGGCGGTACTTGTCGTCGCCCTGGCCGGGCTTCACCTGCTTGGACCACGACTGGAAGTCCGACAGCTCGGCCTTCGGCTTCTGGGTGAACAGGTTGTAGCTGATGCGCAGGGTCAACTGGTCGTCGGCGTGCAGCTTCTCGATGATCGCGTAGTCGTCCGGATAGTTCTGGAAGCCGCCGCCGGCGTCGATCACGCCGGTCACGCCCAGGCGGTTCATCTCGCGCATGAAGTGGCGCGTGGAGTTCAGCTGGTAGTCCTCGGGCAGCTTCGGACCCTTCGCCAGGGTGGCATAGAGGATCGTGGCGTTCGGCTGGGCCAGCAGCAGGCCGGTCGGTTCGCCCGAGGCGTCGCGCTGGATTTCGCCGCCCGGTGGATTGGGCGTGTCCTTGGTGTAGCCGACGGCGCGCAGGGCGGCGCGGTTGAGCAACGCGCGGTCGTAGAGGTGGAGGATGAACACCGGCGTTTCGGGGGCTGCGGCATTGATTTCGTCCAGGGTCGGCAGGCGCTTCTCGACGAACTGGTGCTCGGTGAAGCCGCCCACGACGCGCACCCACTGCGGCGGCGGGGTGTTGGCGGCCTGCTTCTTCAGCATGGCCATGGCGTCGGCCAGGGTCGGCACGCCGTCCCAGCGCAGCTCCATGTTGTAGTTCAGCCCGCCGCGGATGATGTGCATGTGGCTGTCGATCAGGCCCGGGATCACCCGGCGGCCCTTCAGGTCGATGATCGTCGGGTTCGGGCCGGCTTGGCTACGGACCTCCCCCTCCTCGCCGACGGCGGCGAACTTGCCGTCGCGGACCAGGGCGGCGTCGGCGCGCGGGTTGCTGCGGTCGAGAGTGGTGAACTTGCCGTTGATCAGCAGCAGGTCGGTCATGCCGGGGCTCCGGGCGAAAGCGGGACTGGAAAAGAGGGAAGCCGCGCCGAGCGCGACCGTCTGGCGGCGATTGAGGGTCATGCCTGGCCCTCCGGCTTCTGCGGATCAATGGCCTGCGGGCCCAGCACCTGGCCGGCGCATTCGGGCGCCTTCAGGTAGGACACAACGGGGGCCTTGGTCAGCAGGCGCTTGGCGATCGGGATCGCCTGCTCGCCCAGCAGCATGCCCATCAGGCCCAGCAGGGCGATGGCCGGCGGGGCGGGCGAGCGGACATTGAGCAGCGAGTAGATCACGCCGACGAGCAGGCCGGCGCCGAGGGACAGCAGGTAAGGTTTCATGACCGACGCTCCGTGAACTGAAGGGGAGGCGAGGTCTTGAACAACCCCGCCTCGAAACGGACGTCAGGCGGCGGTGGCGTGGCCTTCCGAAGCGCCGAACATTGTCTTGGCGTAGGTGATGCCCAGGCCATACGCGCCGCCATAGGTGCGGGCGATGCCGGTGGTCAGCTCATAGGTCTCGCCGCGGGCCCAGTCGCGTTGCAGCTCCAGCAGATATTGCAGCGAAGTCATCGGGCGGGCGCCGGCCTGGACCATGCGGTCCATGGCGCGGTTGTGGGCCTCGGCCGAGACGTCGCCGCAGGCGTCGGCGATCACGTAGACTTCAAAGCCTTGCGCCAGGGCCGACAGGGCCGGGCCGACGATGCAGACGCCGGTCCACAGGCCGGCCAGCACGATGCGCGGCTTGCCGATCTCGTTGACCTTGGCGATGACGTTGGCGTCTTCCCAGGTGTTCATCGAGGTGCGGTCGATGGCCGCCTCGCCGGGGAAGGCGTCCTTGATCTCGTCGAACATCGGGCCCGAGAAGCTCTTCTCGGCGACCGTGGTCAGGATGGTCGAGACGCCGAAGCCGGCCGCGGACCGGGCGACCAGGGCGGTGTTGGTGCGCAGCTCGGTGGCCGAGATCGAGTGGGTCGCGAAAGCCATCTGCGACTGGAAGTCGATCATGATCAGGGTGTGGTCGGTCGGGGTCAGCAGTTGCGGGCCGGCGGTGGGGGTGGCGACGAGGCTCATGGT